>JAZSKB010000022.1:0-2388 GCA_045534635.1 Bacteroidales bacterium
GTTTCTGGTATTTGTTTTATAAACCAACAAGACTGGAACATTATTGCTAATAACACACTACATAAAAACCATTTTATATTCGTTCTTTTCATTTTTTCTGTATTTTATTAAAAATTAAAAGGAAAGGAGAATATCTCCTTTTCCTTGTGAATTTCTTTTATTTTTTCTTTTCTTTTTTAGATTTTTTTGTGTTTTGGGGTTCTTCTGGGGTTGGGATTTCTTCTTTTTCTTGGGGAAGTTCTACTTCTAACTCCAGTTTACTCCAATCATTGGTGTTGTTTAATTTTTTCTTATAATCACAGATGTTTTCTGCCGTTATTGCCTCACCATTTACTGATTTGATAATAGTTCCCAAAGGGTACACTTTCTCTTGGTTTAGTTTATGGGCGACAATTGTTAAATTACCATCTGTTGTTTCTTTGGTTTTATACGCTTTTAGTTTTATTGATTCGCCTCTTTCCTTTATTATAGGAAATATTGGTTTTGCATACATAACACCTTTATGCTTATCTATTATCCAATCAAATTGTGAAATAAATCTAATTCCCATATTGTTATGATTTATAGATTTCATAAACATAATAGGTGTATTTAGTGTATCCATACCGCTCATAACTACAGGGTTTACTGATATACTTACTGTATCTATTACCGCTCCTGACAAATCATAAAAATATTCTCCTACATACACTATTTCTTTTTCTTTTCTATGTAAAGTTTTATCACTTAGTATTATATAAGCGTCTGAACCTGTGTCAAACATAAATTCGTAAAGAGTTGTATCTATTACTAATTTTACCTGTGGAATATTAGATGAAAAACCATTATTGGTTTTAAAGTTAACGTCTAATTTTATATATCCTGTTGTATCATAAATACTATTAGTATCTAATAATGTAATTGTTGTATCTGAAAAGGTTAATAGTAATCTACCTTTTGCATAATTCCCTGACATAAAAACATTATTTCCTAACATAAATTCTTTACCCCTAAAAACACTTCTTTTATTATCTTCACATATAGGAGATTTTTTTTCCTTTATTTTATTATATTTTAAAAAACTTACATATTTACTAAAATTAAACCATTGAGTTTGAATATCATTTACCACTAACCCTTGTTTTACCGTATGAATTTTTGTAGCAGATTTAAATGTATGTTTCATTATTGGTTTAATTTTAAAACATGTATCTGAATAAATCCAACGACAAATTCCATCATCTAAACCAGAATCATAAAATAAAGTATCTGGAAGTCCATTAACTATACAAGGAATATATATACCATCATTTTTTAATATAAATTTGTATTTTTCTCCATAAGAATACTCTTTTACTGTTTTCTTTTCTAAAGATACACATTTCAACATAACATGTAAACTCCGAACAGTTTCTGGTATTTGTTTTATAAACCAACAAGACTGGAACATTATTGCTAATAACACACTACACAATAGCCATTTTATATTCGTTCTTTTCATTTTTTTCTTTATTTTATTAAAAACAAAAAGGAAAGGAGAATATCTCCTTTCCTTAAATTTGATTAAAGAGGTTCTACTGCGAAAGCAATAATATAATTTACTCCGTCTTCAGTCAAAACTGGATAGCGACCTGCTCGGATTACACAAGGATAAGGGAATACTTCAAATAAATAAGAATCCTCATCTACAATAATGTCTTCATTTACATCTAATCCTCCATTGTCTCGAATAGATTCCATTATGTTTATTGCATCAGGATTATCATTCCATTCACTTAAAAATTCTGCATAAATCACATAACCAGTCCTATCAGAAACTTCAGAAAATTCAGAATAACCAGAATAGGTAGAAGAAAGTTGGTCTTGGTCTCCAATTTTTAATTTAATTGCTGTTCCCCAAAAATCAAAGTCAAGAGAAATTCTATCTACCATAAATTCAATCACATAATTTCCTTCTCCATTCATATACATAGGATATTCTCCTGCTTTGATTACACAAGGATCGTCTATTCCCAACATTTCTAAAAGATAAGAATCTTCTCCTTCAATAATATCTTCATTTACAACAAATTCATTTCCACCTCCTAAAAAATTATCCAAATTAATATCGGTATTCCATTCATTTGGAAATTCAACAAGGATTCTTTTTGGAAATTCTCTATCCCATGGGTCAGGGTCATCTACAATTGACACAGCAGCATCATCCTTTTTGTCTATTCCAGCTCCTGCAGAAATATAAATACCTTTCGGACATTCTAATTCACATCGAAACCAAAGAACACAAAGGTCTCCTTCTGCTGTACAAGTTTTATCTTTCCCTTTTCCTTCTCCTGCATGACCTCTCTCCCATTGTGCTATATAGAGTTTGACTTCTGCTTTTTGTTTTTTTAATGCATCTTTTCTTTGTTC
>JAZSKB010000014.1:0-101319 GCA_045534635.1 Bacteroidales bacterium
TTTATTATTTAACTTTTGGGGATATTTCCTTTAATAAAGATATTGGAGGAAATTATGCTGATGCCGCGGGTAGTTTGACTTATGGAGGTGTAAATAATGACGGACAGAATATTATTAATATTAACATGGCAGAAAAATATGCTGGAACTACAGGCACTATGTTACATGAGTTTAAACATGCTCATCAGTATTTTTTGGGTGAATTAGGTTTTTATGTTGATAACAACGGGAAACCACTAGGTAGAACGAGTAATAATCAAGTGCTTGAAAGAGCAGCTAATTATAGAGGTGATGTTTATTCTTATAGGGGAACACCAAGTCGAAACAATTATCAGTTAGCTCCTTTTTATAATTCATTAGAATCATTTTCAAGTACTCCACAAGAACATATTAGAACAGCAGAAAAAAATGGGAATAGTTATATTTACAATAAAAGATAAAAAAATGATTTATAAAAAACGTCTAATAATAACATTTATTTTTTTGATAATTTGTTTGTTTGCTAACCGCATAGAGGCACAAACCTATTATGGGAACAATGGACAAGGAAAATTTGTTATCTTAAATGATAGTATAGGAGTTTGTTATTTTAATGCAGGAATTGGAGTAGATATATGGCTGTGGCATCCAGACACTTGCCGAATACGAAAGAATTTTGACACTTTATTTATAACAACCATCAATAATCCGAAAATGGTTCATCTTTATCCTTCAAATGACAATATGAAAATTGAGCATGTATTTCATCTTCCAGTAATAACGCTCTATAGTTATAATGCAGGATTTGACTCTTGGAAAATAGAAGCTCTCGGAGCATGGAGTGATAGCATTCAGAGAAAAACGTTTGTAAAAAATGCTTTTTTAGAAAAAGGTAGAATGTACGTGATGACAGAATGTTGGTGGCATTGGTATGAGAGATATTCATTCTTTTGTGACAGTTCAGGTATGTATGATATAGAAATTGACTTTGGTAGCAAAGGTGTTGTTTTGGAAGAAATGCCATTATTAATCAAGGGAAAAAATTTAGTGCCTATAAATGATAGTTTACAAATACAATGTTGGGCAAAAAATGGTTTTTTCTTTCCACTTATGCAAAAAAGGAAAAAGCCAACCTCTTTTCAACCATTGTATATTCTAACTCAAGGAAACAAAAATCTTCCTAAAGATATTAAAGATATGAGTTTTCTTCCAAAAAAATATTTAAAATACTTGAAAACAAAATAATATTCTAAAATATTAACTAAGTTATGTAACATTTTATTCCAAAAAGTGTGATATTTTTGGTTTTGGTGGGATGTAAACATGTCAAAGAGATATGCTTTCAAGAAAAAATTTGCAAAACATTTTACGGTTTCTGTAAAAAATGCTATCTTTGCAGATTATAATTAAAATTTGTTTGAGTGTCTATTATTTTATTCATTAAGCATTTTTATGAACCGAAGTAGTTTGACTTTATTATTAATCTTATTTGTAGGATTGTTTTATGGTTGTCATTTTTCACACACCCAAGAAAAAGCACATTTCTTTTCAGGCAGTGTTTGGAATCGCTTTGTCCCATTTGAAGATACGTTAAAAATAGAACATCCTGATTTAGTTTACGATTTAAATATTCAATTGAGCGTTTGGAATACTTTTGAACATAGTTTGATACCGTTACAAGTGATAATTACATATCCAAATGGACAAGAAAGTGTTTTTATTAAACATTTGTCTATCAAAGATTTAGATGGAAACTTTTTAGGAACAGCCAAAGGAGACATTTGGACAACAAATATAGATGTCTTTTCTGAAAGAGAATTTCCAGAAAAAGGCAATTATATTATTAATATTCAGAATTTAACACAATATTACGACTTACCAAAAGTAAGTGCTATAAGTTTTACATTAAACGGTCAAAAACCTAAAAAAAATTAGTCTAATAAAAAATAAAAATAGTCAACAATGAAAATATCCTACAATTGGTTAAAGGAATATACAGCAATAGAATTACCAGCAGAAGAAGTAGCAGAAATGCTCACAGGTTGTGGATTAGAAGTAGAAACCACAGAAAAATACCAAACAATTCCCGGAGGACTTGCAAATTTGGTAACTGGTAAAGTCCTTACTTGTGAAATGCACCCAAATTCAGACCATTTACATATAACAACTGTAGATATTGGAACAGAAACTCCTTTAAACATTGTTTGTGGAGCCTCCAATGTTGCCGCAGGTCAAAATGTAATAGTCGCTCCTATTGGGACAACTCTTTATCCTATTGAAGGAGAATGTTTTAAAATAAAAAAATCCAAACTTCGTGGAGTAGAATCTGAAGGAATGATTTGTGCAGAAGATGAAATTGGCATTGGCAATTCTCACGAAGGGATTATTGTTTTGAAAGATAATCCAACTCCCGGAACTCCTGCAAGTGAATATTTTAACATCTCTGATGACATTGTTTTTGAAATAGGTCTTACTCCCAATCGTTCTGATGCCACTTCTCATATAGGTGTAGCAAAAGACCTTTTGGCTGTTTACAATTTGAAATACAATCAACAAAATAGATTGAAATATCCAGATACAACAAGCTTTTCTGGAAATGCTCCTCATTATATTCGTGTAAATGTTGAAGACAAAGAAAAATGTCCTCGATATACAAGTTTGTGTATAAAAAATGTAAAAGTTGCACCTTCTCCAGACTGGCTCAAACACAAATTGAATGCTATTGGCATACGTCCGATTAATAATATTGTAGATGTTACTCAATTTGTATTGTTTGAAATGGGACAACCATTACATGCTTTTGACGCAGATAAAATTATTGATAATCAGGTTGTTGTAAAACTTGTAAAAGATAATACGCCATTTATTACCTTAGACGGCGTTGAACGTAAGCTTAGCGACCAAGATTTGATGATATGCAATGCTTCTGAACCTATGTGCATTGCTGGTGTTTTTGGTGGAGAAAAATCTGGTATTACCGAACAAAGCACCAATGTCTTTTTGGAAAGTGCTTATTTCAATCCTGTTTCTATTCGTAAAACTTCAAAACGTCATGGTTTAAAAACCGATGCTTCTTTCCGTTACGAAAGAGGTTGTGACCCTCAAATTACTCGCAAAGCCATAGAACGTGCAGCCTTGTTAATTCAAGAATTGGCAGGTGGAGAAATCTCAACAATAGAAGATTTTTATCCTCAAGAATTTGAAAATTGTAAAATCGAATTGAATTTCAAACGTTTATCTCAATTAATCGGCAAAAATATTCCTAATGAAATAGTTGTCAATACATTGAGTGCTATAGGAATAAATGCCATTGAGCAAGACAACGAAAAAGCAATTTTTCAAATTCCTACTAACAAAGTAGATGTAACTCGCGAAGCCGATTTAATAGAAGAATTTCTACGTATTTACGGCTACAATAATATAGAAATTCCAACACAGATAAATTATTCACTATCTTTTTTACCTCAAAATCCAATGATAGAATATAAAGAAACTATATCTAACTATTTGAGCAGCAATGGATTTTGTGAAGTAATGAATAATTCCTTAACCAAAGCAGAATACGCTGAAAAATTTAGTTTTATCAAAAAAGAAGAAAGTATTTCATTGATAAATCCTTTAAGTCGAGATTTACAAAATATGCGACAAACGCTTTTGTTTGGTGGATTAGAAAATATTATTCACAATATTAATCATGCCAACAAAGATATGAAACTATATGAATTTGGCAATGTATATCACAAAAATATTGGTATTTCTCCAAACGAAAATGTAACTCAACGTTATATAGAAACGCCAAAACTCGCATTGTGGATAAGCGGTAAAAAACAACATGAATCTTGGCAAGAAAAACAAACAGATGTAGATGTGTTTTTTCTTAAAAACATAATTATCAATGCGATAAACAAAACAAATGCCAATACTAATCGCTTAAAAATACAATGTTCATCGGAAAACAATTACATGAACAATGTACTTACATATCTTTTGGACAACGAACCAATAATAGAAATAGGAGAAGTTAAAACTGCAATTTTAGAAAGTTTTGACATTAAACAAAAAGTATTTTATGCTGAAATAGATTGTAATTTATTGGTAAAAGCATGCAAAGGTCAAAAAGTAACTTTTGAAGATTTAAATAAATTTCCGGAAGTCAATCGAGATTTGGCATTGTTGATAGATACAAATATTACCTACGAACAAATTGAATCTCTTAGTTTTAAAACAGAAAAACGTTATCTAAAATCTGTCAATTTGTTTGATGTTTATCAAGGAAAAAATATTGAATCGGGTAAAAAATCGTATGCAATACGCTATGTATTATCAAACAAAGATAAAACATTGACCAACAACGAAATAACAAACATTATGGATAAATTAGTTGCAGCCTATGAAAAAGAATTAGGTGCAAAATTAAGAACATAAATTTGTTTGTTTTATGGATAAAAAGCATTTTAAACCTTCTATCATTGCATTAATCAATGCAGGATTAATTATTCTAATTGTTTCGGGTGTTTTTTTATTATGCCATAAAATTATACATCTTTCTGAAAATCTTTCTATCTTTATCGGTGGAATGATTGGTTTTATCATAGGTGTTTTTATTATCAAATTGAGCATCAATCGTTTTATTCACAATAGAATTTGTATGATTTACAATATGATGCACGATTTTAAGGTGTCCAACAAAACACATTCTACTGCAAATTTTTTATCAAAAGATATTGAAGATGTTGAAGAAGATACTATCGCCTATATACAGGCAAAAGAAAATGAAATTAAACAATTGAAAAAATTGGAAGATTATCGTAAAGAATTTCTTGGCAATGTCGCACACGAACTCAAAACACCATTAACTGCAATTCAAGGACATATTCTTACGCTTTTGGATGGAGGTATCAACGATGAAAATATCAATATGTTATATCTTCAACGAAGTGCTTTCAATATAGATAGAATGATTGGAATTGTCAACGATTTAGACGAAATTGCAAAATTGGAAAACGACCGATATTTGCTTCGTATGGAAAAATTTAACCTCAAAGAACTTCTTGATGAAGTAATTGATACTTTAGATATTAAAGCAAAACAACTTCATGTAAAAATTATTACCGATATTTCTTCCGATACAATTTACAATGTTATTGCAGACAAAGAAAATATCCGAAAAGTATTTGTTAATCTAATAGATAATGCCATTAAATACAATGACAAAAGCGATGCAATAGTAAAAATTTCATTTTTTGAAGAATCAACAAAATATTTAATAGAAATAACTGACAATGGCATAGGAATTGATAATCAATATCTTCCGCGAATATTTGAACGCTTTTTTAGAGTTGACAAAGACCGTTCTCGCAAAACAGGAGGCTCTGGATTAGGTTTAGCAATTGTAAAACATGTTATTGATGCACACAAACAAAATCTTACCGTTAGAAGTGAATTGGGAAAAGGTACTACATTTGGTTTTACACTAAAAAAAGATGGTGCTTAAAATATTGCCCAAATAGTAAATCCTATATAAATAAAACAAACTAAAAATTTGGCAAAAGTGCCTGCCAAAAAACCAATTAAAGCCCCAATGGCTGCACGTAAAGATGGATTTAATGGTGTTCCATTGAGCAATTCTCCCAACAATGCTCCAACAAAAGGCATAACAACAATACCTATCGGTGGGAAAAGAAATAATCCTGCTATTGTTCCAATAAAACAACCAATTGTTCCTAATTTTGAACCACCAAATTTTTTTGTTCCTATTCCCGGAACAATATAATCGAGGATAGTAACCCCAAGAGCAAGCAAGCCTAACATCAACAAAGTTGTTATAGAAAAATCAACTTTTGATGTCATTTGCAAAACAATTATTCCAAGATATGCTATCGGAGGTCCTGGCAAAACAGGAACAATACAACCTGCAAGACCAACCAACAATAATGTAATAACAATAATATATATAATTATTTCCATATAACTATAAATCAATTATATCTGTATATTTTATAATACGAACATCATTAAAATAAAAACATAAAATATCAATACAACTATATCCTTGTTTTACCATTTCTATAGCACCTTCTTGACTCAATCCTACTCCATGACCATAACCTTTCCCTTTCAAACGAACATAATCTCCTTCGGGATAAACAGAGAAAAAAGTAGAACGCAATTTAAAATAGGTACGCATATCTTTTAATAAAATAGAATCGGAGCCAATAATCCAATATTTTACACGATTAGGTTGTTCAAAAGAATAAATTGCTCGTTGTTCTTCTGTATCTTTGAGATATTTTTCTCCATATTTTTCTACAAAATATTCCTTCCAAATTCTTTTGGGTAACAATTTTTCCCATTCATAATTTCTTGCTCCAACACTAAATGTATCTTGTTTTGATTGCAAATAGGAGATATCATGTTGCCAAATATTTCCCGCCGATTCTGTTTGACCACCACTATTAGAATGATATGCTGGAGATATTAATTTATTGGTAGAATCCACTATTACATCGTTGAATGTTTCGTATGTCGCTCGCAAAATATCAGCTTGCGTACATCGTCCCTTATACGATTGACAATGAACAGCATCGCACATATTATAACCTTGTTTTATGTGTCTATTAAGATTTGCTAAACAATAAGTTCTTGAGGCAATTGCTTGTATTTTAAAGAATTCTACATCATCAGAACTGCCATATATCTCCGATTGAACAACTCCTGCTATATATTTCTCTAAATTAATAGTATTTACCAACAACAAAGTATTACTAAGAGGAGTTATTCGTAAATTTTCTTCGTAAACTCGTTCTTGTGGCAATTTCTCCGTTTTCAGCGAAAAAACATTGTTGTATTTTGTTCCAATAAATTCTACTTCCGAAAATGTGCCTATCAATTCTATTCCTTGTTCTAATCTAACTTTCTTTTCAAAATAGGTTATCGTTATTGAAGAGCCTGCTTCTATATTAATACTTGACAATTTATTGTTGTCACAAATTAATGTATATCTTCCTGATACAGTAGAAAATACAACAGATTGTGGAGTGAGTTCTGTCAACAATCTCACTTTAATGTTAAGGGCAAAAGTTGGAATGGATAGAACTAAAAAAAATGCGATATATATACTTTGTCTAATTTTGTTCATCATAAAAATTTATATAACCTATTTAATCTATATAGTTTAAAAAAGATAACGAAAAAAAAAGACAAATTATTGTATATTCCTTTTTTTTATTAAAAGATAGTGATAGATTTCACAAGATTCCACAAACAAAGTTATAAAAATCTATTTTTTTGTAATGTATAAAAAACAAAACAATCTTTTAATAGTAGAGATATTAACTTGATATTCAACACTATTTATCTATCCCCAACTCCATTAGACGGCTAATAGGGAAATTTGACATTTCTTCTTTTTTTATTTTCAAAAAATTTGATTGACACAAAAAAAATCCACTAATTATTTCTATCTCAATAAATTGTGCAATAATTGTTTGATGTGTTAACTGGTGTTTTATTGGTTGAAGAATTTTCTTTATTCTAAACGAACATTCTGAAAAATAGTTTTTAAACTCTTGAAAATCAATAATTTCTCCTATGTCATATTTTCGTTCACATTCTATAAGAGGAAATTCATACAATCCTGTCCAAATATCTTTAGAAGTTCGTTTGTGAAGATAAGTAAAACCGCTATCAATAATATTGAAATAATAAAAATATCGTTTTTTCAGTTGTATTTTTTTTGACTTAATCGGCAAACAATCTTGTAAATAATGATTTTTTGCGAAACAAATATTTTCAAAAGGACAGTAATCACAATTAGGATTTTTGGGTTTACACCAAGTTGCGCCAAAATCCATTATTGCTTGATTGAAAATATCTGGTTGTTTTTTATCAATAATCTTCTCTGCCAATAGTTTAAATTCTTTTTTCCCTTGAATGGTGTCAATAGGGGTTGACACTCCAAAAATTCTTGCCAAAACACGATAAGCATTTCCGTCAATAGCCGGAAATGGCAATTTAAAAGCAAAAGAAGCTATTGCCGCTGCTGTATAATCGCCAATTCCTTTTATTTGTTTGATTTTATCATATTCATTTGGAAAAATACCATTATAAGTAAACACTATAAATTTTGCTCCTTGATGCAAATTTCTTGCACGAGAATAATATCCTAAACCTTGCCAATATTTTAAAATTTCATCTTCTGAGGCATTGGCTAAACTAAAAACATCGGGGAAACGTTCAATAAAACGAAGATAATAATTCCATCCTTGGTCTATACGTGTTTGTTGCAAGATAATTTCAGAAATCCATATTTTATACGGGTCTTTTTGATTTCTCCAAGGTAATTCTCGTTTATTTTCTGCATACCAAACCGCTAATATTTCAAAAAAATCATTCATTGTCAAATATTTCCCTTTTTTTTGTACTTTTTTTCATTATTAAATGATAAATCTTTTTATCTACTAATTTTTCCAAAAATAGTTTATCATTTTTATCAAAACTATACTCCGTAAGCCATTCAAAAGAATCGGTTATATTCAAAAACGAATCTGCTAAATTGTTCAATACTTTTTCTGTCAACATTCCTTTGGATTTCATCGTAAAATACATATTCATTGCTTGTTTTTGATTGTTGCAAGAAAGAAACCAAATAGATGCATTGTACAAATATTCAAATTTTGCTTGTTTTTGTAAATAAATAGACAACGAATCGTAATGAATATCAAAATTGGCAATGTTTTCAAGAAAATAAATTTCTTCTAAACGGGTATAAGTAAAAAATGCTTGATTCCATTGTTGCAAATTGAACAATATCTCCACAGTTTGCAAACTATCTTGAAATCTTGCTGGTGCTTCTATTCGTTTGGTAATCAAATAAATATTTTGACTATATAAATTCTTGGCTTGCAATTCATTTTGTTTTTTACTCAACATTTTATATGCTTGTGCATATTGTCCTTGTTTTTCCAATTCTTGTGTTTTTATTTCTACTAAATGAAATTCTTCTTTCAAATAATCTTCCATTCGCTTATCAATAAGCAAAATTGTTTCTGTTTTTTTATTTACAATATTCTCATTTGCAAAATAAGTAGCATATACTTTAAACACATTATCAGCAATATTTAATAATTGTTTTGCTTTTTCGAACTCATTCAACCATGCCCATTGATTTGCTTTTGAAAGTAAATTATCAAGAGTTGGCAATAATTTCTTTTGAACCAAGTTCAACAACATTGTTTCATTAGTATCTGCCAACATTGTTTTTATTTTGTAATATACTTCAAATGAGTCTATTAAGTTAAAATTATTTTTTTCAACATCTGCCAAATGAATATTAATGCGAAGCGATTCAAATTGTTTACGTAAAAGAAAAGTATCCAAAACTTCTATTTTTTTAGAAACAACTTCCGTAGGTATAATTTGTTCTTCTACAATATTTTCCGTAATATATTGATAATGTGTCAATTTGTAATTTTCTGCATCTTCTTTTAATTTTTGCAACAAAATTTTATCTCCAGATTTTTCTGTCTGATGTATTTTTTTCAATTTTTGATGATAAATATTTGTATGTGCTATTGTATATTGTTTTTGATAATCAATATGTTGCATATTTAAAGAATCCATAAAACTTTTTACCGTTTCTATTTCATGAAGTGCATTTTCAAAACGATAATAAAATAAATATTTTTCTATGTTATTATTGTGATTTTCAACAATTTGAGAAATTAATTTTTGAAAATTTGGTTGTTCTTCAATCGTATTTCCATGTTGTTTCATCAAATACAAAAGACCGTATGAATATGTTTTCGCTAATCCTAATTCATTGATGCGAACAGCTTTTCCAATTACCTCATAATAAGACATATAAATTCCATTTTGAGCATTTTGTTTCAACAACAATAATCGAGAAAAACAGGATTCTACTGGTATTATTTTACAAAATAAATCAATGGTATCCAATATTTTAAGTGCATCGTAAAAATTATTATTATCTATAAAATATTGAGTTTGAGCAAATAAACTATCATAAACAAGAGTAATCAATTTATTTTTACAATCTATACTATCTCCTCTTGTAATAATTTTTTTCCATAAAAGATAATTATCATTCAATCGATTCGATAAAGTATATATTTGATTCAATCGCTCAATTGCTCCACAATGTTGAGGATTGTAATCTAAAACACGATTATAATAAAATATTGCATCTTCTATTTGTTGACATTTTTCTAATTGAAATGCTTTATCAAAAAAAAGATTATCAATATTTGCAACTTTTTTATTTATCCATATTTTCAAATCTTCAACACGACGAAACAATAATGAACGTTTCAATAAAAAAGAATTATTGTCAACGCCTGATTGTGTTAAAAATGTTTCATATTTTTGATTATCAATATTTTGTATCTCTTTTTCAATGTCAGAAATAGTAAATTTATAAAGAGGAAATCTGTCTATGAGAAAAGTATCTATTTCGTCTATTTTTGCATTTAAATGAGCAAAAAGAGTATCACAAAAATAATAATTATCCACTTTTTTACAAAATTCTTTTATTTTTGTTTTTGCAAAAGTACCATATTCCATTTCAAACTCATTGATACGCAAAGAAATATCTTTATTTTCCAAAGATAAAAACAATGTCGTATCCAAAAAAAGTGTGTTATGATTAGGATATACTGTAATGTCTTTTATCATTGTTTCTCCTGAAAAAACACTGACTTTCAGTTTTTTACAGTCAGCAAAAATTGTTTTAGAAATACCAAATTGACGATATTTGATTTCACTATCGGAAGAATGTTTTAAATTTTTAACTTGAAATGTAAACAATGAATCTTGATTTAAAACATTAATAGACAAAGTAATATAATATTTAAAAAAGTCTTTTTTCACTATGCTGTCTATCTCAAAAATAGCAGTATGTTGTTCATTACTTTTATGAAAATAATAAGAAAAATCTTGCTCTGATTGATGGATAATTTCTTGAGCAGAAACATTGACAACCATCAATAAAGCACATACAATTGCACACAAACAACTACTTCTTTTTGTTTTCATTACAGAAAAGCAAAGGTAAACAAAATTTGCATACTCTATCGTAGGTAAATTTCTATGCTAATCAACAAATGAATGTTAAATATTTTTGATTATAAAACAAATTTTTGAAAAGATTGTTGGGTATAAGGTGTTTTTTCTATAGAACAAAAATCTTTCTGTAAATATTTGTAATAGCCAACAATGCCTATCATTGCGGCATTGTCTGTACTCAATTTCAATGTCGGAATATGTATTGTCCAACCATATTTTTTCGATAAATCAATTATAGCATTTTGTAAACCTGTATTGGCAGAAACTCCTCCAGAAATTGCTATCTCTTTTATTTTCAAATCTTTAGAAGCCAATACAAGTTTTTTAGTCAAAGAATCTACTATCGCTTTTTGAATAGATGCACACAAATCATTAAGATTTTCCTCTATAAAATGTTCATTTTCTTTCAATTTATCACGCAAAAAATACAAAAAAGATGTTTTCAAACCACTAAAACTATAATCATAGTTTTTTATATGAGCCTGACTAAAATGAAAAGCATTGGGATTTCCTTCTTTTGCCAATTTATCTACCAAAGGTCCTCCGGGATATGGCAATCCCAATATTTTTCCAACTTTATCAAATGCTTCACCTGCTGCATCATCAATAGTTGTGCCAATTATTTCCATATCAAAATAAGAATTTATTCGCAATATTTGTGTATGCCCTCCTGATACACAAAGACATAGAAATGGAAATTGAGGTGCTGGACTTTCTTTGTAAATAAAATGCGATAAAATATGTCCTTGAAGATGGTCAACATCAATTAAAGGTATATTTTGAGCATAAGCAAATGATTTAGCAAAAGAAACGCCTACTAAAAGAGAACCTAATAATCCTGGTCCTCGTGTAAATGCTACCGCTGAAATATCCGATTTTGAAATGCCTGCGTCTTTTATAGCTGTATCTACCACAGGAACAATATTTTGTTGATGTGCTCGTGATGCCAATTCTGGAACAACTCCTCCATATTTTGCATGAACTTGTTGATTTGCAATTACATTTGACAAAACAACGTTGTCTCTTAAAACAGCTGCGGAAGTATCATCACACGAAGATTCTATTGCTAATATATAGATGCTCATAATTTTGCAAAGATAACATTTTTTTATAACTTTCTAAGTTGAATTTTTATGCTATCTTTGCAAAAAAAATAGATGCAAACATTTGTTGAAATTGATTTACCAACATCAAAAAGTATTAGCAATAGATTGTTGATATTGCAAGACATTAATAATCATGTATTTAAAATAAAATCTTTATCAAAGGCTGATGATAGTCAACAAATGTTTTTGTTGTTACAAGAAAAGATACAAAATCCTCAAGGGACACATTTTAATGTAGGAAATTGTGGTACAGCATTTCGTTTTCTTACTGCATATCTCGCTACCCAAAAAGGCAAATGGATAATAGATGGGTGTTCACGATTACGGCAACGTCCAATATCAAGTGAAGTAGAATGTTTGCAATCTTTGGGAGCGGATATTGTTTATTTAAAAGAAAAAGGATATGCCCCTTTGCAAATAATAGGAAAAGAATTGCATTTCTCTACATGTACTATTGATGCAAATCAAAGTAGCCAATTTGTAAGTGCTCTTTGTATGATTTTGCCAATTGAAAATATAGAAAAAACACTTATTATTAAAAATCTAAACGCATCAAAATCGTATGTTCAGCAAACGGTATCTTTAATGCAAAATTTAGGTTATAATATTGATTTTAAAGAAAATAAAATACATTATTTTCCCCACAATAAAACAACGCTTTCGGAAGTAGAAGTAGAAAAAGATTGGTCAGCAGCAGCATTTTGGTACGCGTATATTGCTAATCATTTTAATAAAAAATTGTTTTTAAAAGGATTGAAATACTCTTATTTACAAGGAGATGTAATAATTGCGAAGTGGATGGAAGCCTTTGGAGTACAAAGTACTTTTTTAGCCAATGGCGTTTTGATAGAAAAAAAAGAAAATATAAAACCGAAAAATTTTATAGCAGATTGTTCCAACAATTTAGATTTAGTACCTTTGTTAATAGTGCTTTGTGTATCTTGTGGAATTGGAGCGAAACTGCAAAAAGTGCAAAATTTACAATACAAAGAAAGTAACCGAATAAAAGCATTACAACAAGAATTAAAAGCGTTTTCTGAAATAAATTTACAAGAAAACGATATTATTGTGGTTCCACGACAGACAAAATTTCCAAATACTTACTTTTTTTCATCGTACGATGACCATCGTATAGCAATGTGTTTGATGTTGTTAGACCAACAAATACAAGATATTCATATAGATAATGTTGAATGTGTACAAAAATCATATCCTAATTTTTGGGAAGAATATAAAAAAATGAAATGAACCAAGCAGAATCAATAGAAAAACAATTATTTTCACTTTCCGAAGGGGAAGCAAAGCGTAAAATATTATCATCGTTTTTCAAAACTGGAAAAGGTGAATATGGCGAAGGTGATAAATTTATTGGTGTCAGTGTTCCTTTACAAAGACAATTGATAAAACAAATTGAAAATATACCTTTGTCAGAAATAAAGCAACTTTTACAAAGTCCTTATCACGAATGCAGAATGACAGCATTGTTGATTTTGATAAAACAATTTCGTAAAGCAAAATCTGAACAAGAACAAAATCAAATATATGATTTTTATATTGCAAATGTATCATATATAAACAATTGGGATTTAGTAGATTTGTCGGCTCCATCTATTGTAGGAGGTTATTTATTGAACAAAAATCGAACAATTTTGTATCAATATGCTAAAAATGAAAATTTATGGATACAAAGAATTGCCATTGTCTCCACGCTTACTTTTATTAAACAAAACGATTTTGAATCCACCTTTCGGATTGCGGAAATTTTATTGCATCATAAACACGATTTGATACACAAAGCCGTTGGATGGATGCTTCGAGAAGTCGGAAAGAAAAACTATAAAAAAGAATTTTCTTTTTTGCAAAAACATTATAAAACAATGCCTCGAACAATGCTTCGTTATGCAATAGAACGTTTTGATTCAGATATAAGACAACAATTTTTAAAAGGAGAAATTTATTTGTAAAGTGTTTTTCTTCAATAGGTTATATGTTTATTTATAAAAAATAACAACTGAGAGAAAAAGCAAATTTTTTTTGTAAAATTAGAAACTATTTTGCAGTTTATTATGTTAATTATCAACAAAATCAAGTTGATATAAAAAGAAAAACGCAATAGAAAAACAGTTTATTTTTATTTAACTTTGTGGCAGGTATTTTGTGCCGTATAATATGGTAGTAAGCAAAGGAAAAGTAGTAAGAAAAGTTAAAAAGATAATATTGCGAAGCATCTTGTCGGCAATAGCAATAATATTTGTTTGTTTGTTACTATTGACCATTCCATCGGTGCAAACATTTATGGGAAAACAAGTTACAAAAATCCTTTCTAACAAAATGCAAACAAAAATTTCTATTGAAAAATTGACAATAAATTTCGATGGAAAAATTGTTGGAAAAGGAATTTGTATCTTTGACCAAAAAGGAAATAATTTGATTTCTGCAAAATATGCAAAGTTGAATATCCCGATTTTTCGGTCAAGATACATAGAATTTAACAATGTTTTTGTAGATAGTGCAGATGTTTATTTTAGAACATATCAAGGAGAAAATGAACTAAATTTGAAATTTTTTGTTGATTTTTTCAAAACAAATAAAGAAAAGAAGACCAAAATGGTCGTTAATTTTCAAAAATTGGTGTTAAAAAATAGTCGTTTTCATCTTCGCAATGACAATACCGCTCTTGAAGATGAAGAAGGTGTTTGGAATTATCGAAATATGATTATTTCAAATATTAACACAAAAATGCAACAAATGCTTATCGTTGGGGATAGTCTCAATTTTTATATTGATGAATTGACTTGCAAAGAACGTTCAGGTTTTGAATTGACTTCTTTCAAAGGACATTTGCGTTTATGGTCGGCTGGGTTGTATTGTTATTCTACAGATTTTATAACGGCAAACAATAGTTTAATTTCTACAGATTTTGGTTTTGATTATCAAACATATCAATCGTTTCGTGATTTTGAAAATAATGTTCGATTTAACACAACAATTCATCATTCAATATTGAATACCAAAGATTTAACATATTTTGTAAAGAATTTTCAAGGTATGAACGATAATGTTGAGGTTCAATGCGAAGTTATTGGTCCTCTATCAGATATGAAAGTCAAAAAAACTCAAATATTATTTGGCGAAAATAGTCATTTCAATGGGAATGTAGAAATGATAGGTTTGTCCAATATAGAAGAAACATTTATCAATTTAGATATTGATAACCTGAAAGTTAACATACAAGATATTATAAATTTTCATTTTCCAAAAGGTAAAAATTTAACAATATCAAATGGTATAAAAGAATTGAAATGGATAGATATTCATGGACATTTTTTAGGTTTGTACAATAACTTTTTCGCAGATGCAAATATAAAAACAGGATTAGGTAATCTTGTCTGTGAATTGATGTTTAATAATAAAGTTAAACCTATAACATACGATGGAACAGTTTCGTTTAATAATTTGAATGTCGGTGTTTTAGCAGAAACAAATTTGTTTGGATTAGTTTCTGGAAAAGCCACTTTGAAAGGAAAAGGAATAAAGGTCAACAATATGGATACACGTTTGGTATCATCAATTTATTCTGTTGATTTTAAGGGTAAAAAAGTTGAAAATATTGAACTTAATGGAGAACTTTTTGCGAAAAAATTTACTGGTTCCATCGTTTGTATAGATACCAATTTTGATATTGATTTCAATGGTTTGATAGATTTTAATGAAGAGGAACCTATTTACAATTTTGAAGCGATGGTTAACAATATTAATTTGAGCGAATTACAAATTTATAAACCCGATTCTAATGTGAAAATTTCAGGACAAATCAATGCTGATATGGTTGGAAAAACATTGGATTCGCTTTATGGAAAAATTACTATGCAACAAGCACAATTCGTTCAATGCGATAGTATTTACGATATTCCCGATTTTAATTTGAATATAGAACAAAAAGAAAATAAAAATAAACAAATTTTGTTCCATTCCGATATTATTGAAATTGCTTTAGATGGTAATTTTCAATACAAAAATATTGTTCCAACTTGCATTCATTTAATGCACAAATATTTGCCTTCTCTTATCAAAAAACCAATAAATTTCGATAGTTTAAACATTGAAAATCAAGAACTTTCATTTAATATAGATATAAAACAAAGCATTCCAATTTTTGAATTATTGTTGCCAAATATTGTTTTCAAAAATGAAATAAAATTAGTTGGTTATATCAACAAAAAAGAAGAAAAAATATTGCTTGATGGCAATATGGATTATTTGGGAATAAAGAAAATGGCATTCAATGATATTCAAATTTCAACTTCATCGGATAGAAAAAACTTAAATCTTGAATTAGATTGCAAAGGTTTTCGTTTTAAAAATACTGATACAATTGTTGATGTCAACAATATTGGAATAAAAAGTAATATATTCAATGATACCATTTCATTTTTAGCAAGTGCTTATGGAAACAACGTCAATAAATTAGAAGATGTTATGATAGATGGAGAAGTTGGGTTCAATGGAATAAAAAATTTCTTTATTAAAATAAACAATGGTTCTATTTTGTGGAATAATGAAACCTTTCTTTTAGATTCTTTCAATCGTGTACAAATTAGTCCCAACAATATATATGTTGATAATTTTGGTATTCGTTCCAATAAAAATAGTTCTTTGAATATTCGTTCTGGTTTGGATTTTCGTAATAAAGAAGCAATATTATTTGATTTTAACAATATCGAATTAGGAATTGCCAATTTATTTTTAAATCGATTTAACGTTGATTTGCAAGGAACAGCAACAGGGAAAGGTGGTTTAGTCAATACTGACAATATACAAATGTTTGCTGTTGGTTCAGAATTTAAAGTATATAATTTTCATTTCAACAATGTGTATTTAGGACATTTAGATACGAAAACAATATGGATGAACCAAGAGAAAAAATTATTTATTTCATCGGATATTTATCAAGATAGTTCTTATAATTCAGAAAGTAAATTGACAAATATCAATGGTTATTTCGACCCAAAAGAACGATATATAGATTTAAAAGGAGATATTAAAAGCTTCAATATCAAGGCTTTGGAAAAATATACAAAATCTTTTGCCCATAAAATGGAAGGTTTTGGAACTGGAGAAATTAGTTTTCGTGGTCCTATCAATGACCCAAAATTAGTAGGAGAAGTTGTTGTTGGTATAGGAGTAATAGGTATTGATTATCTAAAAACAGAATACGCTATTCGTAATGGTAAAATTAGTTTCATAGATACAGGATTTGTTTTCGATAATTTTGTTGTTAGTGATATTAACAACAATAAAATTGCTGTTAATGGTATCGTATCTCATCATAAACTAAAAAATTGGGGATTGAATCTTCGTGTTCGAGCCAGCAATGCTATGGCTTTTAATACGACAATTAAAGATAATTCTTTGTTTTATGGAAAAGCATTTGTTTCAGGAAATGTTTCTTTGATAGGAAAAGTTGGTGATTTAATTCAAATCAATGCCGAAGCAATTACAGAACCAAAAACAGATTTTAATTTAATGTTCGACTGGAGTACAACAGTTAGCGAAAACAATTTTATTACTTTTGTTTCTTCTCAACCTGAAAACAAGCAAAATATTGATAACAATTCTACTACAACAAAAATTGGTGTTAATTTAATTGTAAAAGCAACTCCAGAAGCAGTTGTAAGAGTGCATTTAGACCCGGCTATCGGAGGAACTATTGTCGGTAGAGGAAGTGGAACTATTGAACTCAATGTTGATAGAAACAATGATTTCAATATTTATGGTAATTATATCATTTCTGATGGTGTTTTTAATTTGGCTTATGGTGATATTCTTACAAGAAGTTTTAAATTACAAAATGGTAGTTCTATTTTGTGGTCGGGAAATCCTATCGGAACTATAAATGTTAAAGCGATACAATCTACAAAGGTGGCTATCAATAATTTAATTACAAATGATGGAGATTTATCAACAAAATATCGCCCTGTGGCAGTAAACAATATTTTGAATTTAAATGGCAATTTGTTAAAACCTAATTTTACATTTACTTTTGAAATGCCTGATGCTGATGAATCAATAAAAACAATAGTTTACAATAGTATTGACACTTCTGACCGAGAAGAAATGGTTAAACAAATGATATCTGTTTTATTTTTAGGTAGATTTGAAGCATCTGAGGCTAATTCTGCTTTTGGTGCTATCAACAGTGGATTAGGCTATTCTATTAGCGAATTGGTTTCTTATCAAATCAATCGATTTGTTTCTTCTATATCTGAAAATTTAGATGTTCGTGTTGCTTATCGGTCTGATGAAGAAAATGCTGAAAATGAATATAGTGTTGATTTTGGTAGTAGTTTTCTCAACAATAGACTTACGATAAAAACTTCTTTAGGGCTTCTTGACCAACAGGATATTGCTAAAAATGACCGCTTTTTAGGTGATATTACTGTTGAATATAAAATTATTCCCGATGGTTCTTTGACTTTAAAAGCGTTCAATTTAACAAATCAACAAGATAAATTAGAATATACTTCTCGGTATTCTCAAGGATTGGGACTTTCTTTTTCGAAAGATTTTGATACTTACAAAGATTTGTTTACTCGGAAAAATAAAAAATTATTACCTCAAAACCAAAACAATAATTTGAAAACAGATACTATTTCTCGTTAAATAGTATTTCGGATATAACTCTTGGAAAATGTTCTTTTTCCAATAAATGAATTTTTGTTGCTATATCGTCAGGATTGTCCTTTGGAGATATGTTGCATTTGGCTTGAAAAATAATATCTCCTTGGTCATATTGAGAATTTACATAATGAATAGTAATTCCCGTAACAGTTTCTTTTGCAGCAAATACCGCTTCATGAACATGATGTCCATACATACCTTTGCCTCCAAATTTTGGTAACAATGCTGGATGTATATTTATTATTTTTTGAGGATAAGCTTCTACAATATTTTTGGGCATCAACCACAAAAATCCTGCTAAAACAATTAAATCAGGACAAATTGTTGCTATTTTTTGTAAAACTTCCTCTGTTTCATAGAAACTTGTTCTATCAATAATCATCGATGGTATATGCAAATTCTTTGCTCTTTCTAATACGTAAGCATTGCTTTTGTTGCAAAACAAATAGGATATCTCAACATCTTTATTTTGAGCGAAATATTCGGTTATTTGTTGTACATTGCTTCCATTACCTGAAGCAAAAAGAATTATTTTCTTCATTTTTTCAATCTTTTTTAATATGTACAAAGATAACATTTTTTTTAATAACAACGAAAAATTATCAATATTTACCTCACAAAATTTCTCAACAAAAACCTTACAAAAAAAATTTTTTTCATTTTTTTATCAAAAATTGACCACTTGGACACGATTTTTGCTGTATATAAAATACTGAACAATAAGAATAAGAATATAAATAAAAATGATAGTTCAAAAAAATGATACCAAAAAAAATCGCTTATAACTACCTGATAAACAGTAGTGTTAAGGGTTGTTTTATAGTGTATTGTTTTGAGGCTCGTTATTACAAGCTACCTGCATTAAATTTAAGTTATAACATTAACTTATAAAGTTATAAAAAAATGTTATCTTTGCAAAAAAAAAAATTAAGTATAATATGGGTTTTTTATTTGAAAAAATCTCTGCTGATTATCGGTATCAAGAAGCACTGAAGTCGTGTATGAATTGTGGAATATGTACTGCAATTTGTCCTGCTGCGAAATATTATAAATACGAACCACGAAATATTTGCAATATTGTTCAACAACAAAATGAAGAAGAAATAGAAAAGCTTCTTCGTTCCGATACTATATGGTATTGCGGTCAATGTATGTCGTGTAAAACTCGTTGTCCACGAAACAATATTCCCGGAAGTTTAATATCTGTATTGAGAAAAGTAAGTCAAGAAATGGGCTTTTTTGTTGATAGTGAAAAAGGACGTCAACAATATGCGATAGAACAAGTAGTAGGCAATTCTATATTAGAACGAGGCTATTGTGTTCATCCCGATATTCTTCCAGCAGAAATGCACCCCGAACAAGGTCCAGTATGGGAATGGTTTAAAGAAAATATTGATGCTATTTGCGAAAAAGTAGGAGCCAATTACAAAAAAGAAGGAGCAGGAGCATTACGCAAAATACGTCCCGAAGTTTTAGAAGAAATTTATAAAATCTTTGAAATAACAGGAGGAATACAATTTCGAGAAAAAATAGAATGTTTTTCCGAGAAAAAGGCCAAAGAAATGAATGTTCCTTTAAACGAAAGCAATCAATATTTAACAAAATTATTAACCGAAAACAATAATCAACATTGTAAATAAATTATGGAAACAAAAAAACGTTTTTGGAATGAATATCAAAAAGAAATAGCCGATGACCACTATTTCTATGAACGCAGTTGTATTCGTCAAACTTTTTTTGCTGGTAGTGAAAAAGCTTTTTTAGATATTATGAGAGATATTCTTCACAAAGATATTTATGATAATGCGGATACACATACTTGTACAGGCATTGGTTATCATTCTGATATTGTTCCTATTGAAACAACAATGACTATAATGGCACGTTTATTTTCATTGATGACCGATGCTGGATATGAAAATTTTGTACCTTCTTGTGTTACCTCTTTTGGTTTGTTTCTCGAAGTTGTTGACGCTTGGAAACATAACCCAGAAATGCTTGAAAAAACAAAGGAAAATCTTTATAAAGCGACAAAAAGAGAGTTCAATATTCCCAAAAATATTGCTCATCCTTCGGATATTTTTTACAAAAATAAAGCTCTTCTTGGTCAGAAAATAAAATATAAACTTATCAACAAACAAACAGGACAACCTCTTAAGGTTGTTGACCATATAGGTTGTCATTATGCAAAAGTTTTTCCTGAAAATGGTATTGGAGGAGCAGAATTTCCTCACGTATTGGCAGGATTAATAGAGGCTTTTGGCGGAGAAGTTATTGATTATCCCGAAAGAAGACATTGTTGCGGTTTCGGATTCAGACAATATCTTATTACAACAAATAGAGCATATTCTTTGAGTAATACTAAACAAAAATTTGAATCAATGGAACCTTACCAACCTGATTTTATTGTTTCTAATTGTCCGGGCTGCCCTATGTTTTTAGATAGATGGCAATATACTATCGCAGAAATGGAAGGAAAAGTTTATGGTCAAAATGGCTATGGAATACCCGTGCTTACTTACGAAGAATTGACAGGACTTCTTCTTGGTTTCGACCCTTGGAAATTAGGATTACAATTACATCAAGTACAAGTAGAATCTCTTTTAGATAAAATAGGAATAGAATATAACCCTGAAGAAAAATATACAGATATTCATGGTAATAAACTTATTCCTCCCCAAAAACCTAATGTTTTACGAGTATAAATTAATAATATGGAAATTTTTGACGTAATAGTTATAGGAGCAGGACCTGCAGGACTAGAAGCCTCCATTCGATTAGGACAACAAAATCATCGTGTTTTACTTATAGAAAAAGAAGAAAATATCGGTGGAAAATTAACACAATGGGATAAACTTTTTCCCGATTTTTTCTCTGCAAAAGAATTGTTGGAATTTCTGCAAAAAAAATTAAATAACAATGTACAAATCGTTACAAAAGCCAATTTGACAGATATTTATAAAGAAAATAATATCTGGAATATTGTTGTTAACAACAATAAATATCAAACAAAATCTATTTTAATCGCTACAGGTTACAATTTTTTTGATGCAAAAAGAAAAGAAGAATATGGCTATGGTATTTATCCTAATGTCATTACATCTGTGGAATTAGAAAGTATGATTGGCAATGGAAAAATAACAACTTTAGATGGTCGTATTCCGCAAAAAATTGCTTATTTACAATGTGTAGGCTCTCGCGATGAAAAAGTAGGCAATCACTATTGTTCTATCAATTGTTGTATTTGTGCAGTAAAACAAAGTATTGAAGTAAAAGAGATACTACCAAATGTAGAACAATATTGTTTTTATATGGATTTGCGTATGTCTGGACAATTTTATGAAGAATTGTATCGTCAATCGCAAGAAAAATATCAAGTACAATATATTCGTGGACGTGTTTCAGAAGCGGCTTCAACTATTGATAATCGAATACAAATTAAAGCCGAAAACACATTGCTTTCTACTCCATTGAAACTTACCGTTGATTTGTTGGTGCTTATGGTTGGTATAGAGGCTTCGGCTACTACAAAATTTCTTGCTGAAAAATTTGATATTGCCAATAATTATGGTTTTCTAACCAGCAAACATAGACATTTTGCAGACAATGAAACTATTTACGATGGTTTGTTTCTTGCTGGCACTTGCAAACGTCCTATGACGATTCCAAAATCTATTAAAGATGGTGCTTCTGCCGCTACAGAAATTGATTTTTATTTAAAAAATAAACAATGATGAAAGATTTTGGTTTTCGTTTGTATAAAGGAAGAATATTAGATTACGACACTACGGATTTTTCTATGAAAAACCATTTATGCGAAAAAGTACCATCTTACAATCGTTGTATCGGTTGTGGCGGTTGTTCTTCCACTTGTTCTTCTGCTAAACATACCGATTTTAGTATCGTTAAATGTAACCAATTGTTTCGCAATGGAAAATACGAAGATTTGGAACAAGAACTTAATAAATGTATGCTTTGTGGAAAATGTACCCTTATCTGTCCTCGTGGTGTCAATATTCGTGCTATGATAATGGAAATGAGAAATTTAATTCTTAAAAATAAACAATAATGAACAATTTTCATCCTTTTATAATTCCGTTTTGTGTAGGAACTATTATTTTATTTGTTATTTTGCTTGTTTTTTTCTTGCGATGGCTTTTTCTTCTTGATAAAAAACAACGCAATATTGTATTAAAAAATATCATTAGTTTAAAAAGTTGTAAAGCAATTATCGAAACGATAAGAGAATGTTTATTTCATCATAATATATTTAAAATCAATCCAATATTAGGATATATGCATCTTAGTTTTGCTTTTGGTTGGTTTTTATTGATAGTAATTGGAAAAATAGAAACAACTTTTTATAGTCAAACATTTTGGGACGAACCTTGGTTAGCCATATTTTTCCGATATTTTGAAAATACTGATGTTTCATTTAAAGGTGTTACTATTTTTACATTTTTAATGGACTTTTGCTTACTTTTCATTTTGTCGGGATTGTTGTTAGCATTTATCAAAAGATTTTATTCTAAAATAGTAGGACTAAAAAAAACAACAAAACATACTTTAATTAACCGAATTGCTTTATCAGCATTATGGTGTATTTTTCCTTTGCGATTGCTTGCCGAAAGTGTAACCGCAGGTTTGAAAAATAATGGTGGATTCCTTACTCAATCGTTGGGAAATATACTTTCATTTCTTCCATTAGAGTATTTACAAATACCTTTGTGGTGGTTATATTCTATTGCTTTATGTGTATTTTTTATTTTTCTACCTTTTACGCGATATATGCATATTTTTACAGAAATTTTACTTATCTTTTTGCGTAAATGGGGTGTTACAGAGACTAATAATAAAACAGGATTTACAGAAATAGAACTCAATGCTTGTTCTTGTTGTGGCATTTGTATTGATGTTTGTCCTCTTAATACGGAAGCCAATATCAATGATGTTCAATCTGTTTATTTCATAAAAGATGCAAGAAATCGAATTGTGAATGAACACGTTATTAACAATTGCTTAATGTGTGGGCGTTGTACAAAAGTTTGTCCTGTCGGTTTGGACTCTACCAAAATACGTCAAATTTACAGAAAAAAATATAAATCTGAACAAGAAAATTATTTCCAATTTATTAACGATAAACCAAATACTCAACCTTATGCCGATGTAATTTATTTTGCTGGTTGTATGACTCATTTAACAAACAATATCATTGTTGCAATGAAAAATATTTTCAATGCTGCTAATGTAAAATATTGGTTTATTGATGAGGACAAAACCATTTGTTGTGGACGTCCTTTGATTCAGCAAGGTTTTGATAAACAAGCGAATACATTAAAAGAAAAGAATATACAACTGATTCTTCAATCTGGGATAAAAACTTTGATTACTTCTTGTCCTATTTGTTTTCAATCTTTTACAAAAGAATACAATTTAGATATTGAAATTTTACATCATAGTCAATATATTGAAAGATTGATAAAATCTGGCAAACTCAAAGTTAACAAATCAACATTAAAAACCGCTTATCACGACCCTTGTGAATTAGGACGCGGTTGCAATATTTATGAAGCCCCTCGAAATGTATTGAACACTGTTACCGAACTTGTTCCCACAGCATTAGAAAAAGAAAATAGCCTTTGTTGTGGATACAATTTAGCCAATACCGCTTTGGAATTAGATAATCAAATGAAAATAAAAAATAAAACATATCAAAATCTTACAGCAAATAATCCTGATGTAGTTGCAACGGCTTGTCCTATGTGTAAACGTGCATTTCAACATGGAACAAATGCTCAAATAAAAGATATTGCTGAATTGGTTAACGAAAATTTAAAAATTTAAATTGCTGATTTAAAACTAATTCCGTAAAATATTTGTTTTCTTTGAAATCCATAAGAGGTTTCCAATCGTAATACTTTGTCGTAAGATGTTACCAAATCGAAGCCTAATCCTATAGCAGATTGAAAACCATTCATTGATTTTTCATTTTTCAATTGTAAATAAAAATCACTTTCTCGATAATACAATGCATCATAAAAAAGGTTGAGATAACAAGCAAAACTTAAATGTCCAACTCTCGTATCCCAATTGCGAATACGAACATATTTTGGCTGCAAAATTTCAACTTTAACATTTGTTTTAAGCATTATCATATCTTTTGCAGGAAGCAAATACGGAAATAAGGCTCTCATTTCCATATCTTTATTTCCAATAAGTTTTTCCAAAAACAAAGGAAGTTGTAAATTGAATGTAGTGAAAGCATTTATTCCTGCTCCAAAATAAAGCCGTTTGCACAATGGGGTATATGCTCTAAAATTCGTTTGTAAAAATAGTCCATTTACTGTTTCAAAAGGCAAATCAAAACCATATTTTTCTAAAATAATATCGTAATAATATCCTTTTAATGGATAGGAAGCATAATCTCGATAATCTAACTTTATTTTAACTTTTAACTTAAAATAATTGAGAATGGTATTGTTCCAAAAATTAGGATATTCTTGAAATAAAGTATCGGTATATTTATCGAAATGATAAGAAAAATCTGCTAAAAGATAAAAATGATGTTCGGGTCGAAAAGAAATTCCTGTCAAAAAATAAAATCCTTTTTTTAAAATCAACTTTTCTATTCTAAAAATATCTATCTTATAATCAAGTATTTGCTTTATAATTCTGCGATTCATATTTAAACCCGCTTCAAATTGTAAACCAATATTTGTATTTTTGTTTAAATATGGAATAACATATTGAATATCAATATAATTATCAAAACCTCCTGTAATATCAACAGCAAAAAGATGTTTTCTTCCGAAAAAATTGCGGTCACGATATTTGCCTCCATAAGTCAAGGCATTCCATTGTTTTGTTTGCAACCAAGTATTAAAACTTCCTTCTGCAGTATGAATATAAAAATAAGGAATAATATACCATTGTTCTTCAACAATCACAGTGATATATAATTGTTTGTTTTTTATAATATATTGAATATCAATAAAATTAAATAGTTCTATATTGCGTAAATTGATTTTACTCTGTTCAAGATATTTTTCCAATAGATTTTGGGCAATAGTATCTCCTTGTTTAAAAGTGAGTTCCCGAAGGATAATATGTTCTTTCGTTCTTTTATTACCCAATAAATCAATATTATAAACAACAAGATTGTTTGCTTTTAAATCTAAAAAGCTAAAAAAAATAAAAAGAATTAGCAATACTGTTAACAACAGTTTTTTTAACATAAACAAATCTATTCTTCTTTTTTATCAAAAGAAGCAAGAAATTGGGATAATTGTTTATAACAAAATATAAGCATAGCAAAAATGCCAATAGTAATCCAAGCATCTGCTAAATTAAAAACAGCAGGAAAAAAACTCATAATTTGTCCACCCAAAAAAGGAAAAGTAGCAGGAAAATGAATAGTAAATAAGTCTAATTGAATCATATCTACAACACGACCTTGAAACCAAGTGGCATAACCTCCTCCTTCAGGAAAAATAGTTGCTATTGAAGCAAAATAAACGCTTTCAGAGAACATTTTTCCATAAAAAACACAATCTATGATATTGCCAACGGCTCCTGCAAAAATCATCGCGGTAAAAGTAAGCAAAAGCCAAGATACATTTTTCTTTATCATGTGATAACAAATATATGCTATCAATCCTGCGGCAACAATACGAAAACTTGTTAAGAAAAATTTACCCCAAATGCCTCCAAAAGACATTCCAAAAGCCATGCCTTCATTTTCTATAAAATGTAATTTTAACCATTGACCAATAATATTGATTTCTTCTCCCAAATAAAAATGGGTTTTGATATATATCTTAAATATTTGGTCAACAACGACTAATACAAAAATAAGAACAAGCAGAAAAATTGTTTTCTTTTTCACTTACTTCTTCTTTTTTTCGTTAACTTTTGCATCGTATGACAAAGTTGCATGAGGAACGCTCATCAATCTATCTTTAGGTATCAACTCTCCTGTTTCTCTACAAATTCCATAAGTTTTATTTTCAATGCGAACCAATGCTGCTTCCAAATTTTTGATATATTTTTCCAAACGACCAGCCAAACGACTATTTTCTTCTTTTAAAAGCGTTTGTTGTCCTTCTTCTAACAATTTAAAAGATGGAGAAGTATCTGCTACATCGTTTCCATCAGAGCCATTTATAGCATCGATAAAAACTTTCATATCTTCTCTTGCTTTTGTTAACTTTTGCAATATCAATTCCTTAAATTCTTGCAATTCCTCATCGGAATATCGTTTTGTTTCAGTACTTTTTTTGCTCATTGTTACCTCCTAATATTTGATTCTTTAATAACAACTAATTTTTAGTTACCAAAAGTATAAAAAAAAATCAAAAGGAAAGGTAATAAATAAAAAAAATTATAAACAATTTTCTTTTATTAACTTTTTTGTGATTTTAAACAAAAACATTACCCCTTTTATCATACTTTTTGGAATAAAATATTACAGGGTTTGGGTATTTTTTATTACTTCTTAGATTGAAATTTTATTATTTGCATTACAAATGTTTAATTTAATGCAGGTAGCTTATAATAACGAGCCTCAAAACAACACACTATAAAATAGCTATTAATACTACTGTTTATCAGGTAGTTACAAGCAATTTTTTGGTGTGTTTTTTATAAACTCTCATTTTTTAGCATATTGTTATTATTCAACGTTTTATACATAACAAATATTGTGCCAAAGTGGTCGATTTTTGATGAAAAAATGAAAAATTTTTTTTCAGTCACTTTTTTCGGTGTCTTCGACAGGCTCAGACACCGAAAAAACAAAAAATTAAACTTTTTTGTAGTAAAAACATTTGTTATTAAAAGAAAAGATTGTACTTTTGCAAAAAATGACCAAAAATTAGATGGATATACTTCGTACAGAATCAATTTTTAAGAAATACCACAACCGTTTGGTGGTCAACGATGTAAGCATAGAAGTTAAGCAAGGACAAATTGTTGGTTTGCTTGGTCCCAATGGAGCAGGAAAAACAACATCATTTTATACTATCGTTGGATTAATAAAACCTTTATCAGGAAAAGTTTATCTCAATGATATAGAAATAACCCAAAAACCTATGTACGAACGTGCGAGAATGGGAATAGGATACCTTGCCCAAGAAGCATCTGTTTTTCGAACTATGACAGTAGAAGACAATATCCGTAGTGTGCTACAATTTACCAAACTGAACAAACAAGAACAAGAAAATAAATTAGAAAATCTGCTTGATGAATTTGGTTTACAACATATCAGAAAAAGTCTAGGGCGACAATTATCAGGAGGAGAACGTCGCAGAACAGAAATTGCTCGTAGTTTAGCAACAGGACCAAATTTTATCCTTTTAGATGAACCTTTTGCTGGTGTTGACCCTATCGCCGTAGAAGATATTCAATCTATTGTAGCCAAACTCAAAGAAAAAAATATTGGCATACTTATTACCGACCACAATGTAGATGAAACTTTGGCAATTACCGATTATGCATATATTTTAGTCAATGGTAGTGTTTTTCGTAGTGGAACACCCGAAGAACTTGCTCAAGATGAAAAAGTTAAAAAAGTTTATCTCGGTCAAAATTTTGTGCTAAAAAAATAAAAAAGAATTTGTTATAAACAAAACTATCTAATTTCTGTTTTTTCAAGCTTCTGCATTAAAAAAAATGCTACCTTTGCAAATATTTGTTTTTTTTAAAATAAAATAACATTCTATTGATTATTAAATAATATAAACTTATGAGCGATAACATAGAAAAATTGTTCGCAGAATTTAATCCTATTTCGACTCAAGAATGGGAAGAAATTATCAACAAAGATTTAAAAGGTGCTGATTACAACAAAAAACTGATATGGAATACCATGGAAGGTTTTTCTGTAAAACCATATTACAGAGCAGAAGACCTTCAAGAGTTGGCTTATCTTACACAAATCCCCGGACAAAATCCATTTGTTAGAGGTAGCAAAACCAAAAACAACAATTGGAATATCGTTCAAGAAATAGAAGAAACTGACCCACAAAAAGCCAACGCTATAGCCCTTGACGCTTTGAAAAAAGGTGCAGAAGTAGTTAGTTTCAATTGCCAAACTATCACTACAGCAGAACAATTGTCAACATTGCTTTGCAATATAGATATTGCTATTTGTGGTGTTCGTTTCCGCCTTGCAAAAGATTTTATTGCTTTTGCTAAATTATTCGTTGATTATGTCAATAATAACAACATTGACAAAACAAAAGTCCATGGTGCTTTTCATTTTGACCCACTATCATACTTGTTCTTACACGGAAAATTCCAACATTCTCAACAAGATGATTTGCAACAAGTCTTGATTATGCACCAATTAATGTCAGAATTTACTCATTTTCAATATTTAACAATTAATGCAACATTTTTACACAATTGTGGTGCTACTATTGTTCAAGAATTGGCTTTCGCCTTATCATCTGCTAACGAATATTTAGCATTAATCACTGATAACAATATAAATATCAACGACTTTTTACATAAAATAGGTTTTACATTGTCTATTAGTTCCAACTATTTTATGGAAATTGCCAAATTACGTTCCGCTCGATTGTTATGGGCAACTATTGCAAATGCATATCAAGCAGAGCCTGCAAATTGCAAAATGACTATTTTTTCACAATCTTCTTTATGGAACAAAACCATTTACGACCCTTATGTAAACATGCTTCGTATAACAACAGAAGGAATGTCTGCTGCTTTAGGTGGTGCCGATAGCATTGCATTATCTCCTTTCGATGTAACATACAAACCCGCTGACGATTTTTCGGCAAGAATTGCTCGAAATACACAAATTTTACTTAAAGAAGAATCTTATTTCGATAAAATAGTTGACCCTGCCGCTGGTTCTTATTATATTGAAAATCTTACCAATAGCATTGCCGAATCCGTTTGGAACTTATTCCAAGAAATTGAAAAAGAAAATGGTATCATTGCTTTCTGTACTTCTGGTAAACTCAAAAATGCTATTGAAACAAGTTGTCAAAAACGTGATTTAGACATTGCCACCCGAAGAACTATTATTTTAGGAACAAATCAATATCCTAACATTAAAGAAGAAATGTTAGATAAAATTGTTGACAACAAACAAGAAGACAATAATTTGTATTTAAAACCATATCGCGGAGCAATTGCTTTTGAACAATTGCGTTTGGCAACAGAAAAATGGGCTAAAAACAATGGTCGCCCTAAAGTATTCTTGTTGAAAATTGGAAATATCGCTATGCGACAAGCAAGAGCTGGTTTTATTACCAATTTCTTCGGTTGTGCTGGTTACGAAATCATAGAAAGTGCTGGTTATAAAACAATCGAAGACGCTCTAAAAGATGCCGTTGCTTCAAAGGCTCACATTGTTGCTATTTGTAGTTCTGATGAAGAATACGCTGATGTTGCCGCTCCTATTGCTCAATTGTTGAAACAACAATTACCTAATGCAAAATGTATCGTTGCCGGAAATCCTACTGACATTGTTGAGCATTTGAAAAACAATGGTGTTGACGATTTCATTCACATAAAAGTAAATCTATTAGACACTTTACGCTCTTACAATAAGTTATTAGGTATCTCTTAAATAAAATTTGTGTTTTTTTTTATCATAATGAAAAGAGGAATAACTTTGTTATTCCTCTTTTTCTTTTTAAAACATATTAATGAAAAAAATCAAATTGAAAACACTATTCTTTTATTATTTTTCTTGTAATTACTTCTTTATTTTCATTAGTAATTACAATTACATAAAATCCTTCTGACAATTTTGATACATCAAGTTTAACTTTCGATGAATTAACATCTTGATTTACTACTTGAAGACCTATACTATTATATATACTAACATTAAGTATTTTTTGAGTATTTTCTATATTTAACATTTTGCCAACAGGAGATGGATATATTTTACATGTTGATACCATTTCTTTTTGATTACATTTTACTGCAATCGGTTTGAAAGGTTCTGATGAGCCATTTATATCCGTTTGACGCAAACGAAAATAAACATATTTTGTATTTGAATTCTCAACTTCATAAGTATAATTATTCTTTTTTGCTGAAGTTCCTGCCCCTATTATACGAGCAATTTCTGTATAATGAATGGCATCATTACTTCCTTCTATTGTAAAGTATTCATTGTTTGTTTCTGTGGCTGTTGTCCATGCAAGTGAAACAGTTTTTCCAGAACAAACACCAGTAAATGAAAGTAATTCTATTGGCAAAACATCACATACGGCTCCTATATATGCTCCCGCTGTAGTTTTTGAACCACGACTATTTCCTGATAAATCAATAATTACATCTTCCAATCTATCACAGCATTCTGTCATTGTTTCGGGAGTATTTAATTTTTGTCTTTTGTTATTTTTTTCATTTTTTCCTAAAGCATATACATTATTACTATTGTTCTCTGGCTCAAGTAAAACTATTGAATTTCCTTTTGAAGTTTCAGATACTATCCCTTTTAATAGTCTAAAATCATTCCATTGTGTTTTATTTGCATCTGTGGTAAAAAACAAATTATTGAACCCTCTTATTGATGCTTCCGACAATACTGTACTATCTTCTATAAATATTTCTGTTCCTCCGCCTGCTACCGCTATTGAGTTATGATATATTTTTACTGCTGAAGTATTTTTTAAGTTTATAGCACATTTTTCATTATTCTCTTTTAGATAAATATCATTGTTTATTATCGAACATTCTCCTTTTAGGAATAATCCATATAAGTATGTTGGAACATCAGTAAAATCATCTGCTACTATTTTATTCCCTGATATATTGTTCCTTACTATACAATCCGTTCTTGTTGTATCGTATGTAAAAATAGCAGCCCATGTTTCTTCTGGGCTTTTATTTGGTGAAAATGTATTGTTTACAATATGTAAAGTCATATCATACATTATTGGGTCATATTGTGTTGGATTAGAATATATCACACCCTCCTCTTCCCATTCTTCTGCTTCTTGAAACATCATAGAAGGAGAAAGACAAATTGCTGCTTTTGTACTATTTAGAAAAATATTATCTTTTATGGTTAAATCCATATAACATACTTCTCCGTTTGATACGAGAATCCAATTACCTGTTTCTGTATCTTCCACCCATTCCATTCCATCTCCAACAAAAGGATTTATATCTATGCTCATTCTTGCTCCATCAAAAATATTATTTCTAATTTCTACATTTGTAATAAGATTTGATATGTTTATCAAAGATTCTTCTCCTGCATAATAATCATCAGGAGGAGTTGTTCTTGTATATAAAAATTTACAATTTTGAACAACAACATTTGAATCTTCTCCTAAAGATAAACAAGAAATATCCCATTCCTCAAAATAGTTGTCTTGTATAAATGTAATATGCTCTACAATAACATTATCTGATTCCGATATATTGCAAGGTCCATGAATAACAACAGAATCTGCATTTTTCGATTGAGAACGTATTGTTATTGTATAGGGATTTATATAGGGATTTCCATCCTCATCTTCTATTCGAGTATAAAACATCTGAAGATATAGAATAGGATAAGGCGTTCCCCATTTAGTAGAAACATAATGCCCATCTAAAATTTCAAAAACAATATCTCCTGCTGGAAATATAGGATTCCAATTATTATTTTCAATATCTTCATGAAAAAGGTCATTGGTTGCCTCCATAAAATTTGGATAATCGGCACCTTGATTAGTGTCGCCAATAGTGTATGTACCAGAGGCACCTTGCTTTTGTGCAGAAGTATATCCTACACTTATCATCAAAATTACTAAACCTAATAACAGTTTTCTCATAACATATCTCTTTTTTTTCCTCCTGATTCTAAAGGATTTGTTAACATATATTCCAAGAAATTTGAATCAACATACTTCCTTACTTTTCAAAATAAGTGAAGTATAAACTTCTCATTCCAAGTAAAAAAATTCTTTTTTACCTTTTTGCAAAGATACTTGTTTTTTTATACAAAAAACAGTTTTTTTTAACTTTTTTTTATTCACAATGTAAATATATATATAAATATCTGTATTACTGTATTTTAATTTTGTTAAAAACAAAAAATAAACATTAGTATTAATAAAAATCAATTATAAAAAGTTGTAAAAAAATGCTATCTTTGCAAAATATTTAATATAAAAGTTATGATAGGTACAACCAAAAAAAGAGAAAAACGAGAATTTAATTATCAGCCACGTTTTTATAACAAAACAGACGAAGATATAAAAAAACAAAAGATATTAAACAGCGAAAATACTAACGTAGATTTTGCAGATAGATTTCATCAGAAAATAAACGAAAAACGAACCAACAAAAAAGCTTCCAATAGAAAATTGTTGATAATGTTGGCAATACTTTTTATGTTACTTTATATTTTATTGCATTAAACTATGGCAGATATTATCAACGTATTACCCGATAGCGTAGCCAATCAAATAGCGGCAGGAGAAGTAATTCAAAGACCGGCTTCTGTTGTAAAAGAATTAATAGAAAATGCTATTGATGCGGGAGCATCTAATATAGAAGTTAATATCAAAAATGCAGGTCGAACACTTATTCAAATCGTTGACAATGGTTCAGGAATGAGCGATACCGATGCACGTCTTTGTTTTGAACGTCACGCAACTTCTAAAATAAAAACGGCTGATGATTTATTTCATCTACAAACCAAAGGTTTTCGAGGAGAAGCATTGGCATCAATTGCTGCAATAGCTCATGTAGAACTTCGTACAAAAAAGGCAGACAAAGAATTGGGAACCCTTTTATTGATGGAAGGTTGTAAATGCTTAGAACAAAGTGCTTGCAATTGCGAAAAAGGCTCTTCGTTTATGGTAAAAAATCTATTTTTCAATGTTCCTGCCCGTCGTAACTTTTTAAAATCAGATAATGTAGAATTTGGACATATTCAAGAAGAATTTCTTCGTGTGGCTCTTGTTCATCACAATATTTCTTTTACCCTTTATCATAACGAAAAAATAGAATATCAACTTGTTGCAAGTTCCTTAAAACAAAGAATTGTTAACATTTTTGGAAAGCATTACCAAGAAAAACTTATTCCGATAAATCAAAATATGAATTTGGTAAACATTCAAGGATATATTACCAAACCCGAATTTGCCAAAAAAACACGTGGAGAACAATATTTATTTGTTAATCAAAGATTTATAAAACATCCCTACTTTCATCACGCTATTATGTCAGCTTTTGAAGAGTTGATACCTTCTGGTACATTTCCAAGTTATTTTATCTACTTTGACATTAACCCAGAAATGATAGATATAAATATACATCCCACTAAAACAGAAGTAAAATTTCAAGAAGAACGCAATATTTATAGTATTCTACTTGCAACAATCAAACATAGCATAGGTGTTTTCAATCTCAATCCATCTTTAGATTTTGAAAATGTATCTCCAATAGAATTTTCTGAAAACAAAAATAATATTATTTCACAACCAACATCATTTTCTAATCCAGATTATAACCCATTTGACAAAAAAACTTTTAATTATTCTTCAAAAAATATAAGTCAAAATCAATGGAAAAGCAATAATGAAGGTTGGGAAAAAATATACAGCTCTATTCAGGAGAATATTCCAGAAGAAGCAAAAGAAATACAACAATCATTTCTTGAAACTGATACTCAAGAAGATGAATATTTCAACAATCAAGAAAATGTTTTTCAAGTTTTAGACCAATATATTGTAGGTCAATTAAAATCTGGATTTATTGTTATTGATGTTTTTTCTGCAATGGAACGTATTCTATATGAACGATATTTGGCAAAATTAGACAATAATCTTGAAAGCAATATTCAAAAATTATTGTTTCCTGAAACACTCAATTTTTCACCACAAAATGCGGAAGTTGTCAAGGAATTACTGCCTCATTTTTTAGATTTAGGTTTTGAAATAGAAGAATTTGGTAAAAATACTTTTATTTTGAATGGCGTTCCTACCGATTTTCAAAACAAAAATGCACAACAAGTAATTGACACACTTTTAGCAGCATACAATAGCAATTTGCTTTCTCTAAAAATTAGCAAGAAAAATAATCTTGCTCATTCTTTTGCTCGTTCTATAAATACCGAAAAAAAGAAAAAATTGTCAATGAGTGAAATGCAAAATATTATAAGTGAATTGTTTAAAACGACATCACCTAACATTTCACCAAGTGGGAACCGCATTTGTTTCTCCTTCAATGACAAAGAATTATTAAGATTATTTCAATAAAATACCATGTCAAATCAAAAAATTATCAACGACCCTGTTTATGGACTTATCAGTCTCAAAAGCAATCTTGTTTTTGAAATAATACAACATCCTTATTTTCAACGATTGAGAAACATTCATCAATTGGGATTAACACACATGGTATATCCAGGAGCCACTCATACCAGATTTCAACATTCTATTGGTGCTATGCATTTGATGCAAAATGCATTAGAAATATTATCCAATAAAGGCGTTGATATTTCAGAAGAAGAAAAAGAAGCAACTCTGGCGGCTATTCTTTTACATGATATCGGACATACTGCTTTTTCTCACGCTTTGGAATATTTTTTTGTTGAAAATTGTTCCCATGAAGATTTTACTAATTTGATAATCAATGATTTAAATAATAAATTAGGAAACAAACTTCATTTAACATTACAAATTATTGATAATCATTATCATAAAACATTTCTTCATCAATTGGTTTCTGGACAATTAGATGTTGACCGTCTTGATTATCTTAACAGAGATAGTTTTTATACTGGTGTTTCTGAAGGTGTTATCGGTTCTGAACGTATTATTCAAATGCTCAATGTAAAAGACAATCATTTAGTTGCAGAATCTAAAGCCATTTATTCTATAGAAAAATTTATTATTTCTCGTCGGCTTATGTATTGGCAAGTGTATTTACATAAAACTGTACATGCAGCAGAACAAATGCTTGTTTGCACGTTAAATCGAGCAAAATATCTTTATCAACAAGGAAAAAAAATATTTATGATTCCAGAATTGGCATTTTTCTTTGATAAAAATTATCAATTAGAAGATTTTTTCGACCCAAAATATTTACAAGCATATATAGAAATTGATGATAATATCATTTGGTATTGTATCAAGCAATGGCAAAATGCAACAGATATTGTATTATCTACCTTGAGTTATCGTCTTTACAATCGCAATTTGTTTCGCATTGAAATTCAAGAACATAAATTTGACAAAGAATATCTTGCAGATAAAAAAAGCCTTGTTTGTCAACATTTCAATATATCAGAAAAAGAGAGTGAATATTTTGTTGTTTCTGGCGAAATGACCAATCGAGCATACAATGCCAAGGTAGAATCCATTTATATTTTAGATAAAAAAGGAGAACTCCACCGATTGGAAGAATTATCCGACCATCTCAATCATCGGACATTATCGGAAAGTGTAAACAAATATTTTATTTGCTATCCTAAAGAAATTCAATAAATTACATTTTATCAGGAACATCTATTCCCAACAATGACATTGCATGGGCAATGAAACGACCTACCGTTTGTGATAATTGTAAGCGGAACAATCGCAAAAGAGCATTTTCTTCTTTGAAAATAGGCGTTGCTTGATAAAATTGATTGTACATTTTTACCAACGAATAAGCATAATTGGCTATCAATGCAGGACTTAAATCTTGACCTGCTTGTTCTAATACACCAACATAATCGTACAACAATCTCAACAAACGACGTTCTTCTTTAGGAAGTATATCTATATTTACACAATGCGACAAATCTATATTCTCTGTTTCTGCTTTACGAGTCAATGAGGCAATACGAGCATGTGTATATTGTATAAATGGTGCTGTATTTCCATTCATATCTATAGATTCTTCAGGATTAAACAACATATTTTTCCTTGGATCTACTTTCAAAATAAAATATTTCAACGCTCCTAAACCAATCATTGAGGATAATTTCTCAAATTCTTCTTGTGAAAAGTCATCAATTTTTCCCATTTGACGCGTATTTTCTGCTGCAATTGCTATCATATTTTGCATTAAATCGTCTGCATCAACAACAGTACCTTCCCTTGATTTCATTTTTCCATTTGGCAATTCTACCATTCCGTATGACAAATGATAAATGGTATCTCCCCATGCAAAATTAAGTTTTTTACTTAATATTAATTTTAACACATCAAAATGATAATTTTGCTCATTACCAACAATATATATCATTTTTTGTGGTTGAAATTCTTTATGTCGTTGTTCAGCCGTACCTAAATCTTGCGTGATATAAACCGAAGTACCATCAGAACGTAACAAAACTTTTTCATCATAACCTTCATCTGTAAGATTTACACAAACAGCTCCATCAGCACGTTGATAAAATACATTGTTGGTTAACCCAACATCTACCAATGATTTTCCCCTTAGGTAAGTATTTGATTCATAATATATTTTATCGAAACTTATACCTAATTGTTGGTAAGTTTGAGCAAAACCATCGTACACCCAATTGTTCATTTTGACCCATAATGCACGAACTTGTTCATCGTTGGCTTCCCATTTGCGAAGCATTTCTTGTGCTTCTAACATTATAGGAGCTTGTTTTTCTGCATCTTCTTTAGTATAGCCTTTCTCTATTAAAGAATTAATTTCTGATTTGTAAAGTTTGTCAAATTCCACATAATAATAACCAACCAATTTATCTCCTTTCATTTGAGTACTTTCTGGAGTTGCTCCATTGGCAGAATGTAACCATGCGACCATAGATTTACAGATATGTATTCCTCTGTCATTTACCAAATTAACTCTTATAACAGGATAACCAACAGCCTCTAAAATATTACACACAGAACAGCCTAATAAATTATTGCGAACATGTCCCAGATGCAATGGTTTGTTGGTATTTGGTGAAGAAAATTCTACGACAATAGGTTGTGATGATGATTGCGTAAAAAATTTAAAATCAGTAGTATATGCTTCTTTGAAATATTCTAACCATATTTGAGGAGTCAAAGAAAGATTTAAAAAACCTTTTACAACATTGAAACTTTCAACAAATGGTAATTTTTCCATTAATGCTGTACCAATTTGATTTGCCGTTGCTTCTGGTGACAATCGAACTATTTTTACTAATGGAAAAATTACTATGGTAAAATCCCCTTCAAATTCTTCTCTTGTTTTGTTTATTTGTAATAAACTTTCATCTATATTTTGATTATATACTTCAAATACAACACTTTGTACTGCTTCTTTTATTTTTTGTTCAAAATTTATCATAATTATAAGTTTTTGTAAATCCTTTTTCCAAAAATTGCACTTCCAATTCTTACCATTGTAGAACCTTCTTGCATAGCAACATCAAAATCGTCGGTCATTCCCATACTAATTTGTGAAAAATATTCATTTTGAGCAAAATATTTTTCTTTTAGCATATCAAAATAATTTTTCAACAAACGAAATTCTTTTCTTACCATTTCTTTATTGTCAGTAAATGTTGCCATTCCCATAACGCCACAAATTCTAACAGATGTTAAATTTTTAAAGTTCTCATTTTCAAGCATTGATATTGCTTCTTGCATATCAAAACCAAATTTTGTTTCTTCTTGAGCAATATGAAATTGTAATAAAACATCTACAATTCTTTTGTGTTTTGCTGCTTGTTTGTTGACTTCTTGAAGCAATTTTTCGCTATCAATACCTTGAATACAAGCAACAAATGGAATAATATATTTTATTTTATTACTTTGCAAATGTCCAATATGATGCCAAAGAATATCTTTAGGTAAATTTGTATATTTTTGTGATAATTCTTGGACATAATTTTCTCCAAATAGTCGTTGTCCGGCTTGGTATGCCTGCATAATTTCTTCTTCCGACTTCAATTTTGATACAGCAATCAATTGTACATTTTCATACAATTGTGCTTTTATCGTTTGTAAATTATCTACTATTGTATTCATCTTATTTTTTTGCAAAAGTAACATTTTTCTGACAATATTACTCCATACCAACAAAAAAAGCAAGATATAATTTAAACCATATCTTGCTCTTTTTGTTAAAAAAATATTTTTATTCTTTTATAAACTTTTTAACACTTTTTCCATTTTGTGTTGTTATTTGTATGATATACATACCTTTAGATAAATTTGCTATATCCACAGAAATATGATTTGTGCTAACATGCAAATCTTTTACTTTTTGTCCCATTACATTGTAAATGTTGACTTCTTGTATATTTTCTTCCGATTGAATCGTAAGCATATCTTTTGCTGGATTTGGATATATTTCAATATTTCCTATTTTCATTTTTTCTTTTATTGAGGAAGCGGCACCTACTTTTCCTGCTTGAAGAATTTCTTTTGTACTTGTATTTTGTATCCAATAAACGGCATAAATGTTATTAAAATTTTCTACAGAATGTTCTGTTCGTATATTAATAGGAGAACTTGCACTTGTGGGCAAACGATACGAACCGGGAAATACATATTCATAAGTTTTTGTAACAGATGTTCCTTTCTCCAAAGTAATAGCATCTCCACTTGTTGAAGAAACCATTTTTTTCATAACATGATGCCATACAGTATCCCAACCTTGAGTATATAATTGTTTATTAGTCAAAGAAACCGCTTGTGGGTGTCTATTGTTGTGAGTTTCTCTTTCTACTAAGGCAACAAACAAAACATGACCTTTAGGGTATGAGTATAATGGATTGATTTCCAAGTCTATTTTATATGATTTTTCTCCATTATAAGTAAATGTTGCTTTCATATCAACAAATGCAGGAACTTCGGCTTTGGCTCTAAAAATATTAATATTATAATTTCTTGGGTCATTGCCAAATTCTTCACCACTTCCATCTACTTTCAAACTAGGAACAGAACTTATTCCGTAATATGTTCTTCTGGTTTGTGCTTCTGGGGTAAAATATGGGTCTCCGGGATTCGGCCAATTCATTTGATATTTAATACATACATAATCTTCACTTCCTAAAGTATTAAATATTCTTGATAAATTAGCATTTCCCACTTTACAAGGGGAGCAAGTTGATGCGGTAAAACCTTCGTGCAAGACAACTCTTGGAACTATTTGGTCGTAAGCAACAATAGTAAAATAAATCGTATCAGTTGTTGTCCCGTCAATATCATTTAACGAATCTAACCATACTTTTAGTGTGTATTCTCCTGTTTCTGAAGGGATTGTCAATTGTTCTGTACTTGTTAATTTAACCTCTTTAGTATAACTATTTATAGCAATATTCGATAAAGAACAACTTTTTATTGTTCCCTCTATTTCGTACAACATTTTACAAGAAGTAATTGGATTTACTCCTTCCATTTTTGTCAATATAGATACTGAGGTTGTTGTATTAATTTTTTGAAATCTTTCCATTTCTACTGCTGTAATTTCAACAGCAGTAGAATCCATTTGCATAGCATCTAAATCATACAAAATATGACAATTTGCAGGAAAACCTACACCTAATACATTTTTTTGTACACCATTAACTAATAAATTAGGACAAATATAAATAGCATAAGCATAATTATTTATCCATTCTGGTTTATCTTTTCCAACAGAATGGATAGGAGCGACAATTTTACCTGTTGCAACATTTATTTTAAGCATATCTTGAGGATATCTGTTCAACAACCACAAATATGGACCTCCTTCTGAAATGGTATCATAATCCATTACCCAACATGTTTCTATTCCTTCATAATTCAATGAAGACAAATTAATACTTTTCAGTTTTGTAAGACTACGACTATATAAATTCAAATTACTTGTTTCTAGTGTTGAAGAACTTCCTCCTAAAACCCAAAAACCACCTTGACCATTGTCTGCATCGGGAGCATAAGCAATTCCTCTTGCACTTGTTCCTTTGGTAAGTATCATCAAAGAATCTACTGATTTTGTTTCTAAGTTGATTCTAAAAATAGTATCTGTAAAGTTGGCTACATACAAATATTGACCATCACTTGTAATGTCCATTGCTTGCATACCTATAATTTTATGAGCAACAAGTCCCTTAATTTGGACAGAGTCGATATTTTTTTGAGATACTGGATTAATTGTGTATAATTTCCCGCTAGTACCTCCTATTGCATAAACAGTTGAAGAAGAATCTGTTATATGATATACGAACCCTGTTGAGAAATTTGGTTTTGGAGTTATTGTACCACTTGCCACTATATCCCATTCTGTGGCAGATTTTTGATATTTCATCACTGTAGAAGAATTTATCTTTTCTTCTATTCTAATTTGTGCAACATTTGCACTTATCATTCCGATAACAATCAGATTAAAAATTAACAACTTTTTCATATTTATAAAACATTTTTATTCTATTTATTTTTACTTTTCAATTTGCAAAGGTACGTTTTTTTTTGATATAACAAAAAATTTTTTTTAAAATTTAATTGCTATAGTACAACTTTTTTTTATTTTATACACTTTTCCTGCTGTATCCCAATACGATATAATTATAATATAGTTTCCAATTGAAGTTTTAACATTATTTTCTATGGTTCCGTCCCATGTAAAATAACCTTCTGTACCACAAAGTTCATTATTCACTAAATTATGAATTTTTTGTCCATAAATATTATAAATATCAACACTTACTCTATTGTCAGCATTTGCAAAAGCATATTTTATCTGCAAAATATCATTGTAACCATCGTTGTCAGGAGAAAAAATTTCTGGGCTAATAGTTATAATATCATTATTATCTATATTTTCAGAGAAGACAGAATTTTTATATCCGGGAGTTGCAAAGCCAACTGTTGCTGCTGCTGAATGCCAATTAGAAGCATCTTGAGTTGGACGATTGTGATTGATACGTTCTAAACTTACCCCTTCTGTTGTTTTCAGCATTGAATAATGCATAGTTTCTGTATAATCAAATCTATCTATAATACTACCTTCATATAATAATATTACTGTTCCTGAAGTGTTATTATAAGCAGGAATTGAAGACATTTCCAAAAAATTTTCTGGGTACGGACAATTATATTGCGATTGCACTATTTGTGTTGATGTTGAAAGCACCAAATACTGATTTGCTTCTATATATCTTCCATTTAAATCTACAATTTTTCCTGTATCTATTTGTCCTTTCGTATTTATATTTGATAAACGCAATCCTTTTAAACTTATTGGTTTATTATTAGGATTGTATATTTCTACAAAATCTACACCTTCATTATTTGGATTAAACAAAACTTCATTGATAACAATATCATTAGCACGACTTATTTTTTTTGGATAAACAAAAACAAACGAAGTTGGAACAAGTATTTGATTACCAACACAATCAAATATTGTATCGTTAATTGTTAGCCTATATGTTTTTCCTTCTAACAATGGTGTTGACAATATTAATTCTACTTGTTTCCAATTGTTATCTATAACATTAACAGATTTAATATTATTATCGGTAATCGTATAAACTTGACAACTTAATCTATTGGTATCCAAAATTTTCTCATTGAAACACAAAGTAAGTAAAGTATCAGCAACAATAAAAATGTTTTCTATTGTAGGAGCAATATTATCGGGAGCAATTGTTGCTACGGAATTTTGTTGACATGGTGTCCCTCCTGCTTTTGCTTTTGATGCTGTCCAATTATTTTCTTCTCCACAAGGATTGTTCCAATCTATCATTTCCAAAGACCATCCACCATTTTTTTTCACATTGTCGGCATACCAAGTATCTGTAAATTCAATCTCTGAAATCAATTGCTCGTTATCGTCCCATAAGATAAGTTGTTGTCCTGCATCTGTAATTTGAAAACTTGAAAAACTATATACATTGCCATAATGTTCGTATGCTGATTTTGCTGTATGAGACACTACCAGTAAATAATCATTGGCGGCAATAGTTACATCTGAAAATATTTTTGTTGTTTTACCTATTTGCAATTTCCAACCATTTAAATTTATGGGAAAATTTTGTCTGTTATATAACTCAATATATTCATAATTAGGTAATTCTACCATTGGGGAGGGTTTTGCCATTATTTCATTTATCAACACGTCAAACATTGAAGGAAAATAATACATAAAATCTAAACTTGTATCTTGCAAAATATTTCCTGCTATATCCGATATATTGGTTACTTGTAAAGTTAGAATATTATTGATAGGCAATGGCTGAAAAAATATTAATTGTATTTGTTGAGTATTGTTACTATCAACGACTATACTATCTGGATTCCCTACAGAAAAAAGATGAAAATTATTAGTAGTTAACAATTGTGTATTTATTGGCTCTGTAAATTCTAATCCTATTTGTTGACGATTTTCTTTATCTATTTGCAATTGATTTACCAAAGGTGGAATTGTATCATAGACAATAGCCCCATAATAGATATCATCGAAGAAGAATTTTTTTGCATTTGATGCGGTATAAACACAAACTAATCCTATATGAGTTGATGTAAGAAAAGTAGAATCATAACAAGAAAATTCTTCTTCCCAATTATCTGTTTCTACAGATGAGGAGAACACTGTCCATAAAGCATTTGTATCTCGTACGATTTTTATTTTCAAATCGAAAGAAGAAGCGATACGTGCCGCTGGGTCAGAAGCCAAAAGTGTATGTGTTGTTCCATTTTGACAATACAATTTAATGGCATCGTTGCTACCATTTTCTCCAAAACGCAAATAATATCCTGATATTGAATCAATTAGCAAATTATTCGTATCTGATACAAGATAAAAACGACTATAATTATTGTCTGATGGGGAAAAAGTTTGTTTAATTCGGAATTGCCATTCTACATTTCCCTCTAAAAAAGTTGACGATGTTGATAAATAAGATTTTCCTGCTGCAGAGGCAGACAATTGTAACTCTTTGTTTGTATTTACTTCAAAATCTGCAGTTGTTCCTATCCATGTTGGATTATTGATAAAATCTCCATCTGAAAAATCATCATTTACTTGTGCTTGAGTTGTCCAAACAACAAATTGAAATACGGAAAAATAAATTAATTTACGCATCGTTCTTTTATTCATATTGTATTTTTTTTATCAACTATTTTAATAAACTTTCTTCTTTATTTTTTTTTACAAAATTATCATTTATTTTTTTATTTTCCAATTATTCCCTAAAAAATATATAAATTCAACAAGCAAAGTTATAAAAAAAATCGTTTCAAAAAGTAGAAATTTGTATTTTTTCCTTTTTTACAATTTTCAAAATATATTTTTCGTTTTTTTACAAAAAAATGCTAATTTTGCAAAATATGTTACAAGAAGAAAGAGATAGATTATTTATAAAAAAGACCATTCTATTGGCATTGCAAAATGTCCAAGAGAAAAAAGGTGGTCCTTTTGCTGCTATTGTCACAAAGGGAAATGAAATCATTGCCGAAGGAACAAATATAGTAACAACAAGCAATGACCCTACTGCACATGCAGAAATCACAGCAATAAGAAATGCTTGTAATCAATTAAATAGTTTTCAATTGGAAGGTTGCACTATTTATTCGAGTTGTGAACCATGTCCAATGTGTTTGGGTGCTATTTATTGGGCAAGACCATCACGACTTATTTTTGCAGCAAATAAACATCAAGCAGCAAAAGCAGGTTTTGACGATGCTTTTATTTACAATGAAATAACATTGCCTTATATCGAAAGGCATCTTGAAACGGTTCATTACAATGATACGGATAGTGAAAAACCTTTCGATTTATGGAAAATGTCAAACGATAAAATCAACTATTAAATGGAAATAACAGAAAAGCATAAAGCAGGTTTTGTTAGTCTTTTGGGCAATCCCAATGTAGGTAAATCAACATTGATGAATACTTTAGTTGGGGAAAAATTATCTATAATTTCAGCAAAAGCACAGACAACAAGACATCGTATTATGGGAATTGTCAATGGAGAAGATTTTCAAATTGTTTATTCAGACACTCCCGGTGTTTTGGAACCAAACTACAAAATGCAAGAATATATGATGCAATATGTAGAATTGGCTCTTCAAGATAGTGATATTTTGCTTTATATGGTTGAAGTTGGTGAAACAAAATACAATGAAAATGTTATCAATACTATTTTGCAAGCAAAAACAAAAATAGTATTAATAATCAACAAAATAGATAAATTTAGTGAAGAACAAATTGTTGTTACCAAACAATATTGGGAAAATTTGTTGAAACCGAATACTACTTGTTGTATTTCTGCTCTTGAACGAACAAATGTTTTGTCGGTAGTAGATTCCGTTGTAGATTTATTGCCATACGCTCCACCTTATTTCGATAAAGATGAACTTACCGATAGGTCAATGCGATTTTTTGTTTCGGAAATTATTCGTGAAAAAATATTATTGCTTTACAAAAAAGAAATTCCATACAGTGTAGAAGTGGAAGTTACCGCTTATAAAGAACAACCCAATTTTGTTCATATAGATGCAATGATTTATGTTGAAAGAGAAAGTCAAAAAGCAATAATACTTGGACATAAAGGGCTTGCAATAAAAGAGTTAGGAATTCAAGCAAGATTGGCAATAGAAGAATTTATTGAAAGCAAAGTATATTTATCGTTAAGTTTGAAAGTGCAAAAAAATTGGCGTAACGATGATAGTAGATTGAAAAAATTTGGTTATGGTAACTAATTATGATTGAAAAGGTTAAAGGTATTGTTTTACAAAGAATTGCTTATACGGATAACAAAAATATCGTAAAAATTTACACAGAAACTGGAAGTAATTCTTATATGTGTTTTCGGAAGTCCAAAAACACACACGATGCCTTACAGCCAATGACTTTAGTACAATTTTGCAGTGAAAAACGACAAGGAACATCTTTAAGTTTTCTGCGAGATGTACAATATTTAAATTCGGTAGCAATAAGTGATTATCAATTGCCAAAAGCAACCATTAATATGTTTCTTAATGAAATACTTTATAAATTGTTGGGCAATGCTGGCGAAGATTCCGAATTATTTGATTTTGTTTTTAATACATTACACCAATTTTATAATTCTCCTTATTTACAAGATTTTCATTTGCGTTTTTTGATTCATTGTGCCATACAAATGGGTTCTGCTCCAAAAGATAATTATCAAGAAGGCTGTATTTTTGATGTGTTGTCGGCTAACTTTGTAACAAAAAAAACAATTGCTGTAACTAATTCAATGCAAAAAAATGACAAATTTTCTGAAGATATAAATGTTCAAGTTGCACAATACTTATATGCGTTAATGCAAGAACCTTTGTTTCCTCAAACGCCTACAATTGCTCCTTTTGTTGTTCGTAACGCATTGTTGAATTTACTTATAGAATATTATACTATTCATATCATAGATTTGTCGGGATTACAATCTTTGGAAGTTTTACAAACAATATTGCATGAATAAATATTATTTTTGTAAATATCAATTTTTAGGATTTAGTCCTAATTTTTTTGCCTCTTGAAGCATAAATTGATAACAACTATCATATTGATTTTCAATAATTCCATCTAAAATTGCCTCTCGAATAGCATTTTTTATAATCCCTACTTCTTTACAAGGAGGTAAATTGAATAGTTGCATAATCAATTCGCCACTAATAGGTGGCTGAAAATTACGAATACGGTCTTTTTCCTCTATTTCTTTCATTTTTTGCCGAACAAGTTCAAAATTTTTTAAGTATTTTAATACTTTTGTTTGATTTTTTGAAGTAATATCGGCTTCACAAAGTAACATTAAATCATCTATATCATCTCCTGCATCAAAAAGAAGACGACGTATTGCGGAATCGGTAACTTCTTCTTCTACCAAAGCGATAGGTCGTAAATGCAATGAAACAAGTTTTTTAACATAATCCAATTTTTCGTTAAGTGGTAACTTTAAACTACGAAAAATTTTAACAACCATTTTAGAACCTATAAATTCATGTTGATGAAAACTCCAACCTATCCCTTTTATGTATTTTTTTGTAACTGGTTTACCTACATCGTGCAATAGTGCTGCCCATCGTAACCATAAATTGTTACTATTTATGGCAACTTTGTCCAAAACTTCCATAGTGTGATTGAATATTTCTTTATGTCCTTGTCCATCAATAACATCAACACCTTTTAATTGCGAAATCCATGGTAAAATTCTTTGTAAAATATTACATTTATCCATAAGCATATAGCCTATAGATGGTTTTGATGAAAGCATTATTTTACGTAATTCATCTGAAATACGTTCTTTGGAGACAATATCTATTCTATCGGCAACTTGTAAAATTCCTTTGAAAGATTCTGGGGCTATTGTAAAATGCAATTGTGTTGCAAATCGTATCGCTCTCATGATACGCAAAGGGTCATCGGAAAAGGTTATCGCTGGGTCGAGAGGGGTACGAATAATCTTACGTTGTAAATCCTCTATGCCATTGAATGGGTCTATCAATTCTCCATAATGGTCTTGTGTTAAAGAAATTGCCATTGCGTTAATCGTAAAATCCCGTCGATTTTGGTCATCGGTAAGGGTGCCTTGTTCTACTTGCGGATTGCGGGAATTGTGGGAATATGATTCTTTTCTTGCTCCTACAAATTCTATTTCGGCTCCTTGATAATGAAACATTGCTGTGCCAAAATTTTTAAAAAAAGACACTTGTTCTTTGTGTAGCCCTACCTTTTCCGCTACTGCTAATGCAAATTCTATACCTTTTCCTATAACAACTATATCTATGTCATTGTTATTTCTGTGCAAGAATATATCTCGAACAAATCCGCCTACTACGTAAGCGTCTATATTAAGTTCACAACTCACTTGAGAGATGTGCTTAAAAATTGGGTGCCGAAGCCTATTTGCCAAATTCTGCATTCGTTTTTCTGCAAAGATATAAAAAAATATTTAAATAAAGATAACTATATTTTATTAAAAAATTGTATTTTTGCAAAATAAAAATTAACAGACTTGTATTTAACAAACAATAAATCACAACTATAGATATTTTGAAAATTAATACGAAAATAGCGGCGGAAGAAATGGTTTTGGAAAAATATGAGAAGGTGATGAAGGGGTTGATGGAGAGGTTGTTGGAAGAATAATATGGAATTATGAATTTAAATGATGTAAAAATGTATCCGATTCACAAATTAGATGGAAATATCACACGTATTTTACAAAAGATTGTAAGTGCTGATATTAAAACAAATGTACTAAAAGGACTTCATAATGAAATAAAATATATTGACGAATGTTCTCATATCTCGGATGTTGCATATATTAACGGAAATGGTAATAATGCACAAGTATATTTGTCTTCAGCGTTTTGTCAGTTTTTATGGCTTATTGATGATATTGCTTTAAAACAAATTGATTTTAATATAATACAAGAAGAATGTTATAAAAACAACATTGATGTTGCTACATATAATAAAAGCACAAAATATCTTATAAAGAATCCAGAAGTTTTAAAAGTGTTAGCAAATAGATATGGGGTTGATTTCAACCAGTATTATGAATATTTGAAAAGAACCGTTCAACTTTTAGAAAAAAGTGAGTTTGAGAAAAGCATTAAAGACGATTTTAGTCTTGCTGGTTCTTTGCTTGATCCCAATAGTACTATCAACATGGCTGATTTTAATAAGATAAACATCAATGGCCTATATGAACAATTAGTAAATTCCGTTTATTGTTATGGAATATCTTTTATTCTTTTGCATGAATTGTCTCATTTCGAATTAGGGCATCTTGATAAAGATGAGCAAGAAATACAGGATGAGGAAAATGCTGACTATGCTGCGTTTTGGAATATTTATAATGATTTAAAAGGCAGGGAATTATTTTCTGCAAATATTGGGATTCTTTGTGCATTATTTTCCTTATTGATGTTGAACCCTAAAATGGAAGATGATGGTGTTCACCCTAAAGAAAGTGACAGAATTTTTTCCATTCTTGATCAAGTTGGTTTTGATAATTACAAGTATTCGGTGTTAGTGGATAAATTGTTTAAAATGTGGGCGATGTTCTATAAAATTCAAAACTTTCCAAATGTTGAGGATGATGTTGATAAATCTTTGAAACAAATTCGCTTATTTATGAATAATTATAGGGGTTGAAGTGAAAAAAGATTACGTTGCCCAAATATATCAACATTGAGTATCTTTTTTAGAAAGATATCGCAAGATAAAGAGGTTAGTTAGCAAATAATTGAGTATTAATTTTATTAAAGATATGAACGGAGTAAGTGACAAACGAGTCGAATTCTTAGACAACATAATAACAGAGTACATTACTGCAATTTGTTGCATAAACGATTCTTTTTCGGAAATAAGCACTATTTTGACGCAAAAGAAGAATACTGCAAATAAAAGTATGGACTCTTTCATATTTAATTTGAAACCTGCGAATTCTGAAGATTTCTTTAATAAGCTTAGAAACAAGCCAAGTTATATCAAAAGGTACAAAACTTTTAGCAAAGATATAGAACGCTCGGAACAAGCGTCTAACATATTACCTCAAAGTCTTTTTATTTCTATCGTTTCTCAATTTGATGTGCTTATAGCACAATTGATTAAATTTATATATTTGTATTCTGAAAACAAATTGTTAGAATCTGAAAGTCAAATATCTTTTAGAGAAGTGCTTCAGATAGGTGATATTGAGAAAATCAAAGAAAAATTCATTAATGATAGGATTGATTCTGTGCTGAGAGATTCTCATTCTGAACAAATCAAAACTTTAAGTAAATTAATAGGTGATGTCTCGTTAGACAAAGTTGATTTTTGGGGAGATTTTATTGAAATGACACAGCGTCGAAATTTGTTTGTTCATAGCAAAGGGGTTGTGTCTTCGCAATACATTAGCGAATGTAAAAAAGCTAATAAAAGCTTTGATATGCCAATTGGCTCCATGTTGAAGGTGGATGAAGAGTATTTCTATCATGCATTCTATGTATTTTTTTGTATGGGTGTTATGTTGTCACAAGTTATTTCAAGAGTGGTGTTGGGAGAACAATTGTTAGGAGAGATAGATAGTGTATTGAATAACGTAATATATGAAACAATTTGTGAAGGAAAGTATGATATTTCTATCAGATTATCACAATTTGCTACAGATAATACCACTAAGCACAGCAATAAACTAGATGAAAAGTATTTTATTTTGAACTATGCCCAAGCATATAAATGGAAAGGGGATAATAAAAAGTGTATAGAAATAATAGGCAAATATGACTTTAGTGAGACAAAAGAAGACATCCTCGTTGCTAAATACGCATTAGAAGATGATATTGAAAATGTTGTAAAGTCTATGAAAACTATTGGAAATACTAGTGATATTATGAATGAAGTGGCTTATGCCACATGGGAGATATTCAAAGAAATGAGGCTGAAAGAAGAGTTTCAAAACGCTTTTGAAGAAATATTTCAAAAACCATTATATGATTCTGATGCAACAAGTATTGTAGAACAAACAAAAGATAAAATTGAAAAGTCATAATTACATGTCTGAATACACCAACGTTGAACACCCCTTTCTCGAAAATTTCATTTCATCTGAAAAGTGTAATTTTGCAAAGTGAAAGAAGAGAATAAAATGTAAATCAGAAAAATGAACCCAATAGACTCTGATAATAAAATTGTGTCACCGCTGTTGTCAAAATCTTTGGTAGAAGATTTGCGGCAGATTATAGAGCAGGCACGTGGGTGTGTGGCCGCAACGGTCAACAGCGAACTAACTATGATGTACTGGCACATTGGCGAGCGCATCAACCGCGAAGTACTTGGCAACCAACGAGCTGAGTACGGAAAGCAGATAGTCGCGACAGTGTCTCGACAATTGCAAGAAGAATATGGAAAGAAAGGATTTGAAGAGAGAACAATCCGCCGAATGATGCAGTTTGCGGAAATCTTCCCCGACTTTCAAATTGTGTCAACACTGTTGTCAAAATTGTCGTGGTCTCATTTCTTGATAGTTATGACAATCAAAGACGAATTGCAACGTGAATTTTATATTACGATGGCAGCATCGGAAAAATGGAGTGTGAGAACGCTTCAGGAGAAAATCGACGGTATGCTCTACGAGCGCACAGCCATCAGCAGCAAGCCCGATACACTTATCAAGCAAGAACTTTCGCAACTGCGCGATGAAAATGTACTCTCGCCCGATTTGGTTTTCAAAAGCCCCTACTTCCTTGAATTCACAGGTTTGAAAGGAATGTACAGCGAGAAGAGTTTGGAAGACAGTCTTGTGACTCATTTGGAGCAGTTTATCATTGAGTTGGGCAACGGCTTCAGTTTTGTCGCTCGTCAGAAACGGATGATTATCGACGGGGAAGACTTTTATCTTGATTTGTTGTTCTATCATCGTCGTCTGCACCGTTTGATTGCTATCGATTTGAAGCTTGGCAGATTCAAGGCTCAATACAAGGGTCAGATGGAACTTTATCTGCGTTGGCTGGAGCAAAACGAGATGGAACCAGGCGAGGAAACACCGCTTGGCTTGTTGCTCTGCACTGAAGGCGGCGAAGAACAGATTGAACTTCTGCAACTCGACAAGTCTGGAATCAAGGTCGCCCGATATATGACCGAACTACCGCCAAGAGAGGTTCTGCTGCGTCAAATTCAAAAATCATTGGAATCAGCAAAACTTCGAATTGAAAATAAAATCGATGCCGAAGAATAGTATTAATTGTACATTGCTTATGTCCGAATACACCAACGTTGAAGACCCCTTTCTCGAAAAACACAATTCATAAAAAAATTGTATTTTTGCAAAAAAAATAAAAAAATGAATAAGGTACTAACTATTTTGGTTATAATTTTAGGTTTATCATCTACGTTTGCCAATGAAAATAAACAGAAAAAATCACGAATGATAGACAGATTTCGTTATGAAAAATATATTGACAAACCATTAAAAGAGGCTTCTTATGATATTAGTTCTGGAACAATAAAATTTAAATTATCTCTTTGGCAGGACAAAACCGCACAACCTAAAGAGTATAATTGTCAAATGGAATTTTCTCGCTGGCCAAATTATGATTGTTTATTGCCTCAGATTGCACTTACAATTGAAGATTCTATTCAGGTGATAATGGAAAAAGATTCTATTTATATATTTGATTCACAGAAAAATAAAATTAAATCAGGAGGATTTATAGACGCTTGTGATTTTCTTACAAAAAATCAATTTATTTCTTTCTATGCTTATTGGTATGAGTTTGTATATGGAACCGTTACAAATACAAATATTGTGAAAGATAAAAATTTTATTTCGACACATTTTGAAGTATTAGATGGAAATAAAAAGAAATCTTCTCTTAATCATACAGGTATTTATAATATTAATTATCATATAAATACATATTTCAATACTCCATTATTGCAAAAATACACATACGAACCATCCGCAAAAATGAAAGACAAATACAATTGCGAGAAAATACAATATGAACTAATCGCTTTTACTCCAAATGACCTTTTAACAACATGGGCAAATGAAGACAAAGATAAAAAAAGAACTGTAATTATTTTGTTTAAATCCTTTACAAGATTACATACAATATGCAATAGTCGCACATATCATGAAACGATAACAGGATGTAATGATATGATACTTTTAGTTTTTGGAGAAAATCAATATCCAAAATTGCGACAATAAGAAATCTTTAATTCTATTTTTTTATCTCCTCATCATCAAAAACTCTTGATAAAGAAATACGTTTTCTTCGTTCATCAACATCATCAATACGAACTTTAATTTTCTGATTGATTTTCATTATTTGATGAGGGTCTTTAATAAATTTTTTCCCCATTTTGCTCACATGCAACAATCCTTCTTGATGAACCCCAATATCTACAAAACAACCAAATGCGGCAATATTTACAACAACACCTTGTAAAATCATACCAATTTTAAGGTCGCTAATATCACGAATAGAATTGTCAAATTCAAAAAGATTGAATTGTTGTCGAGGGTCTCTTCCGGGCTTATCTAATTCGCTCATAATGTCGGTTAAAGTTGGCATACCGATTGTATCAGAAACAAAATCAGATAGTTTAACTTGTTGTCGGAGTTCTTTATTTTTTATAAGTTCACCAATAGTACAATGTACCGAAGTTGCCATTTTTTCTACAACGTAATAACTTTCAGGGTGAACAGCAGAAGTATCTAATGGATTTTTTGCTCCAGCGATACGCAAAAAGCCTGCAGCCTGTTCAAATGCTTTATCTCCAAATCGTTTTACTTTTTTTAGTTCCGATTTTGAACGAAAAGCACCATTTTCACAACGATAATCAATAATATTTTTTGCTAACACAGGACCAATACCAGAAACGTATGCCAACAATTCTTTACTTGCCGTATTAATTTCAACACCAACAGCATTTACGCAACTGGAAACTGTTTCTGTTAGACATTCTTGCAATTTTTTTTGATTCACATCGTGTTGATATTGTCCAACACCAATAGATTTTGGGTCTATTTTTATCAATTCAGAAAGAGGGTCTATTAATCGGCGACCGATAGAAACAGCACCTCTAACTGTAATATCGTGATTAGGAAATTCTTCTCGAGCAATTTCGGAGGCAGAATAAACAGAAGCCCCATTTTCGTTGACCATAACAATAATAGGTTTTTGTTCAAAATCAACGTGTTTAATAAAATCTTCGGTTTCTCTTCCTGCCGTTCCGTTACCGATAGCGATTGCTTCGACAGCATATTTTTTTGCCAATTCACGAACGGTAGCATTGGCTTGAAAAACTTCAACTTGAGGAGGATGAGGAAATATTGCAGTATGTTCTAAAAGTTCTCCATGTTGATTCAAAACTACTACTTTGCAACCAGTACGAAAACCGGGGTCTATAGCCATAATAACTTTTTCACCCAAAGGCGGAGCCAATAAAAGTTGACGAACATTATTAGAAAAAACGCGAATTGCTTCTTCGTCAGCTTTTTCTTTTGCTTGTTGTCGCATTTCGGTTTCCATTTGAGGTTGTAGCAAGCGATGATAAGCATCTTCGATAGCGTCTGCCACTTGGTCTGTTGCTGCATTATCTCCTTTTAGATGAATACTATCAATAAGTTCTAATGCCGTAATTTCGTCGGGAGCAATTTTAAGTTTAAGAAAACCTTCTTCTTCCCCACGAAACATTGCAAGAATACGATGCGAAGAAACTTTTTTTAGCAATTCATTATTATTGAAATAGATAGTATATTTTTCACCTTCTTCTTCTTTTCCTGCAATTATTTTTGATGAAATTTCTCCTTTTGAAGAAAACAATTTACGCAATTTCGACCTTGTAAATTCATCTTCACAAATATTTTCGGCAATAATATCTCTTGCACCACTGAGAGCCTCCTCAACAGAATTGACATTTTTTTCAGTATCAACAAATTGTTGAGCCAATTGCTCTACATTGATATTTTTTTGTTTGTAGATTTCTATGGCTAAAGGTTCCAATCCTTTTTGTCGTGCGATACTTGCTCTTGTTTTACGTTTTGGTTTGTATGGAAGATAAATATCTTCTAATTCTGACAAAGTAAGAGCATTTTCTATTTTGGCTCTTAATTCTGGGGTAAGTTTCCCTTGTTCGTGAATAGAATTAATGATAACAACTCGACGATTTTCTATATCCATCAGTTGTTTAAACCTATCTCTGATAGCAGTAATTTTAACTTCATCCATACTGCCAGTTACTTCTTTGCGATAACGTGCAATAAATGGAATTGTAGCGTTATCGGCAAGTAAATCAAGAACATTCTTTACATGAATTTCTTGAAGGTTCAGTTCTTGTGCTATTATTTTTGCAAAATCCATTTTTATTCTTTTCCAGAGTCAATAATTTCGTCGGTAGGTGTATTGTTTACCGTAAATTTAAATGTATTTTTTATAGATTTATTATTTGTATTTTCTTCGTTAGAAATCGTATTAAAACTTATTTTATCTGTTGAAAATTTGTATGTTTCATAAAAAAAGTTTTTCATAATTAGCTCTTTGTTTTCAATACCACGTTGTACAAAACTGTATAGTTGTTCGTGAGAATGCAATGCAAATGCTTTTTGATAAATATCTCCTTCTGTTTTTGAAACATTGTTCAAATAAGTAATAAAATCATTGTTATCGTTTTTGATTTGAGAAATAATTTTAATATCTTCAGCATTAATATTTTGTTTATTTTTTTCAGGATACAAACTAAAATAATAATTTTGTTTCGCTAAAAACAAAGCAAGGTCTTTTGTGGCTTGTTCTGTATTGACAAAATGGTCAACAACCAAAGAAAGATTTTCTTTATCTTGTAAAGAAAGAGCAATATTTTTGAGTTGTTCATATTGTTCTGAAGAAAAATCATGGTCGAATACATTGTACGAAATATCTTTAAAATCATCAGCGACAAGACCAAAAGTATTGGATAATAAATCGATAGGAGCCGTTGCAACTTTTACAATTAAATTCAAAAAGGCTTTGAAAATCAATTTACGGAATGAAAATTCTGGAGAAGTAACTTTTCCAGAAATAGGCAATGCAAATTGAATATTTTTATTTCTATCTTCAAGGACAAAAATACCTGCACGTAATGGAATATTGTATTCAGGATTAATGTCTTTAAGTTTACGTTCTATTGTACAATTATGAATATCTATTTCGTTAGTACTTGTTAAATTAGAATTTTTTATTTTGAATACACTTGAAAAAGCAAAAATACCATCGCTGATAGGATAACCAAAGTAATGTTCACAATATGGAGATACTTGAGAAAGATTGAAATTGGAAATATGAACCATTAAATTATGAGAATCCCAATTGGTAGAAAGTAAACCTTTCCAATTGGCTATGATTTTTCCTCCATTGTTGAAATTTGCGGTAATACCAATTTTTGTTAATGTCTCCAAATTAATATTTTCTCCTTTAATATTGATATTGTTTATTGGAATTTCTACTTTATGAGCAAGTGTTGCATCGGTGTAAGACACTGAAGCATTGTTTAAATAAAAATTATTTATAACGAAATCCAAATCGTTTGATTCTGAATTATTTTCTGATTCTGATACAACTTCTTCACTTGTTTCTTCTTGTGATTTCAACAAATTAGAAAATGTATTTCTATTTTCTAAAAGAGTATAATCAACATTTAAACCATTTATGCTTATACTATCGAAATAAAATTGTTTAGAATGTAAGTCTATTTTATCAATATAAATAGATAACTCATCAAAACGGGCTATTTGTTCCTCATAACTATTATTTGCTTGTACTTGATTGAGATGAATATTACCAATTGCAACAATATCAGTAAGATGTTCTGTATTTCCTTGAATTTGCAATTGAGTTGAAAGTTTACCATCAAGATTGTTAATATTTAAAAATTCTTGTAGATAAGGCTCCACCGAAGAGATTGCAAAATTTTGTAAATCAATATTTAAATCAAAAGTATTGCTATTTAATCCATAAAGAAGTTTTACGCCAAGTGCACCTCCATCATCGAATTTAAGATGTAGTCCAACATTGGTATTTTGTGGTCCAAAATAAATTCCCGGAATAAATAAAGATAATTCTTTCATATTGAAACCTGTTTCTCTTGGAATATCTTTGTAAATGATATGTCCATTTCTCAAGGTAATATTTCTCAAATTGATAGCCCATTGAGACGGTGTTGTATCGGGTTCTTCTTTTTTAAAATGAGTAATAATATCGCTAAAATTGAATGTACTACTATCTTGCAAAATAGGCACATTGGGTGTTATCAATCGAATTTCATTGATACAAACTTCTTTTGCTAACAAACGAAATAAATTGATTTTTACCGATAATGTGTCAAAAGTAAGAAAAGTATCTTTATCATTGGCTTCTAATGATTTAAAATCAATAATTTTTGCTTTTCCTGTAAAGAGATTTACTTTAAGTTTGTCCATTGTTACAATTCTTCCACAAATGTCTTTACTATGTTTTTCTATATAACGATGAGCAATAGGAGGAGCAATCAACGAAATAAGAAAAACAAGAGCAAAAATGCTTAAAATTACAATTGAGAATATTTTTAAAAATTTTTTCATGATAAATACATTGTTATCTACCTAAATTACTAAAAGCATGAATAATTGTTCTAATATCGTTAGTTAAACGATAGTCTTTGGCATAAAAACTATTTATTTGAACAAGTAAATTTTTGTCGTATGTTTGCAAATTGATATTATCACTAGGATAAAGTACACCTTTTTTTAGCGGAGGCAAATGAGGGTCATCTTCTTTAAGAAGTGGACAATAGGTTACCCAAGTTTTTTTACCAATCAAACAAAGAAAAATATTGCGAATATACATTTTTTTACGATGAACTGCCCATATATTTATTGGTAAAGTGAGCAATAAAACAATAGCAATAACAATATCTCCAAAACGTTTTTTTCGTCTATTTTCTTTTTTTCCAATAGAATTTATATCCATTGTATAAAATCCGCTTGCAAGATTTACCGAATTGCTTCCAATGATAAAAGAACTTTCATCGGGGGCTATTTTATATTCCAAACCGTTCATATCTTCCATAAGGTTGATAATGGTTTTTACATCGAAATTTTTTCCACAAAATATTATTTCTCTTACACGATAAATATGAACAATATCTTTTAATTGATTGATATTGCCGATAAAATTTTTATCTGGCTCTTGTTCTTGAGGATAAACAAATCCAATAAATTCTGTTTTGTGATATGTATAATTGAGAAGCGTTGCTACTCGTTTTGTTTCGGTTTCGTCTCCAACGATAATTATTCTTTGACGATTGTTTTCTCCGACAGGATATTGCTTAAAATTCATAAAAGAAACAATATATCGTAGAATATTTACGCAGAAAAATGTCCACGCTGTTCCAAGCAAAATTACCGCTCGTGAAAATCGAATATCTTCGCTTAAAAGAGAATAAATCAATAAAAGAATGATTGTTCCGATAGTAATTCCTTTGTTAATATTTGATATGGCAATAGGAATTTTGTATCCTTTGGAAAAATAAATAGACAAACTCCAAATCAATGTATAAAGTGGCAAAACAAGATAGAAATAAATATCAGGAAAACTGCTATCGTGTGTTGCCAATACTGTGTTTTGCCAATACAAAGCAATGAAAAATATTCCTACATAAATAAAGAGAAAATCTAAAAATGGAAAAATCAATCTTTGTAAAATACGTTTTATTATTGACAATGATGCCCTCAACCAAATTGCCACATTGATAATAAGATTGAAAATAAAAGCATTTTTTTGAGAAAAATGTTTTTTGGCAAAAATTTGCATTGCTCGATAAAACACTAAAACATAGTTGAGACTACTTTTTTTTGTACTTTCTCCTTTGTAATGAATAATTCTTGTTTCGGGAAAATAATAATTTTTGTATCCGCCTTGTGTTATTCTATACGAAAGGTCAATATCTTCACCGTACATAAAATAATCTTCATCGAGAAGACCTATTTTATCTAATGTTGTTTTGCGTAACAACATAAATGCTCCAGAAAGTACTTCTACCTCATTGACTTCGTTTTCATCTAAATAAGTAAGATGATAACGTCCAAAACGTTTAGATTTTTTGAATACTTTCGACAAGCCAAATATTTTATAAAAGGCAACACTTGGAATAGGTAAACTGCGTTTAGATTCTGGGAGAAAAACGCCTCGACCGTCCACCATGCGAACACCAAGACCTCCTCCTTCGGGGTGACTATCCATAAATGCTATTGCTTTTGAGAAGGTATCAGATTCTACCACTGTATCTGGATTGAGCAATAATACATATTCGCCACAAGATAAGCGTATTGCTTGATTGTTTGCCTTAGAAAACCCTAAATTTTCTTTGTTTGCTATTAGACGAACTTGCGGAAATTTTTCTTGAACCATTTCCACCGATTTGTCAATAGAGTTATTATCAACAACAAACACTTCTGCTTCTATGTTGTCAAGAGCAGCATAGACAGATTGTAAACATTGTTCCAAAAAGTGAACAACATTGTAATTAACAATAACGATACTTAATTTCATCGAAGATGTAAATACAAGTTACAAAGATAGCATTTTTTTTTATATAAATAATTTGAAATATACAAATCAATAATAAAAATAAAAAGGGGTGCGAAATCGCACCCCTCGGAATAAATATGTTAAAAAATTCTTTTTATTGTTTAACAAATTTAGCAGTTGTATTATCTATTTTAATGTAATACATACCTTTAGCAAGTTCAGAAACATTGATAGTAACTATTTCATCGCCGTTAGTTGGAACTGTTAATATCAAACGACCTGTAATATCGTAGATGTCAACATGTTCAGCGGTAACACCTGTAATATTGATAGTAGTATTAGCAGGGTTAGGATAAACGGTGATTTGTTCTGTTTCTACTTCATCTAAACCTGTGAAACAATCGTATTTACCTCTTGTTTCAGGGATATTTACATTAACGCTATAGTATAATACGTCCCAATTTTTGTTTATTGCAGTATTAGAGTTTGCTGCCATAAATTGAGTGTAATTAGGGTCTGAAGATGCACGTAATGGGAAGAATTTACCAATTACAGAATCAATTTGGTTCATAGAGCACATTAATAAATCATAATCTTTTGAAGTGAAATTGTTTCCGTAGCAAGCGAGGTAATTCAACGCTGTATTTGCACTCAAATCTAAACTTGTCAATGCGTTGTTGTTACAAGCAAGGATTTCCAATTGAGTATTGTTAGCAACATCTAATGTTGTTAAGTTGTTGTTATTACAATACAAGGAAGTCAATGCCAAGTTTTTGCTAACATCTAAGTTGCTTAATTGTGTTGAATTTGTAAACAATGTATTCAAAGCGGTGTTATTAGCAACATTCAAGTTTGAAATATTGTTACTGCTACAATTCAAATAAGTCAAGATAGTGTTGTTGTCAACATTGATAGCATTGATAGAAAGACCATTGTTGGAGCAATCAAATTTTTCTAAATCACCATAGATAATCATAGCATTATCATCTGATAAGAAAGTTAGATATGTCCAAGTAGTGTCAAGGAATAGAATAGTATCTGTAGTACCAGAAATTACTCTAACAACTGCATCGAAGTAATTTCCTGTGAAACCGATATTGATACGTGCATTAGGAGCGATGTCCACTGTAATAAATTGGTTCATATTCAAGTTACAAGAGAACTTACCATTAGTAGCAGGAACATCTGTAGCATTTGCGTAAATTACATTCCAATTTTTGGTCAAGGCTATTGAAGAGTTGGCTGCCATAAATTGAGTATAATTAGCATCAACATCATCGAACAATGGAGTGAATATACCTACGTTGTTTACAACTGTTGGCATAGAACACATAAGGTCGTCGAATGCTTGAGTTGTGAATGGATTGTTGTAACAAATCAATGTATTCAAAGCGTTATTAGCAGCAACATCTAAAGTAGTTAGATAGTTGTCGGTACAATTCAACACTTCGAGAGCAGTATTTTGACTAAGTGTTAAGCCTGCCAAATTATTGTTAGCACAATTCAATTCTTTAAGAGCGATATTGTTATTAATATCGAGTGTTGATAAATTGTTGTTAGCACAATTCAACACATTAAGAGCAGCATTTTGTGACAAATCCAATGAAGTTTGAGCACTATTAGAACAATCTAAATAAGCCAAACCGGTATTATTGCTGATATTTATGCTTAATATTTCGGTATTGTTAGCACAATCGAAACTTTCTACATTACCATAGATAGTTATAGTGTTCATATCAGCGATATAAGATGTTTTACCATACCAAGTATTACCTATGTAAACAATTGTATCGAAAGATCCATTTACAATTTTAACTGCGGTAGTCAATTGTGAATGAATATCGAAAGCGATAGGTTCATTTGGTGTTACATTAAGAGTAATGAAATTATTGGTATCAACAGGACAAATCCAAACACCTATTGTAGAGATAACATCATTTGTACTGAAATAAGCGACATTCCAATTCTTAATGTTTGCAGTATTTGCATTAGCATTGTTGAATATAGTATCGTTTACATCGTTGATATCGTACAATGGGAAGAAGTTTCCTGTATTGTTAACTGCGAATGGCATAGAACACATTAAGTCGTCGTATGTTTGAGTTGTAAATGGGTTGTTGTAACAAATTAATGTATTCAAAGCGATATTGTTATTAACATCTAAGATAGCCAAATTGTTACCAGAGCAATCCAATACTTCAAGAGCAACATTTTGAGACAAGTCTAAATCTGACAATGTATTGTTTGCACAATTCAACTCAACGAGAGCAGAACTATTGTTAAGGTTCAAGTTCAATAGTTGGTTACTTGCACAATTCAATGATTCCAAAGTTGCATTTTGAGGTAATATCAATGAAGAGATTGCATTGCTTTCACAATTCAATTCAGTGATTTGAGCATTGCTTGCATCGATAGCGATAATATTATCGGCATTGTTTGCACAATTCAAAGCGATGAAATCACCATAAACTGTCATAATAGTATCTTCTGATGTATAGTTGATGATACCAGACCAATTGTTACTAATATAGATAGTAGTATCATATCTTCCGCTAATAACTCTAATAGGAGCGATTGCTAAATTAGACATTACATCAATAGCGATAGGTTCATTTTGTTTAACATTCATTGTAACAAAATTGTTCATATTAGCAGGACAAACATAAGTACCATTGGTATAGATTGGGTCGAATGCACTATAATAAGCAACATCCCAATTTTTAGCCATTGCGGTAATAGCGTTTGCTTCTTTGAACAAACTATCATTGTTATCGTAAGTATCGTTCAATGGGAAGAACAAACCAATACCATTGGATACGATAGGCATAGAACACATTAAATCATCGAAAGCTTGAGTTGAGAACAAGTTGTTGAAACATGCAACTCTAACAATAGATGGATTATAACTGAGGTCTAATGAAGTCAATTGGTTTGAACTACAATTCAACGCGGTCAATCGGCTATTGTTGGTAATATCTAAATCTTGTAAATTATTGTTTGAACAATCCAAGGTATGCAATTCAACGTTTGGAACAACAACAAGTTCTTCCAAATTATTGTTAGCACAATTCAAGGTATGTAATTTCAAGTTTTGTTTTACAAGTAAATTAGAGATATTGTTGTTAGCACAATTCAAGTTTTCTAACAATGGAGTTGGACTTACGTCTAAACTATCCAAATTATTGAATGAGCAATTCAACAATGTTAATTGAGCATTTTCATCAACATTTAGATTAGTGATAACATTATTGTGGCAATCTAATTCTATCAACGCTGGGTTGTTGTTTACGTTCAAGGTTGACAAATTATTGTTTGCACAATATAGATATGTTAACATAGGAGCCTTATCAACATTCAATGTATAGAGGCTATCGTCGCTACAATTCAAATATGTTAAAACGTCATTAGTAACAGAAACGCCTAAAATATTTTCTGCATTTTGTTCGCAGTGCATACCTACAACGTTACCATAAACGACAACCATATCGCTAAGGGTTGTAAAGTTAAGAACATTGGTCCAAGCGGTATCAACGATTATAGTTGTATCATTTTTACCATTGATATTTACGCCTACAATCATAACAGCAGTATTTGGAACTTCACCTTTAACCATAAAGTTGATTTGTCCACCTTGAGGAACATCGAAAATTGTATAACGGTTCATATTTGCTGGACAAACATAATTTTCGTCGGTTGTATTAGGAATAGTAACATTTTTGTCTGCATAATTCACTGTCCAATTTTTATTTTTAGCGAGAGTTGAATTTGTTGCGATAAATTCTGAATAGTTGTTATCATTTTTATCGTACAATGGGTAGAATGTACCTGTTTCATTGCCTAAGAATGGCATAGAACACATTACATCGTTGTAATTTAAGGTTGTGAATGCGTTACCATAGATAGATAAGTATCTCAAACCTCTATTGCGGCTTACATCTAAACTTGCCAAAAGATTGTCGTTACAAGATAATTTTTCCAATGCGATATTGAAAGTAACATCTAAAGTGTTCAATTTGTTGTTATCGCAAGCGATTTCTACCAATGCTTCATTGTTTATAAGGTTCAATGAGGTCAATTGGTTTTTATTTAATGACAAGTTTGTCAATGCGGTATTGTTACTTAAATCTATAGATGTCAAGTTGTTTATATTGCAGTTCAAGTTTTCTAAAGCAACATTTGAGTTCAAGTTCAATTGGTCTAATTGGTTAGAAGAACAATCTAATATTCTTAAAACGCTATCGTTATTAACATTCAAACTTGTCAAATTGTTGGTGTAGCAATAAACTTCTTGTAAATTAGTATTTGTACTCAAATCTAAACTTGTCAAGAGGTTGTTATAGCAATGTAATATTGTCAAAGACTCTGCTCCGCCTGTGGTCAAAGTGTTCAAAGTATTGAATTGACAATATACTTCTTGTAAGTTTACATTTTGAGATAAATCTAAGTCATTTAAATTATTTTTAGAGCAGAACAATTCTTCCAAAGATGTATTGGTACTTAAATTGAAGCCTACTAAATTGTTTTCTTCACAATGTAAAGATTTCAAATCGCTTAAGTAATCTATGTTCAATGATGTTAAGCGGTTAGCGTTAGCATTTAAGTATTCCAAAGATGTATTTTGAGTTAAATCCAAAGTTGCAATACTATTGTTATTACATATCAATGTATTCAACGCTGGGCTTTGGCTTACGTCTAAGGAAAGAATATTGTTGTTGTTACATGTTAAGTTCACTAATGATGTTGCTGTACTCAAATCTAAACTACTGATACTGTTGTCGTTGCATACTAAATTTTCTAAAGTAGCATTATTTACAACAGTCAAGCCTAAGATATTGGTATTATTTGAGTTACAATCGAATGATTGAACATCACCATAAATATGCATAGTATCAGCATCTGAAATGTAAGATATTACACCTGTTGAGTTAAGACCAACATAAACTATAGTATCTAAAGAACCGCTTACAACATTAACAGCACTATTGTTAGTAGAAGCGTTCAATTTGAATTTAATTTCTTGATTTTTTTGAACGTTCAAAGCGATAATGCTTGTAGTATCGATAACAGGACAAGCGTAAGTACCATTAGTGCTTGCTATTGGGGTATTGTTGCTATAAAGCACGTTCCACAATTTTCCTGAAGCGATAGTTGAGTTTGAACTCATAAATGCGGTATCGTTATTGCTATTGTACATTGGATAGAAATTTCCTTTACCTACTGTAATAATAGGCATAGAACACATTAACTCGTTGTATGCTTGACTTGTAAAGTAATTGCTATAACAAGTAAGTGTTCTCAATTGAGTATTGGCTCTTACATCTAATGCTTTCAAGATGTTGTCGTTACAGATTAATGTTTCAAGAAGTTTATTCTTGCTAACATTCAAACGAGTAAGACTATTTTTAGCACAATTCAAATGTTTCAAATTAGCATTATTGAATACTTCTATATTAGAGATGTTAGCACCATTTTCTGAACAATCTAAACCAGAAGCATCTCCATAGATATACAATATATCATCATCTGCTGCATAGAATGGCATTGCATCTGACCAAGTGTCATTGATTGCGAAAGTTGTATCAAGAGAACCACAAGATACTCTTACGTAAGTTTCTGCGGTGTCTGCCAATAATTTCAAATTGATTTGACGACCTTGTTTAGTTTTCAATGTCATTACATTAGAATTATTTACAAATGGACAAATATAATCACCTGTTGTGAAAGGGATTGTCGTATTATCGTTGTAAATTACATTCCAAGATTTTTCGGTTGCGATATTTGAGTTTGCACTACCGAATACATAAGCAAGCATATCTGATGGGTTGTACAATGGTACAAATGTTGCTTGAGTGCCTACTATTGTTGGCAATGAACACATTATATCATTGAATTTGGAGAATGTAAACAAGTTGCCATAAACTCTTACATCGGTTAGAGCGACATTGTTGTTACAATTCAATGATTTCAATTTATTATTGAAGCAATGCAAGGTTTCTAATGCGATATTGCTATTGATATTCAATAATGTTAAATTATTGTCATTGCAATACAATTCTCTTAAGAAATTGAATTTCTTTATGGTCAAACTTGGAATACTGTTGAATGAACAATTGATTACTTGGAGATATTTATTGTTATCAATGAAAATATCTTTGATTTCATTGTTATTACACAACAATGTTTCTAACAATGTATCATTATAGAATATAAGAGATGCTATTTTATTGAAAGAACAATCTAAATATTTCAAACTTCTCTTACCTGTTGCATCTGGAGACAAGTCTAAAGAAGAAATTGCATTGTGAGAACAATCTAAATATCTCAAAGAATGAGCGTTTTTGATTTCTATACCTGTTATTTTGTCTCCATTGTTAGAACAATCTAAAGCGGATAACAATCCAGTTATTGTTACAATAGCGTCATCAGCGATAAAGGTTTGGAAATCGGTGAATGTAGTATCTGCGGTTACTAAGTTATCGATTCCACCAGAAGTTACTCTTATCAATGAATTTGGTAAACTTGCTCCCATACGAAGTTTTACACTTTCACCTTGTTTAACATAAAGGATTACTTCGGTTTCTGGGGCTATTTGTGGACAAATATAAGTTCCTTCGGTTTCTGAGATAGCAGTTTGAGAATTGAAATAATTTACATTCCATTTTTTCACTTTAGCAATGTTTGAGTTTGCTAAATGGAAGATAGAACTATCTGCATCTTTGTTATCTTTCAATGGATAGAAGTTTCCTGAGCCTTTTGACATCATTGGAAGACCACACATCAAATTGTCGAAATCTACTGTTGAAAATCTGTTTTCAAAACATACCAAATAATTTATTGATTTGCTGTTGTTTACATTTATAGATTTCAATTGATTTTGTTGACAAGATAATGCGTTCAAACTTGAACAGCCGTTCATATCAAGTTCGGTCAACGCATTGTTTGAACAATCTAAATCTACCAAAGTGGTACAAAGTGATACATTCAATGTTGCTATATGATTGTTTCTACAAATCAATTGTTCTAAAGATGCACATGTGTTTACATCTAAAGATGTCAATTCATTGTATTCACAATCTAAGGATGTTAGGGCTTGAGCCTCTGTTAAATCCAATGATTGTAATTTGTTGTTTGCACAACGAAGTTCTTTCAAATTTGGACATGATGAAATATCGAGATAAGATAGTTTGTTGCTATAACAATCTAAATATTCCAATGAGAAACAAGAAGATAAATCTAATCCTGTCAATGAATCATCGTTACAACGCAAACGTTTCAACGCTGGGGTGTTTGCCAAATTCAAATCATGAATTTTGTTTTGGAAACAATACAAATCGGTTAATGATAAACAATTGCTAACATCTAAAGATGTCAAGTTGTTTCTGTCACAATAAAGGGTACAAATACTACGATTGTGAGAAACGTTTATATCTGAAATATTTTCATAGTTACCGCCACAATCAAGACCATTTACATCACCATATATTTGAATATTTGGTGCTCCTGCGGTGATATTGATTACTTTTGACCAGCCTGTTGTTGCAAAAACAAAAGTATCAAGTGCACCACTTATCACTCTTACTTGAATAGATGATGGAGCCATCAATTTAAATTTTATAGTTTCTCCTTGGGCTACGTCCATTTGGATATAACTTGAAGTATTAACCGTTGGACATGTGTAAGTTCCTGTTGTGGTTATGTTGGTGTTTATAGAGTTTCCAAAACCTACTTTCCAGCCTTTATTTTTTGCTATATTTGCATTTGCTGCCATAAATGCTTTATAATCTGCATTAGTGGTTGTGGTATTATAAACTGGTAAGAAGCGGCAATTTTCTGAACCGGGAACAGATACAATATTACACATCATTTGATTGTAACTTTCGGTAGTAAATAGGTTGTTTCCGCAAGAGATATATTTCAATGCGGTATTGCGGGAAATATCAAGGTCTAATAGATAGTTGCTATCACACATCAAGGTACACAATGCCGTATTTAAGGTTACTGACAACGATTGTAATCTATTGTTTACACAACTTAAGTTCTTCAATACGGTATTTGTTCCTAAGTTTAAGGTAGTTATTTTATTTCTTGTACATATCAATTCTTCTAATGCAAGGTTTTTACTTACATCTAAGGTTTTGAGTTCATTGGCATGACATTTTAAGTTTACCAAACTTGTTAAAGTTGAAACATCTAAGGTTGTTAATTTGTTGCTGTAACAATACAATTGTTCCAATGCTGTATTTTGACCAACGGTCAATGTTGCAATTTGGTTCTCCATAGCATTGCATAATTTCAATTTGGTATTGTTGGAGATATCCAAAGATGTAAGTTTATTAATTGAACAATAAAGCGAATCCAAATTAGGTAAATTGCTAATATTCAATGATGTTAAATCATTTGTATAACAGTTTAAGTAAGTAAGTTTAGCATTGTTGCCTAATGTTAGCGATGTTAATTTATTTCTACCACAATTCAAAGAAGTAAGTCTTGTGTTTTTGCTAACATTTAAACCTGTTATAAATGTTGAATTGTTAGAACAATCTAAGGTTGCTATTTTTCCGTAGATAGTCATTGTTGTTGCATCTGCATAGAAATACAATGGTGTAGATTGGTTAGGATTTACAAGTGTAAAAGTAGTATCGTAACCACCAGAAACAACACTAACAACGGTAAATGCACTATCTGCTGAGAAGTCTAATTTTATCCATTTGCCTTGTGTTACTGTTAAAGATACAGAAGTGGTAGTATCTAAAACAGGACATGGATAAGGAATACCAGAAGTAAAGTTAGGTTGAACACCTTCGTCTATTGTTGCTACAGACCAACCTTTACTCATTGCGTTCATTACGTTTGCTTCTACAAATCTTTGGTAGCATGGGTCTAAGGTTGTGTTGGTATTTGTACGGAATGGACGGATATAAGCGTATGCTTGATTTGCTGGTTTAGGACAAATTCCGCACATCATATCGTTGTAACTTTGAGTTGTAAATGGACAATCGGCTATTCCGATATCCATTAATTTTGGATTTTGGCTTACGTTCAACGATTTGATAGAAGTTCCACTACAATTAAATACTTGTAAATCTGGGTTATTTGCCAACAATACTTTGGTTATAGAGGTATTTCCGCTACAATTTACTGCATTGATATCTCCGTAGATAATTATTGTATTATTTGCTGAATCAGATGACATTATTAATTGATATGTGCCCACTTGGTTTTTCCATTGTTTATTTACGATTTGATAAATACTCTTCTGTCCATTAACGATAAGAACAGGAGTATTGTTGCTATCTGCACGTAAATCTAAATTAAGAATAGAATCCGCTCTAATACCTTGAAGGGTTATATATTTGTTCATATTTACCTTCTCTTGACCGCACATAAAGGTTCCATTTCCATTATAAGGTCCTGTGCCCCAATTTTTAGATTGGGCAATAGAGATATTTGTATTATAAAATGGAAAAGATGAATTATAAGTAGAAGAAGTTAGTGTGTATAAAAAACACATACCTTGACTTCTTCCAATTCTTTCTGGTATTTGACAGAAAATATTATTTATTTCTTCGGTAGAAAATTTATTATTACGAGCATACAATAGACGCAATGAGTCACAACCAGAAACATCTAATGTTGTTAAATTATTAGAATCTAAATAAATACAATCTAACACAGGACAATTAGAAATGAATGCACTTGTTAAAGTTCTGGTTGCAGCAGAACTACTTCCACTTAAATATACAGTTCTAAGTTTACCCATTTTTCTTAAATCTATCGTTTTCAAACGGTGGTCGTTTACACGCAACCATTCTAAATTAGAACAGTTATAGATATTTAAATAGGTTACATTAGCATTATTTAAATCTAAGTGAACCATATAAGGCATGAGATTAGCATCAAGACCTGTTATATTTGCATTGGTATTAGAAATATAGAATCTGCGAATATCTCCAAAAACAGTGATACTGTCGGTTTTTGTTTTGTAATTAAATGATGTAATTTCGTCTCCATTAGAAACAACTATTGTTGTATCAAAATTACCGTCTTTAATAAGGACTGCTCTACCTGCATTTACATTAATTCTATAAAATGGCAATACAACATCTTTTTTCGTTTTAATACCTATATAATAATCCATAACAGGATATTCACAATTGAAAGTACCTACTGTAGTAACCGCTTTACCGCTCCAATTCCAGTTTTTCGCTGTTGCAATAGAAGCATTGGTATTTCTAAAACGAGTACTATCATCTGAAGTTGAAACCAATTTTATTGTTCCTTTATTGTTAGTAGGTCTTTGTGGCAAAGCACACATTATAGAGTCAAATCCTACTGTTGTATATTTATTTTCATCGGCTATTAAGTAGCGTAAATTAGGACAATTGTTAATATTTAAGTAAGTTTTTGTTGCAGATAAATATTGTTGTCTGATATTTGCTGTGTAGAAAGTTTTACCTCCGTAACTTGCATAATATTTATCAGATGTTTGTATTGTTGTTACATTAGGCAATTTATTAAAACCATAAGAATTACAAGTAAGTTCTTCCAAAGCAGGCAAGCCTTTACTTAAATCTAAATTAGCCAACCAATGCTTACCAAGATTAAGACGTTTTAACTTAGGACAATTTTCAATTTGAGCATTGTAAATATTGAGCATATCACCTAAATTTATGGTATGCAAGTTTTCACATTGAATAATATTAACATAACAGGGCTCCCATTGCGGATAGAAGTCTGTACCAGAATATTGTTGTTCTCCTTCTACCTCACGGTCATTGCAAACATAGATTTCTTCAAGCGATGAGTTAGAGTAAACCTTAATAGAATCTATATATCGGAAATAAACATCTAATTTTTTAATATTCCCATAGAAATAGAAAACAGAGTCTGAACCTGCAGGCCATGTTATACCACTTTCACCTATATATACATTCAAAGTCGGAGAATTTTGACCAACTATGTTTCTATGTCCACCCCATTGTATAACAATATCAGGATATTGTGTATTTTCTCCTTTTTGTATTCTCCAACTAAAATATCCTGTTGGATCATAAGGACGTTTTGTTCTTATTTCTACACAACTAGAAAAATCTACCTTTGAATATAACTGCATATCATTACAAGTTACTGTATATATAGGACTTGCAAGAAGAGGAATATTATTTCCATTAGAATATTTATATGTCCAATTTTTATTTGTTCCTAAAGTAAAGCAACAACTTCGGATTGCAGCTACATCTTCATTTGTATTATAGGCATATATTGTCGCATTATTACTAGCAGATCTTGAAGGTAAGGCACAGAAAAACATATCCCATGAAGCAGAATTGAACCTATTTCCTGCCATCCATATAGTCACAAGTTGTGACCTGTTAGATGGTGGCAATTTTATATCTGCTATACCATTACCATCTATTTCTAAATCTGTTAAATTGATTTGATTAGTTATATCTAACTTAACAATTTTATTATTCTTAAGGTTAAGATATTTCAAATTTTGACACTTTGCTAAATCTATTTGAGTAAGTCCTAATTCACGAAGATTAAGCCTTTCTAAATCAACACTTTTTATTTCTATATCTTTAATACCATTTTGGTTTTCCAATGCAAAAACTCTAAAGTCACCATAAATGGTAACAATAGTATCTGTTGCAGGAATTCGATAAGTAGAAGAATAAGTACCTGACATAGTAGTATATCCATATCCAGCAGGACGAACCAAAGTGTCCATATCTCCACAAATAATTCTTACCCATTCTTTTTTTCCATTAGCAATATATCCAAGGTTTACCGTTACCATAGAATCTTTTGCTACCGTTATTTTTGCATAATTATCAGAAATAAAAGAACAAGGTTCTTGTCCGTTTGTTTTAATATTACTATTAATAGCAGTAGCAGCGACAATTCTCCATTTTTTTGCATTCAAATCTACTGTTGACATATTGAGAACCGTATAATAATCTGGGTCTGAAGGGGTGTTGCTATATATTGGAACAAATCTTTTATCACTCGTGACGTTGTTGTCAGGGAAAGCACACACTATTTTATTGAGTTCTTCTGTGGTAAAGGCATTTTTATAACAATACAAATATTTTAATTTTGTAGCCTTAGAAACATCTAAAGAAGCAATCTCATTGTTGAAACAGAACAAAGATGTAAGTTCAGTATTGTGAGTAATATCTAAACCATACAATTTTTGTTGGTTATCGCTACAAGTAAAAGAAACAATATCTCCATAAATAGTAATATTATCAGAACGAGGAACGATATTGATAGCCATCCCAATATTGTTAGCGGTAAAAACAGTATCAAAAGCACCAGAGATAACACGTATAGGTGTTCCTACCGCGACTACATCAAAAGATAAATTGATACGCTCTCCGCGGATAACATCTAATGAAATATATCTGTCTAAATTAGCACAATTGTGATTACCTGTTGTCGCAGGAATATCTATAGCACCAGTATATGTCCTCACTGTCCAATTTTTATTTTTTGCTATATTGGAATTTGTTTTAATAAATTCATTGTAATCAGTATTACCAATACTACCAATAGGGTAGAAAGATCCTTTAGAATTAGCAGGACATGTAGGCAACGCACACATTATTTTATCGTATGTAATAGCCGATAAAGATATATCATTAGCACAATTAACGTAATTTAAGTCTGGAAGATTTCCCAAGGTTACATCCGTTAACTTAGACAAGTCATTAATATACAATGTTTTAAGGTTTTTAAAATTAGAAACATCTACACTATAGATATATTGATTGTTGTTGCTATGATAAAGGCAAAAGGTTTGTACTTCACCATAAATAGTTAAAATGGTATCGCCAGCTTTTATTGTTCTCCAAGCGCCATTACCTTTAGGAACTAAAGTATTATAAGTTTCATTACCAGAAACAGCGTAAATATATATATCTTTGTCATTATTTCTTGCAACAAAGGATATGTCTTTCCCTTTCTCAACACGGAGGGTAGCGTATTGGTATAAATTAACACCATCACATTCGTATGTTCCTATAGAGTTAAATTCTTGTCCAGAATAGAATACTACGTTCCAATTTTTGGCTTTTGCAGTAGAAAAATTAGCGTTATAGAAATTATCATAATAAGAGGTCGTGTTATTTACAACTGTAATTTTTCCTTTCGCATTTATAGTACGTACTGGTAATTTACATATCAAATTATCAATATCAGCAGTAGATAAATTAGAAGCGTAAGTAGTGATGTCTTTTAAATTAGGAGCAAAGTTAGTATCAGGAAGAATCAATGAGGTTAAATTATAATTATTGTGTAGAAACAATGCTTCCAATTTTTCGTGACAAGTAGATAAATCTAATGTAGAAATAGAATTGTACGATAGATTAAGAGTTTTCAAATTAGAAAGATTGTTAAGTGTTACCGTTTCTATACCAGTATAGCCACCAGAACCGACGGATAAATACGTTAAATATGGATTGTTAACAATATTAACAGACTTCATATTGTATTGGTTATTTAAAAAAACTTGTGTTACTTGAGAGTTTTGCAAATTAAAATCCAATATCACATAGCCTGAGGGGGTATAAATATAATTTATATTTCCATAAATTCTTAATATCGTATCAGTAGATACTATCTTATTAAAAGATCTATTCCCCGCAGAAATTGTGCTACTATATTGGTTTTGTCCACCAACAATCAGAACTGGAGTATTCGCTGCTTTTGCAGCCAAGGTTATGTATGAAATGGTATCCCCTGGCTTAACTTTAAAGGTAATGTAATTGTTCATGTCTTGTCCCCAAGCGGCATTAAAGCACAGCAAAATCAGGGACACTAACGTAATAAATTTTCTAAATCTTTTCATATTTGCAATATAATTTTAAATTAATAATTCTTTTTTTTTACTTTCTACATTAATATATATATATATAAGCGTTATCGCTTATCGTTTGGAGTTGCCCTTTTTGTTTTTCAACAACAGGCATTGAGGTTAAAGAACAATGTTTGTAAACAAACCTCTTATATGGAGGCGTTTTACTAATGTCAAAAAATACTTTTTTCTTCATACGTGATAAATTTTTATTTATATTAATATTCTATTTCTTCTATTTCTATTTCTCATTTTTCAGCAAATTCAGTGATAACCCCGCAAAGTTGTAAGTACCCCCTACGTAATGCTCTACGAGTACATACAGCCTGCGTTCACACCTAAAGTGCTAATACTTAATTGATTTTAATGTTAATAAATATGTTCATAAATAGTTTAAACTTTTTTACTTAATAAAAAACTAACGTTATATTTCAGCCAGCAAAGATAACACTTTTTTTTATACAAAACAACATTTTACAAAAAAAAGTGCAAAAAGTGCAAAATTTTTCTTCTTCAATGAAATTTTTCAAAAAACTCTTGCTCCAAATGTGTTCTATTGAAATTCGTTTTTGTCTCAAAAAAAAGGCTACTTGGAAAGTAGCCCAAAAATTATATTAACTAAATTAAATAAAATAAAATCGTGCTACCTTTCGTAGCATACTTATAACGTAAGAAAATACAAATTATTGTATGCGTGAAAAAAAATTGTTTCACTTGTTTTCATCAAAAAAAAAGGGCTACTTGGGAGGTAGCCCCGAAAAAAAACAAGATTTGCTGAATTATCAGCAATAAATACTGCATTGTTTATAACGTAAGAAAGTACAAATTATTGTATGCGTATAAAAAAAGGGGCTACTTAGAAAGTAGCCCATAATTAAAATATTTAAAAACATAAAATGCTGTAGGAATAACAACAACATTATTTGTAAAAGAACGTAAAAAATTACAAAATATTGTATGCGTAAAAAAAGGGGCTACTTGTATGTAACCCCCTATCATGAAAAAAATAATTTTTAAGCTGTAGGAATAACAACAAAAACATATTTATAACGTGAGAAAATACAATTTATTGTATGTGTGTAAAAAAATAGGACCACCTGAGAAGTGGTCCCGAAACCATAAAAGAAACTGCTATAATTATATAGCAACAATTACTGCATTGTTTATAACGTAAGAAATTACAAATTATTGTATACGTACAAAAAAAGGGGCTACTTGTATGTAACCCCTATTATGAAAAAGCTTATTATAATAATAGCTACGTTTTTATAACGTAAAAAATTACAAATTATTGTATGCGTATAAAAAAAGGGCTACTTAGAAAGTAGCCCCCGAAAATTAATCAAAACAATAATTCATTTTTTTCAGATAAATATGAAAATCTTAGTAATATAGCAATATTACTTGTAATGATAACGTAACAAATAAAAAAATATTGTTATAAGTACAAAAAAAAAGGGCTACTTGGAAAGTAGCCCCGAAAAATATTAAATTAAATTCAAGAATTAAGAATTCTGCAATTATAATAACAACATTGTTTATAAAAAAACGTAAAAAAGTACAAATTATTGTATCTGTGTAAAAAAAATCAAACACCAATAAGCAAAAAAAATACGCTCAGAGGTGTTTTTGATAAAAAAGATTTTACGCTGGGAGGTGTTTTTTGCAAAAAAGATTTTACGCTCAGAGTAATTTTTTTTTGTAATTAAATAATTTTTAGTATCTTTGCAAAAAAATAAAATGTTATGCAAAAAATAAAATTTAAACGTAAAGCCTATAAGCAATTGCAACAATGGAAAAATGAATCCAGTGGCAAAACAGCATTATTGGTAGAAGGAGCCCGCCGTATAGGAAAATCAACCTTGGTAGAAGAATTTGCAAAAAAAGAATATAAATCGTATATACTAATAGATTTCGCCAACGCCCCAAAAGAAATAAACACCTTGATAGAAACTTATATAAACGATTTGGATTATTTCTTTTTGCAATTGCAATTTATCTATAAAGTACAACTGTACAAACGCCAATCGTTGATAATCTTCGATGAAGTACAAAAACAACCCTTGGCCCGCCAAGCAATAAAATATTTGGTAAAAGATGGAAGATACGATTATATAGAAACCGGCTCATTAATCAGTATCCGCAAAAATATAAAAGATATAGTAATCCCCAGCGAAGAAGACCGCATACAAATGTACCCCATGGATTATGAAGAATATCTATGGGCATTGGGAGATACAAGCACTATTCCCCTATTAAAAGAAATCTATCATCGTCAAGAAAAATTAGGAGAAGAAACCCATCGAAGATTGATGCGAGATTTTCGACTATATATGCTAATAGGCGGAATGCCTCAAGCCGTAGCCGAATACCTATCAACCAACAATCTACAAAAAGTAGATAAAGTTAAACGCCGTATTTTAACCCTTTACGCCGATGATTTGCGAAAAATAGATAATAGCGACCGCTTGCGAACACTATTCTGGTCTATCCCCGCAGAACTACACAAAAATATATCTCGCTACCAAATGACCACAATAGTAGAAAATACAACCACAGAAAAACGCCAAGAACTATTGGAATCGTTGCGAGAAAGTATGATAGCCAATGTCGCCTATCGCTCCAACGACCCCAATGTCGGTCTGCATCTTACCGCAGACAAATCAAAATATAAAATGTATTTAGCCGATACCGGCTTGTTTGTTACTCTCGCATTCTGGGATAAAGATTTTACAGAAAATATCATTTATCAAAAATTACTTAACGATAAATTGTCTGTAAACCTTGGTTATGTTTATGAAAATGCTATCGCCCAAATGATTCGCAGTTCAGGCAATGAATTGTATTATTATAGTTTCACCAATGAAAATAGAAATCAATACGAAATAGATTTCTTGCTCTCTCGCGGAAATAAAATCATACCAGTAGAAGTAAAATCTTCAAACTATAAAACACATAAATCATTAGACCTCTTTTGCGAAAAATTTTCTTCTCGTATCAGCGACCGTATTTTGCTTTACTCTAAAGATTATAAAAAAATTGGAGCCATAAAATGCCTGCCAATGTATTTGGCTTCGTTTTTATAATTATAAAAATACGCTCAGAGGTATTTTTGATAAAAAAGATTTTACGCTCAGAGTATATTTTTTTTTGTTTTTATTTGTAAATCAGTTTGTTAAAAAAAATAAAAATAAACAACATTTTTTTGTTGTTTTTGGGCAGTTTTTGTTGTCAAAAATAAACATCAATAAGCATAAAAAAAATACGCTCAGAGGTATTTTTGATAAAAAAGATTTTACGCTGGGAGGTGTTTTTTGAAAAAAAGATTTTACGCTGGGAGGTGTTTTTTGAAAAAAAGATTTTACGCTCAGAGTAATTTTTTTTTGTTTTTATTTGTAAATCAGTTTGTTAAAAAAAATAAAAATAAACAACATTTTTTTGTTGTTTTTGGGCAGTTTTTGTTGTAAAAAAAAGGCTACTTAGAAAGTAGCCCTAAAAAAATAATAATGTCAAAAACAAAAAATATGCTACAATAATAATAACAACATTGTTTATAAAAAAACGTAAAAAAATACAAATTATTGTATCTGTGTAAAAAAAAATCAGACACCGCAAGCAGTGTCTGAAATATTATTTTAATTAAACTAAAAGCCTATTAAAAAGGATTAACTTGGAATTTTTTGTTGCCATTATTGATAAAATCAACAATTTGATTAGCGGCAGCAATACCCGCGTTAATATTTGCTTCTTCTGTTTGAGCACCCATTTTTTTAGGAGTAGCGAAGAAACGACCTTCAAATTTATTAAACTCTTCAATATTGTCAGGAGCAATATCTGAAATGTATTTCAAATCAGTTCTTTCGTTCATCAATTTGATTAATTCCTCTTCGTTGATAACTTCTTTACGAGCAGTATTAACAACGATACCACCTTTTTTCAATTTGTTAACAAGTTGATAATCAATGCTTTTTTTGGTTTCAGCGGTAGCAGGAATATGTAAAGAAACGATGTCACAAATTTCAAACAATTGTTCTTTAGAGTCAACAGGAGTAACGCCTTCTGCTTTGATGGCATCAGCCGAACAAAAAGCATCGTAAGCGTAAATATCCATACCAAAGCCTTTAGCAATACGAGCAACATTTTTACCAACATTACCAAAAGCCAAAAGCCCAATTTTTTTGCCCATCAATTCAGAACCAGATTTACCATTGAAGAAATTTCTAACACCATAAACCAACATACCCATTACCAATTCAGCAACAGCGTTAGAGTTTTGTCCTGGAGTATTCATAGCAACAATGCCTTTTGCCGTACAAGCGTCAAGGTCTAAATTGTCAAAACCAGCACCTGCTCTAACAACAATTTTTAAATTGTTAGCATGTTCAATAACTTCTTTTGTAACTTTATCAGAACGAACGATTAAAGCATCAGCATCAGCAACGGCTTTGTATAAATCGTTAACGTCAGTATATTTTTCAAGTAATGCTAATTCAAAACCAGCATTTTCAACAACATTTCTAATACCGTCAACGGCAACTTTAGCAAAAGGTTTTTCAGTGGCAACTAAAACTTTCATATATATAAAATTTAAAAGACATTGTAGCCTTACGGCTACAATGTCGAGTTATTAGTATTATTTATTTAATTTTTCAAAACTTTGCATACAATCAACCAATGCTTCAACATCTTCCAAAGAACAAGAGTTGTACAAAGATGCTCTAAAACCACCAACAGAACGGTGTCCTTTGATACCTACCATACCTCTTTCTTTAGCAAAAGCCATAAAAGCATCTTGTTTGTCTTCATATCCTGGAGCCATTACCCAGCAATGATTCATAATAGAACGGTCTTCTTTGTCAGCAACAGTACCAACAAACATCGCATTTCTATCGATTTCATCGTACAACAAGTTAGATTTCTTAATATTGATTTTGTTCATTTGTTCAACACCACCAATGGTATCTTTTACCCATTTCAAAGTTTCGTGCATAACGAAAATAGGCAATACAGGAGGAGTATTAAACATAGAAATATTTTTTGCTTCTTCTACAGCGTGAGTACGATAGTCAACCATAGTAGGAAGCGGATTCATGTATTGACGGTCGGTAATTTTACCAAGAATGTCTTTGCGAACAATTACAAAAGTAACACCAGCAGGACCAACATTTTTTTGAGCACCACCGTAAATCAAACCATATTTTTTAACATCAACAGGACGACTCATAATGTCAGAAGACATATCAGCCACCAACAAAACAGGAGAATCCATATCGTATTTGATTTCAGTACCATAAATGGTATTGTTTGTAGTAATATGGAAATAATCAGCATCCGTAGGAATAGTATATCCCTTAGGAATATAATTGTAAGTTTTATCTTCAGAAGAAGCAACGATTTCAACATTACCAAACAATTTTGCTTCTTTTGCTGCTTTTTTAGCCCAAACACCAGTTTGTAAATAAGCGGCTTTTTTGTTTAAAAGGTTTGCAGGAACAGCAAAAAATTGAGTGCTTGCCCCACCACCTAAAAACAAAACTTCGTATTCAGCAGGAATATTGAGAAGGTCTCTCCACAATTGACGAGTTTCTTCCATGATACGTTCCCAACCCGGAGTACGGTGAGAAATTTCCATTAATCCAATACCTGTGTTGTCAAAATTGCGAATAGCATTGATTGTTGATTCAACGGCTTCTTTTGGAAGGACACATGGTCCTGCATTAAAATTATGTGCTTTCATACTTTATTTTAATTATATATTTATTATTATTAAATTCTATTATAGATAGTTATAAAAAATTAAAGAACATTATTTTACTTTTACAAAGGTAGTAAAAAAAATATCAAAAATCGATAAAAAATCATCTTTTTTTATAATTTTTGTTTTTCTTGCAAAACAATAGAAATTAAAGCGTTATTGTTTTGTGATAACAAATACAGTTCTACGATTGAGAGCCCTACCCTCTTCTGTTTTATTGTCGGCAATCGGGTTCTTATCGGCATAACCTTTGAAAGATAATCTGTTGCTATCAATAAAATTTTCAATTAAATAATCATAAACCGCTTTAGCACGATTGTTCGATAAAGTAAGATTATCTTCGTATTTACCAATATTGTCTGTATGCCCTTGTATCTCAATATGAATATTAGGATTGTCGTTGAGAAAATCAATAAGCACATCTAAAACAATCTCTGAAGTATTTGTAAGTTCCCAAGAATTGGTAGCAAAGTATATATCATTGATTTTGTAAGCATTACCTTGTTCTATTTCTTTCATGGTAAAATCAACATCATTTAAAATAGGTTGCCCTTCGCTCAAAATAGCAAAAGCATCAATATATCTTGCTTCGTAATTGTAATTGTTTTGTTTTACAGTAATCAAATAATTGCCGTTGATGTCGTTGACAATAGCCGCATATTTACCATTTTCTTGATTAACCCTAATTTCAGTGATTTGTTTTGTAGAAATATTTTTAAGTTCTACTTTAGCCGTAGAACCATCGTCATTTGTTTCTAAATTATTGATAGTTCCTTTAATAAGTAAAACTTTTTGTGGTCTTGCTTCTTCGTATAAATCAAATTGACAAATATCAAAATTTCCCGTAATGGTATTGGTACCAAAAAATGCTTTATCACCAGAAGTATTGACAAAAAATCCAACTTCATCGGCTTCAGAATTAATAGGGTGACCAATATTTTGCGGTTTTTGCCATGTGCCTTTATCCGAAAGTCGAGAATAATAAATATCATAACCACCTAACCCTTTTAAACCATTGGAAGAAAAATACAAAGTTCGTCCATCACTATGTAAAAAAGGTGCTTTTTCGTTGCCTTCGGTATTGATAACTGCTCCTGCATTGACCGCTTTTTGCCAATTGCCATTGGCATCGCGTAAAGAATAGTAAATGTCAATATCTCCGTCACCATGTCCTCCAGGACGATTGCTGGCAAAAAATAATATTTTCCCATCAGGGCTAATGCTTGCTTGTGCTTCCCAAGAGTCAGGTTGATTGATAGCAGGACCTAAATTTTTTATAGTAGTCCATTCTCCATTGATATATTCGGTGTAATATAAATCGCAATTGTAATAAGTGGCCCCGGAACCTTCCACAGGAACATTGGCACAACGCGTTAATACCATATAAGCATTATCTAATGTAATGGTAGGACTTCCTTCGTTGGTCGTCATATTGAAAGGAGGTGTCGGCATAGGCTCTCCAACAGAAAAAGAACCATCGCTTTGTCGTTGACTAACAGAAAATATTTCGTCAATACTTGTTTTTTGTTGTCCATAAACATTTTTTGAGGTAATTTGTCTTCTGGTAAAAAACATTAACTCTTCATCAGGAGAAATTCTTGCTAAATATTCGTCATCTTTGGTAGATATGCCCGGAATTGGTTTTGGGTCGTAAGCAACAGGGTTACCATAAATTTTTTCGTATTCTATAGCAAAAGTAAGAAAATAATCGGCTTCTTCGTGCAAACGAGAAGGAATACGGTCAGGGTCCTCAATATATTTTTCTAAATATTGAATCGTTTTATCGTATTTTCCAATGTTGAAATTGAGTTTTCCTAAATGTAGATAAGCCTCTAATTTAAAGTCAGGACAAAGTTCAATCGTTTTTTCAAAATAATCAATAGCCCGTAAAGTGATAGCCTCAGAATTACCCTCACCACGTTCCAGTTGTCGAATAGCCTGCAAACCTAAAGAATAATAAGGTTCTGCCCAATCTTCTTGTTCGGCAATAATTTCTTTATACAAAGCCGTTGCTTTGTTTCTATCTCCTTTATTTTGTGCCGTTTTTGCTTGTTGATACAATTTTAATGCTTTTTTGCTCAATTCTATTTCGCAAGGATAGTCTTTTTGTGCCATTGAAGTTGATAAACTCAATGTAAAGCATAACCAAAAAACAATTTTTCGTGTATTCATATTACAACAAATATAAATTCAAACTAATTGTAAACACGTAATGTAATATCGTTGATAAGGCTTGCATTGTAAATTCTAAGCGGTCGATTGCTAAGCCCATCAATAGGATAACCATTAAGAATATTGAAAGTTGACCCACATTTATAATCAATTAAAGTAAATTTGTCAATACTATCAACTTCAACACGTCCGCCTTCTTGCCAATCAAAAGGACATGCTCTATCGTAAGCATAAAAAGTATTCATATCCAATCGGTAAATGATAATTCCAGAAATACCTCCACTAAAATATTCATAACCACCGATATGTATTAGATTGTTGGTGTGAATATTAACATTGAAATCTACTTTTGTATAAGGAATAGGCGTATCTTCTTCGCATGATGTGAAACATACAGCAAACAACGCAATAGTGATAGCCAAAATCCAAGGTTTTACTATTTTCATATTCAAAGATACTTTTTTTTGCAAAGATAGTAATTTTTTTTTAAATCAGATACATATTTTTATTATAAAGAAAATGTTATCTTTGCAAAATTAAAAAATATAACAACAAAAAAATTAATTATGATACAACGTCTTCAAACTTTGTTATTGTTAATAGCCGCAATATGTTTTGCGACAGCATGTTTTATGCCATTAGGAACTATTACCACATTCGATATGCAATATTTGTTTACTCCTTGGACAATCAAATTAAATATCGCAGATGGTCAAATCATTCGTTATACATATTATATAGGCATTATGCAAGTGGTTTTGGCAATATGGTCTTTGATAACAATATTTATGTATAAAAAACGTCCATTACAATCAAAAATGTGTCTTGCAATGTTATTTTTAAATTTGATATTGATATTGTTAGTCTGTTGGATTTATCCTGACGTAATTATCAAAAAAACATTTACAGGATTTGAAACAAGTATGTCGTTATGGTCATTGTTGTCAGTGATACCAATAGCAATGTTTTATTTCTCAAATAAACTTATCAATAATGATGAGAAAAAAGTTCGTGCAGCAGATAGATTGCGATAATCATGAAATTTAAATTGCAAGCTCCATTCCCACCAGCAGGCGACCAACCTGAAGCCATTCAATTGTTGGTAAATGGGTTAAATAAAGGCGATTTACATCAAACATTGTTAGGTGTAACCGGTTCAGGAAAAACATTTACCATTGCCAATGTTATCAATCAAATCAATCGCCCTGTTTTGGTATTGAGTCACAATAAAACACTTGCCGCTCAATTGTATGGAGAATTTAAAGATTTTTTCCCAGAAAATGCTGTAGAATATTTTGTATCTTATTACGATTATTATCAACCAGAAGCCTATTTGCCAACAACAAATACTTATATAGAAAAAGATTTATCTATCAATGAAGAATTGGATAAATTGCGACTAAAAGCAACTTCTGCATTACTATCAGGACGCAGAGATGTAATTGTAGTTTCTTCAGTATCATGTATTTATGGCATAGGCAATCCTGATGAATTTGCAAGTAATACACAAAATTTAAAAGTAAATCAATCAATAGTACGAAATAAACTATTGCGAAATTTAGTCAATGCTCTCTATTCAAGAACAGAAGTCAATTTGGAACGTGGCAAATTTCGAGTTCAAGGAGATACATTGGATATTTTTCCAGCATACGGCGATTGGGCATATAGATTGATGTTTTGGGGTGATACCATAGAAGAAATTGCTGTATTAGACCCTTCAAACAACGCTATTATAGAAAAAATAAATGAATTAACTATCTATCCAGCAAATATTTTTGTAACATCTCAAGCAGGAATCAATCAGGCAGTTCACGAAATTCAAGTTGACCTTAAAGAAAGAGTAGAATATTTTAAAGAAATAGGCAAACATTTAGAAGCTAAACGATTAGAAGAGCGTGTGGTGTACGATGTTGAAATGATAAAAGAATTGGGCTATTGTTCAGGAATAGAAAATTATTCTCGATATTTTGACCGCCGACCGCCCAATAGTCGTCCATTCTGTCTTTTGGATTATTTCCCCGAAGATTTTGTTACTATAATAGATGAAAGTCATGTTACAATACCACAAATAGGAGCAATGTACGGAGGAGACCATTATCGCAAAACCAATCTTATAGAATATGGCTTTCGTTTACCATCGGCTTGGGATAATCGTCCACTGAAATTTGAAGAATTTCAAAAATTGACAGGTCAAACTATTTATATATCAGCCACTCCCGCCGATTATGAATTGGAAAAATCGCATGGAGTTGTTGTAGAACAAGTTGTTCGTCCAACAGGTTTGCTCGACCCATTGATAGAAGTGCGACCTTGTGTCAATCAAGTTGATGATTTATTGGAAGAAATAGATAAAATAGTTTCTAAAGGTGAGCGTGTTTTGGTAACAACACTTACTAAACGAATGGCAGAAGAATTGACAAAATATCTTATTCGCTTAGATATTCGCACACAATATATTCATTCAGAAGTAGATACAATGGAAAGAGTGGAAATATTACAGCAATTGCGAGATGGAGTAATAGATGTTTTGGTCGGGGTAAATTTGTTGCGAGAAGGTTTGGATTTGCCAGAAGTTTCTTTGGTTGCAATATTAGATGCCGATAAAGAAGGGTTCCTGCGTTCAGAGCGTTCATTGACACAAACCGCAGGTCGAGCGGCTCGCAATGCAAACGGACGAGTGATATTTTATGCTGATAAAATCACCAAATCAATGCAAGCAACAATGGAAACGACAGAAAAAAGACGTGCCAAACAAATAAAATACAATGAAGAACACAATATAGTGCCAAAAACAATTCAAAGAAATAGAAATGTATCTGTTTTTGCTAATGAAATAGAAAATAAAATATTGGATTCTGAAAAACAATTGTCTCTAACAAAACCTTCAAAACCAGAAAAAGAAATACATTTGATATTAGATGCTAAAGAATTAGATAAACTGATACGTTCAAAACACAAAGCAATGAACAATGCTGTTAAAGAATTGGATTTTATTTTGGCAGCACAATTGCGAGATGAAATAGAACAATTAAAAAAACAAGGAGATAACATTAGAAAATAATGTTATCTCTCTCATTATTATGAAAAAAAAGAATCTTTTACAAATTATGAATTTTTAAGAATTTTGTCAATTTCGTCGAGTTGTTCTTTGAAATTGCGGTCAGTAGTGCGTAAATTATCAACAGTACGACAAGCATGTAAAACAGTTGCATGGTCTTTTTTGCCACATTGTTCTCCAATTTGAGCCAAAGATAGTTCTGTATATTTTTTTGCAAAAAACATAGAAACTTGACGAACTTGTACAACATCTCTTTTACGAGAAGCAGAAAACAAATCATTGACAGGTGTTTTGAAGAAATCACAAACAACTTTTTGTATATAATCTATCGAAATTTCATGAGAAGTATTGCGAACAAATTTATCAATCATTTGCTTAGCTAAATCAATAGTAATTTTACGTTGATTAAGAGTTGCTTGTGCCAAAATAGAAATGATAGCACCTTCAATTTCACGAATATTGGTAACAATACGGCAAGAAAGATATTCTATAACTTCTTCAGGAATATCATTGATACCACTTTGATAAAGTTTATTGCGAATAATTTTAATACGTGTCTCTTTATCAGGGGCTTGCAAATCTGCTGAAAGTCCCCATTTGAAACGAGATAATAATCGTTGTTCAAAGCCGACAATTTCCGCAGGAGATTTATCAGAGGTAATAATGATTTGTTTGTTTTTTTGGTGATAATAATTAAAAATATGGAAAAAAACTTCTTGTGTTTTGGTTTTTGAAGATAAAAATTGAATATCATCAATAATCAGCATATCTAACATTTGGTAGAAATGCACAAAATCATTGATATTATTGCCTCTTGCTGCTTCTACATATTGTTGAATAAAAGTATCAGCATCTACATACAAAACAGTTGCTTCTGGATGATTGATTTTTGTTTGTAAGCCAATAGCATGTGCAAGGTGAGTTTTGCCAAGACCAACTCCCGAATACAAAAATAATGGATTGAAAGCTGTTTTACCTGGGTCCTTAGCAATAGCATAACCAGCAGCTCTTGCCAATTGATTGCAATTCCCTTCTATAAAGTTCTCAAAATTGTAATCTTTTTTCAATTGAGATTGAATATTCATTTTTCTCAATCCAGGTAAAACAAATGGATTCGGAAGTTCTTTTTGCTCAATATCTTCATCTATCGGAAGATTCATATTAGCATTTTGACTTTCTATTATGTTTGCTCCACCAGTAGGCAATGTCATTGATTTTTGGGTGGTAACCATAATTTGATACTCTATTTTACCTTGTGCACCTAATATGCGATTAACTGCAGATTTTAGCACTTGCCAATAATGCCCTTCTATCCATTCGTAGAAATAGACGCTCGGAACTTTTAACGTTAAAACATTTTCTGCAAGACTTATTGGTCTAATAGGTTCAAACCATGTTTTAAAACTATCAAGAGAAATATTGTCTTTGATAATGTCCAAACATTTGTTCCATACGATTTCAAAATCTTCGTTATTTTTTTCTAACATTTAGTGATATGGTACTTAATCATTAATAAAAAAATTTTTTAGTAGTAAACATATTATAAACAACTGTTTAATAAATATTTAATACAAGAATAAAATTTTGATTTTTATTTTGCAAAGGTAACAAAAAAAAGTTTGCAAAAAAAATTTTTTTTACTTGTTTTTTTATAAAAAAAATGTATAAAAGAAAAAAAATATAATAACAAAACATTATTAAATTATTGTTAATCAACTGATAATAAAATTTTACCAATTTTTCTTCCTTTGGATTCTGTAGCAAACAACAAAACAGGCTTGTTATTTATATTGTTAATATATACGTTGGTATCAATGTGAGAATGTCCCGATAAAACAATGTCAATGTTTGATGTATTTTGAATCAATTCAACATCGCAAATGTTAGCAGTTTCTTTTTTGCTTCCCAAATGCGAAAGTACAATAATCGCATTACAATTGAAAAAATGTTTTAAACTATCTGCATATAAATTGACACAAGCAATCGGATTTTGGTATGTGATTTTTTGAATATTTTCATCAGCAACAAAATCTTCCAAATTGACACCAAGCCCAATAATTCCTATTTTTTTCTGTCCAATATTCTTTATAATATACGGCTGAATGCAATTTTGAAGACATGTATCATTTATAATATAGTTGGCACAAACAATAGGCGTATTTGTATGTAAAATATTTTCTTTCAACTTGTTAATTCCGTTATCAAAATTATGATTTCCCAAAGTAATTGCATCGTAAGTTAGAAATTTAGTTATCAAAAATTCCAAATTGCCATCGTAAATATTGTAATAGATACTTCCTTGAACATTGTCTCCAGCATCTAAAAGTAACATATTTTCACCATATTGCTGGCGATATTCTTGAACGATACTTGCAATTTTGTTTAATCCTCCTTCACCTTTTTCGTTGGCATCTATTTGACTATGAATATCTGTGGTAAAAATAAGCAATATTTCTTCTTTTTCAGAACAAGAAACAAAGAAAAGCAAACAACAATAGACAATTAAATATTTTATTTTCATTGTTTTAATGGATATTTTTTTGGAAGAATATCAAATAAAATCTTATCAGAAAAAATAGAACTTTCTTCAATTACTTGTGAAGGATTAAAAAAATGAAAATTATCTTTTCCTTCTGATAAATAATTTGTAGTAAGTACTTTATACGTATTTGCTTCATCAATACCAACAAAGGAAGTATTCCACTGATTGTTCGTATCTATTAGAATACAACGATTTAGGTCAGCAAAAGCATGATTATTCTTTTCTTGAGCAAGAAAGAGAATTAACTCTTTGACTTCTTTTCCCGAAAGAGCAAGAATTACAAATTTATTGTTAAAAGGAGAGAATGCTATCAAATCGGAATAAGTAACAATACCTTCGTTCAGTCCTGTTCTCAAACTTCCAGCGTTGAAAACTGCTATATCAAAAGAAAGACTATCTTGCAAATAATCGGCAATAAGTTCTGCATAAAACAATGCCAATTCTTTACTTTCTGGCGGATAAGATGTTGACAATTGAGCAATAGGCAATTGAGCAACTATCTGCGATGTAGCCCGATATGGTTGTATAAAACTATCGAAACAACTGTCAATGGAAATATTATTGTCAATAGTAATCAATTTGCTTTCTATCACTTCAACAGAAACGCGATGGCAAGCAAAAATAGTTAACATCAACAAAAGTAAAATAAAACCTATTTTGTTCAAATTTGTAAATTTTATTGTGCAAAAGTATAAAAAAAAGAAATGCAAACATTAAAAAATGTTATCTTTGCAGCAATGATAACAAGATTTTGTAAATTTATAGAGGAAAATCAACTTTTAGAATCCGATAGTAAGGTGCTTTTAGCAATCAGTGGAGGTCGTGATTCTATGGTAATGCTTCATTTATTTGAGCAAGCAAAGATAGATATTGCCATTGCTCATTGTAATTTTCATTTACGAGGAGAAGAATCAAACAGAGATGAAAAATTTGTGCTTGATTATGCAAAAAATCATAAAATTACTTGTTTTCATAAATCATTTTCTACTGAAGAATATTGTAAAGAAAAAGGATTATCTATTGAAATGGGAGCCAGAGAATTACGCTATCAATGGTTTATTCAATTATGTGAAAAATATGCTTTTTCTCGTTTGGCAACGGCTCATCATCAAGACGACCAAATAGAAACCTTTTTTTTAAATGCTATTCGTAAAACAGGAATAGCAGGATTGAAAGGAATTCAACCTCGTTCGGAAAATATTATTCGACCAATGTTGTTTTGCAATCGTGCTGAAATAACACAATATGCAAAAATACACAATATTGATTATCAAGACGATAAAACAAATTCTGACGACAAATATCTTAGAAATTATATTCGTTTGCATATTTCTCCAGCATTGGAATCATTGAAACCTGATGCGAAAAGTAATTTGCTAAATACAATATCAATTATTGGTAAACAAGAAAAATTATATCGAAATCATATAAAACAAGTTGCAAAAATGTTGATAGAGCATTATTCAGATTATGATGCAATCTCAATAGAAAAATTACAACAATTGCCAGAAAGTCAAACATATTTGTACGAAATATTGGCTTCGTATGGTGTTAATTACAGTCAAGTAAAAAATATTTTTATGGCATTATCACACAAAGAAGAAAAAAAAATTACAACACTTTCGTATGTGATAATTAAAACAAGAAATGAAATACAAATTCATAAACAAATCGATGATAATCAACATATTGAACAAATAATATCATTAGAAGAAAAATCATTTGCAAATTGTGGATTAACTATTGAAATACAAGACAATAACAAAGATTTTCAGTTTGATAAATCTTCTAAAGTGGCATATATAGATTTGCAAAAAATAGTTTTTCCGCTCACTTTGCGTTCGTGGAAAAAAGGAGATTATTTTTTTCCAATACATGGAAAAGGAAAAAAGAAAATAAGTGATTTTTTTACAAATTTGAAATTAAGTAGTGTAGAAAAACAAAAAATTCGTTTGCTTTTCAATGCAAATGGCGATTTATTGTGGGTGGTTGGCTATCGAAGCGATAATCGTTATTCTGTTCAAGCAAATACAAATAAAATATTGATAATTAGAGAAAAATAATTATAATTTTTCAATAATCAAATTAAATTGTTTGTTCAAAGCAGATTTAAATTTTGATAACAAAAAATAGTAAATAGCAACAATTGCAATTGCAATAATGGCTTGCATTAATTCATTGTTGGAAAGCATACGTGTGATTAAAAATCCTGCAAAAAATAACAACAGCGGAAAAATATAAACAAAAACAACGGCTTTCAATCCTATTTGAGTGTTGATTCCAACACGAACAATTTCACCAATAGCAAAAGTATTACTCTTTGATGATTCTATTGTATAAACAACTTCTTTTTTGTCTGCGATAGCACAAGCTCCTTTGTTGTAACAAGATGCACATGCAGAACTTTTTTCTATCAAAACAGTAATATTTTCACCATCGATAGAAAGAATTTTTGCTTGATGAAATACTGTATTTGAAGGCATTACTATTGAATTAACCTATCTAATTGTTGACGAAGTTGTTCTTCGGATTGTGCTCCCAAAAGTGTCATTGTAGTTTTAGAATTGCAAAAAATAAATGTTGGCATTCCTTGAATATTCCATCTGATACACAAATCTTTAAGTTTATCAACATCAACTTTATAGAAAAATATTTTTCCTGCATATTCTTTTGCAAGTTGTTGATATAAAGGGTCCATCATTTTACAAGGTTGACACCAAGTCGCATAAAAATCTATAACACAAGGTAATGAACCTTTATATTGCCAATTGCGAATATCGTTATCTGCTGCAATTAAATCTATAAATTGTTTTTCATTTTGAATATAAATAGGCGTATCAACAATAGTCGCTATGGTCAAATTTTCCTCTTGAGAAGTTACAACCGTTTGTTCTTCTTCGGTAATTGTGGTATTATTTACAATCTTTTCTTCTGTGTTAGATTGATTGTTGCAAGAAATAAGAAAAACAGAACTTGCAAGTAATAGTGAAAACAAAAATCGTTGCATATAGTTTAAATTTTAAAATTAGTAATTTGCAAAGATAACATTTTTTTATAACTTTTCAAATTGATTTTATAATTTTTTTGTACTTTTGCAAAATAAAAAAATATAAATATGGAACAAGATATTTTAGCATTAAAACCGACAAATGTATGGAAATATTTTCATGAAATTTGTCAACACCCACATCCTTCTAAAAAGGAAAAAAGGATTGCTGCTTATTTAGTAGAAACGGGAAATAAATTAGGTTTGGAAACATTGCAAGACAAAGCAGGTAACGTTTTGATTCGCAAACCAGCAACTGCTGGAAAAGAAAATATTACTCCTGTCGTTTTTCAGTCTCACATGGATATGGTATGCGAAAAAAACGCAGATGTTGACTTTGATTTTGAAAAAGATGCTATCCAACCATATATTGATGGACAATGGGTAAAAGCCAAAGGAACTACACTTGGTGCAGACGATGGTATTGGTATGGCTATTGCTTTGGCATTGCTCGAAGACAAAACATTAGAACATGGTCCTATCGAATGTTTGTTTACCGTTGACGAAGAAACAGGACTTACAGGAGCTTTCGCTTTAGAACCTAATTGGTTAAAAGGAAAAATGTTGCTTAATTTGGACTCTGAAGATGAAGGTCAATTTTTTATTGGCTGTGCTGGTGGCAAAGACACTATTATTAAAATAGAATATCAAAAAGAAGAAGCCAGTCAATATATGCTTCCTTACAAAGTATCGGTAAAAGGACTAAAAGGAGGTCATAGTGGTGATGATATTAATAAAAATTTGGGGAATGCTAATAAAATTTTAAATCGTGTATTGTATCATGGAACTTATCATCACGATATTGCTATTGCTTATATTGATGCAGGTAATCTTCGTAACGCAATAGCAAGAGAAGGTTTTGCAGTAATAATGATACCAAAAAATCATGCACAAGCAATGGAAGATTTTGTTGTACAATTCAATAAAACTATTAAAGCAGAATTATCCATTAGCGACCCTGATGTAGAAGTGAATATGATTCCTACCGATATGCCTAAATATGTTATTGATGATTTCACTCAATCAGATTTAGTTGATGCTTTGTATGCTTGTCCTCATGGTGTATTGGCAATGTCGCAAAATATAGATAATTTTGTAGAAACTTCTACCAATTTAGCTTCTATAAAAATGGACGATAAATATATAACTGTTACTACAAGTCAACGTTCTTCGGTAGAAAGTAAAAAAGAAGATGCTTGTAATATGGTAGCGGCTTTATTTGGTTTAGTCAATGCAGATATTGAACATAGTGATGGTTATCCGGGCTGGAACCCAAATCAAAATTCACAAGTACTCAATGTGTTAAAACAAGCCTATCAAAATTTATTTAAAAAAGAACCTCTTGTATTGGCAATTCATGCAGGTTTGGAATGTGGACTTATCGGAGAAAAATATCCTGAAATGGATATGGTTTCTTATGGACCAACACTAAGAGGCGTACATTCTCCTGACGAAAAATTGCTTATTGAATCCGTACAACAAATATGGGATTTAACTGTTGAATTTTTAAAAATTCTTAAATAACATATATTTTGAACATAGCCTTCTATCGAAGGCTATGTTTGTTTTGATTATGTATAAAAAAATATTTATCGCACTGATTTTTAGTACCATATTTTCTTTTTCTTTGGCACAATCATTTTTTGAAAAAGATATTTTTCCAAAAGACATTCGTGTTGGTGCGGAGTTAATGGAACGTTATCTTCCTATTTTGCAAGGTCAAAAAGTGGCTTTGTGTGTCAATCATACTTCAATGGTGGGACAAAAACATTTGTTAGATACTCTTTTATCTATGCATATCAATGTGGTAAAAATATTTTGTCCAGAACACGGTTTTAGAGGAAAAGAAGAAGCAGGCAAACATATCAATAATAGTATTGACCAGCAAACAAACATTCCCATTGTTTCCTTATATGGCAATAACAAAAAACCAACAAACAAACAATTAGAAGATGTAGATATAATTGTTTTTGATATTCAAGATGTTGGAGCAAGATTTTATACATACATTTCTACATTGTCGTATATTATGGAAGCTGCTGCAGAAAATAATGTTGTAGTGATTGTTTTCGACCGTCCAAATCCAAATGGTTATTGGGTTGATGGTCCTATTTTAGATACAAATTATCGTTCTTTTGTTGGTATGCATGCCGTTCCTATCAATCACGGAATGACGATTGCTGAATACGCCCGAATGGTCAATGAAGAAGGTTGGTTGGCTCAACGTCAAAAATGCCAATTGTTGTGGGTAAAAATGGAAGGTTATGACCATTCTATGCGATACCAATTACCAATATCACCTTCTCCAAACCTTTCTTCTATGGAAGCAATTTATTTGTATCCAACGTTATGTTTATTAGAAGGTACAAATATGAGTTTAGGTAGAGGTACCTCAAATCCTTTTACAATGTATGGTGCTCCCGATTACAAAAAAGGAGATTGGTTTTTTACGCCAAAAAATATTGAAAATATCGCTACCAATCCTCCTTATGTTAACAAAAAATGCAGAGGCGAAAATTTATTATCTTATTGCAATAAATATTTGAAATACAATAATAAAATAGATATACAATTGATTATTGACGCATATAAATATTCTTCGGATAGCACAACATTTTTTGTATCATTTTTTACCAAATTGGCAGGTTCGCCTCTTTTGGAAAAACAAATAAAATTAGGAATGTCTGCAGAAGATATTCGCAAATGTTGGCAAAATGATTTACAAATATTTAAGCAAAAAAGAAAAAAATATTTACTCTATAAAGATTTTGAATAATATATGGAATATTTAGAACTTTTAGACCGTGAAATTTTATTGACTATCAATTCTTTGCATAATCCATTTTTGGATAAACTTCTTTATGCAATGACTTCTATTTTGTTTTGGATTCCATTTATTGCATTGGCAATGTGGATTTTATGGAAATATTACCAAAAAAAAATATTATTGATAATTGCTTTTTTTGCGTTATCTCTTGTTTTCACCGACCAAAGTTCTGGATTTATTAAAGATACTGTACAACGATATCGTCCAAGCCATAATTTAGAAATTCAAGACAAAGTTCATTTGCATCAAAATGCAGATGGGTCTGTTTATCGTGGAGGAAAGTATGGTTTTGTTTCTTCACATGCTGCCAATAGTTTTGGTTGGGTTGTTCTTTTTATTTACTTTTTTTATCCTATAACAAAAAAATGGTTGTTTTTGTTTCCTTTATGTGCCATAATTTTCTGTTATACAAGAATTTATCTTGCCGTACATTATCCTTCTGATGTTTTATGTGGGGCTATTTTAGGAATTTTATGTGGAATATTCTGTCTTTATTTATACAAAACATCTATACGAAGAATTGAAGAACAATCAACAAATAGTTAATGTTTTTATTGATAAATATTCATCAATAAAATTAGAACTCTTTAGATTGAAATTATAATAATCGTTACCATAGGCTTCAACAAGTTGGTCTGCTTCATCGTAATGGAAAGATTCACTAAAATTTCCTTTCCATGGATATTCACTATATACATAGGTAACATTGCCAACATGGTCGTAATTGTAATATATTTGAGAGCCATTGCTTGTAGCAATCTCCATTAATCTGCGTGAATATTCGTCATAGACATAACTTGTTGTTATTCCGTTGCCGTATTGTTGGCTTATTTTTGCTCCAAATTTATCGTAGGTAACATTTTGTAAATATGAATAATTTGTTAAATGATTATCATAGGTTGTAATTTCTCGCAACTGTCCGCCATGGTCGTAATGATAATAAACTTGTTCATTATCAGGGTAAATAATAGTGTCTATTCTTCCCCAACTATCGTATCTAAATTGCGTTGTAATGGCAATAGGTTGAGCCAAAAACGGCAATGTGTAAGTTCTTGTTTCTTTGGTGATTTCTCCCATATTGCCGTATTCGTAAGCAATTTTTCCGCTTTCATCGTAGAGAGAGTTTTGCGAAACTTGAATATCATTAGAATAGTAAATCAAGGTCTTTTTCTTCATAATTTCCATTTAGTTGTTCCAACAACCATTCTTTCTCCAAAGAATCAATCATCTTTTGCTGGTAATAGTTTTCTATGAGTGTTTTTATATCCGCTTTATTATCGCCACGCAACAATCTGGTACCCACATATCTATTCAATGATAAAAAACAAATCTTTGTAGCGACAGCATCCAAGGCCAATTGATTGTCTTTATATTTATGCAAATAACCTGCTTCATCCCTTTTAGCAATAAATTCCTGCCTTTCAAAACAATATTCCATATAAATAACCAAATCATCAATCTTTTGGTCTCTATTCTTATATTGGTGATAATAATTATATTTGGAAATTTCTGTTATAATAAATTCACTCTTCTTGCCAAAGTTTCCAACAATATCATTTGGACAAGTATCTAACATCGCAAATACGGTATCATATTCGTGAAGTAACCTCAACACAGTCAATCTCCAGCCAAACCATGCTTTTTTGTTGTCATCATTTTGAGGAACATTTTTCAGACAATCCAATGCTGCATATAACAGAGATGTGTCATGAGTAATATTGTACTGGTGGACATCATTAGTAATCATATCGTACCAACCATTTTCTTTTTCACATTCTTCATGCATTTCATAGGCCTTTTTTGTAAAGGGGTTGGAACATGAAAGAATGGTGATTGAAAAGACTAATAATAAAAAAATATTTGGCTTCATAACATTTATTTAAGGTAATTATGTTTTAAATATGATGGTAAAATTGTTAATGTAAATGGAACGGACATGTGTTGATTTTGGCTAAACCAATGTCCTTTAATCTGTAATTTTGAAACACAATTGGCAGATAATTTATCTGCTGGTATAGAAATAGATGCATTTTTATATTCACGAGTATAAAAACCATATGGAATATAAGCACTTTCTTCTTTAGAACGGAAAGATGAACTATATTTAGCATCCCCACATGAAACATCTAAAGATGCACTTGCTTTACCTCCTGCTCTATTATCAGATACTGCAGTATTCAAACGAGCATTAATTGTTATTCCATTTAGTTTTCCTGTTTCTTTATTTTTTTGAATTTTGTAACTAATTGTTGATGTAGCTTTAGCACAGGTATTTCCCAAGGCATAATATTTGGATTCGTATGGATTATTAGATTCCATATTTGTACCGATTAGCGTTTGAGTCCATTGTTTGGTCTCCATAGTACTTTTTGAAATAGGAAATCCAAAATGCTTCAGCAAATCTTTATTATCTCCAATATATGTACAACCTTCAGGTGTTGTTTCTTGATTTACCACATCATCACTCCAAAAATATTCTTCTCCATTCTGATACCAATCATCCATCATCCCCGTAGGGTCGATTCTACCCACTGGGTTGTTAGAACAATAATGGTACGGAGTAAGCAATGGTTTTTCGTTCATTAGCGGGTCTCTGCTGGTGAAAACAGGTGCCCTATAGTAACGAGCCTCAAAACAATACACTATAAAACAGTCCGTAACACTGCTGTCTATCAGGTAGTTACAAGCGGTTTTTTGGGTATGTTTTTTATAAACTCTCATTTTTTAGCATATTGTTATTATTCAACGTTTTATACACAACAAATATTGTGCCAAAGTGGTCAATTTTTGATAAAAAAGTGAAAAAAAATTTTTTTGTAAAATTTAGAACTTTTCTAAATTTCTTCAATATACTGATTTACAGCAAGAAGAGTTTGTTTTGCTTTTTTTAGATATTCATGGTGATATTTTTTGTGATTTTGTTTGTTGAATCTATAAATCTATAGTTTGTATTTTTATATGAAAAAAAATTGTAATTTTGCAACAATAAAAATAAAAAATATGGTAAACAAGGAAAAAGTATTGCAATTAGAAAAAATAGCATCACAAGTAAGAAGAGATGCATTGAGAATGGTTCACGCAGTGCAATCAGGACACCCTGGAGGTTCTTTAGGTTGTGCAGACTTTATGACAGCATTATATTTTGAAATAATGAATGTAGAACCTCAAAATTTTACACAAGAAGGAAAAGGAGAAGATATGTTTTTCCTTTCAAATGGACATATTTCGCCTTGTTTATATTCAGTTTTGGCACGTAGAGGTTATTTTGAAGTTTCCGAATTGGCAACATTTCGTAAACTTCATACACGTTTGCAAGGACATCCGTCAAACAATCATGGGTTATCAGGAGTAAGAGTGGCATCAGGTTCTTTGGGACAAGGTCCATCTATTGCTCTTGGTGTAGCAGAAGTAAAAAAAATAAATAACGATGATTCATTGGTATTTGTGCTTACAGGAGATGGAGAATTGCAAGAAGGACAAGTATGGGAAGCAATTATGTACGCTGGTGCAAATCATGTAGATAATATCATTTTAACTGTTGATTATAACCATAAACAAATAGATGGTTCGGTAGAAGATGTGCTTACTTTACACGATTTAGAAGCAAAATTTACTGCTTTTGGTTGGAATGTTATTATTGGAGAAGGTAATGATATGACGCAACTTTTGGAGACATTACATAAAGCAAAATCTGCGACAAAACAGCAAAAACCTATTGCCTTTTTAATGAATACTAAAATGGGGGCAGGCGTTGATTTTATGGAGAATAATAACAAATGGCATGGTTCTGCTCCATCTGATGAACAATTGTCTGCAGCTTTATCGCAAATACCAGAAACTTTAGGCGATTACTAAAACATAATATTTCCACATTCTTGCTATGAAAGTTACAGACAAATTTTTATTGAAGACTTACATAGGTCCTTTTGTATTGACTTTCATGGTTGTATTGTTTATCTTAATAATGCAATTTTTGTGGAAATATGTAGATGATTTAGTCGGCAAAGGTTTAGAATTGACAACATTATTTAAACTTTTGTTTTACAGTGCTTTTACATTTGTTCCTTTAGCATTACCTTTATCTGTATTATTGTCTTCATTGATAACTTTTGGTAATTTATCAGAACGTAATGAACTTACAGCATTAAAATGTGCAGGTATTCCTTTATCGCGGACAATGCGTCCGCTAACTATTTTTGCAGTGGCTCTTTCTATATCAGCATTTGTTTTTGCCAACAATGTTGTACCTATTATGAGTTTGAAATTTACCTCTTTACTTCATGATATTCAAGCACAAAAACCAGCTTTAAGTATAGATGAAGGCATTTTTTATAGAGAAATTGACAATTATATTATTCGTATAGGAAAAAAAGAAAGAGACAATTCTACTATTCACGATGTTTTAATTTACGACCATAGTCGCAATACAGGTTATACAACAGTAACTTATGGAAAAAAAGGCACGATGGTACTTTCTGAAGATGAAAATTTTTTGGTTTTCACTCTCGAAGATGGTTTTGTTTATGATGAAAATATTCAGTACAATACCGAAAAAAAAGCATCAGAAATGCCTGTATTAAGAGGTTCTTTCAAAACACAACAAATTTATTTCGACTTATCATCATTTCAATTACAACGGACAAGCGAAGATTTTTACAAAGATAGTTACGAAATGTTAAATGTTGTACAATTAGACCGTTTTATTGATACTATGCGACAAGATATGTATTTTGCAGCAAAAGACAGAGGAAAAAATACTTTAAATACATTGCATACTATTTCTTCATATTATACAGACTCATTAGCAAATAATTATGCTATAGCAAAACAAGATAGTACTTTGTTGGCATTAAAAACACAATCACGAATATATCATCATGCGGTACAATTAGCAAGAGAAAATACTGGTATGTTGGAATATGATGCTATTGCTTATGAATCTCAACAAGAACAATTGCGACGATATGAAATAGAATGGCATAGAAAGTTTTCATTATCAGCAGCTTGTCTTTTGTTGTTTTTTGTTGGTGTTCCTTTGGGAGCCATTCTTCGCAAAGGAGGTTTGGGTATTCCTCTTACGGTCTCAATAATCATTTTTGTAATATATTGGGTAACATCAACTATGGGAGAACGTATGGCTCGAATAGGAACAATTTCTCCTTATGTAGGAATGTGGTTATCTTCTGCAATATTGTTGCCTTTAGGTGTATTTCTTATTTATATGGCATCAACAGAAGCAGCAATTTCTGATTTATCTCCTATAAAACTATTTTTCAATAAATTAACATCTATTAATCCATTTCGTAAAAAACGTTTGTGATGTATATTCTACAATTATGCAACAAATCGCCTTATCCAGCCAAAGAAGGTGGTCCTATTGCAATGAATAGGCTTACCGAACAATTATTGGCTTTGGGGCACAATGTGAAAATATTTGCTGTAAATACTCCTAAATATACGATAGATATTAATATGATAGATGAAGATTATCAAAGAATTACGAATATTGAATTAGGATATATTGATACTTCTTTATCTGCTAAAAAAGCACTGAAATGTTTACTGACTAACAAATCATATCACGTAGAGCGTTTTCAGAACAATAATTTTGAAAATCAACTTATTGAAATTTTGAAAAACAATGATTTTCAAGTGGTTATTTTGGAAACAGTTTATATGGCTGTATATATCGAAACAATTAGAAAATATAGTACTGCTAAAATTGTTTTGCGTGCTCACAATGTGGAAAATAATTTGTGGAAAGAAATTACTCAACATACGAAATTTTCTTTAAAAAAACTTTATTTAGCCATATTAACTATTCAATTAAAAAAATTTGAAAAACGAGTTTTGTCCCAATGTGATAGTGTTTGGTGTATTTCTGAAAAAGATAAACATTGTTTTGAACAATATAAAGTGAAATCATCTATAGATGTTTTGCCTTTTGCTTGGGAAAAACAACAATACAAAGAAAAGGTAACGACCTTTCCTATCAATCTTTTTACTATTGGTTCTATGGATTGGCAACCAAATACAGAAGGTTTGTCTTGGTTTTTAGAAAAAATATATCCTTGTATTCGAGAAGCTGTTCCTGATTTGCAACTAAAAATAGCAGGTAGAAATATGTCTCCTTATTGGAAAGAACTTCATTTAGAAGGAGTACAAGTTGTTGGAGAAGTTGACAATGCAAAACAATTTATGGCACAAAATGGCATTCTTATTGTACCTTTGCTTTCTGGAAGTGGTGTTCGCATAAAGATTTTGGAAGCATTGGCTATTGGAAAAGTAGTTATTTCTACACAAAAAGGTGTAGAAGGATTAGATGTAGAGCATGAAAAAAACTTATTTATTGCTGATACTGCAAAAGAATTTTTATCAACAATACAACAATGTATTGATAATCCTTATTTATGTAATATCATATCAGAAAATGCACAACAATATGTTTCCCAACATCATTCTTTTTTGGCTCTTAATCGCCGTTTAGAAAATTTATTAAAAAAAATTTGTTAAAAAAACATTTCGTTATGAATTTTTTTATACCTTTGCAACGGAGGAATTAGCCTCATTTATATTTCAAAGAAAATATATTTTTTCAAGAAAGTGAAATATTATGAGCAAAAGCAAGAAGTATTTAACTTCCTGAAAATGAAATAAATATTATTTTCTTAACAAATGATGTCTATATTTCTCTGTGAGTGTTAATTTATTGTGGAATATTAGAATAAAATTGTTTCGTTAAGAAAAAATATGAGAAACATTATTACAAAAAGATTATTGTTAGTAAGCATACTATTTTTTTGCGTAGCTATGTCCGCTCAAACATTGCAACCCCGACATGTAAACACAAAGGGAACTGAATTTTGGGTAGTTTTTATGAAAAACTCTACATTTCAAACAAATACAGAATTAGAGTTAAATCTTATTGCTACGGCAGAAAAGAATTCGTGTAATGTTGTAGTTTCAAATCCAAATACCAACTGGTCGAAGTCTCAACGATTAGGTGTAGTTGGAAGACAACAAAATGTATTGGTTGACATAAATGAAGGATATGTAACAAATCCTTCAAATGTAGGACAAAATATAGGGTTGAAAGTTACGGCAACTGATACGATAAGTTTGTATGCGTTTAATTTTGGAAACGCATCTTCAGATGTGGCTTGTATATTGCCTGTGGATTTATTAGGAAATTACTATATTTTACAATCGTATGCTCCCGATGATAGCCATAATGAATTTGCAATATTGGCAACAGAAGATGCTATTGTTGAAATTACACCAAGTGTTGATTTAAATGCTGGTACTATTACTTATGATGCGGGTTCTACTTATACAGTTTCTTTAAAAGAAGGACAAACACTTTTTCTAACTGCTGATTCTAAGTCGGGAATACTTGGAGATATTTCTGGTACAAAAATACGAACACAAAATTGTGAAAAAATAGCAGTATTTTGTGGAGATGCAGACATACAAATACCTACAAGTATGACCTATCCTGACCATATTTACGAACAAGCATATCCTGTGAAATTATGGGGAAAATCATTTGTTGTTACCAATACATTTATTAATACTTCTTCAGGAAAAACTTCCGATAGAGTTAAAATAACGGCTTCAGAAGACAATACAACTATCAAAATAAATGGGATGATAGTTTTTTATTTAGATGAAGGGGAATCTTATGAATATACATTAGATAATACTATAGGTTCGGCATTTATCGAAACTTCTAATCCTTCGGCGGTATATTTATATATGGAAGGGACAAGAATAAGTTTATCTGGGGACCCTGCAATGATATGGATTCCCCCTGTAGATGCTATGATACAATCTGCTTATTTTAGTAAAATTTCATCAGGACTAAGTGTTACTTATGGTGTAAGTAGTTACAAATATTGTATTATTGTAAATAGTACAGACACTTCAAGAATACAATTGAATGGAAGTTCTTTATACAATTGGACAAAAGTAAATGGAAATGAGGCTTATGCTTTCATTATAAAAGATTTTTCACAAGTTCAGGTATCCAATCATATAATAACTGGAGCAAATTTTCTTGCTTTTGTTTACGGAGAAGGAGAACAAAATGCTTTTGGATATACTATGGGGGTTACAGCAAAACTCCCTAATTCTAAAATGTTTGTTAATGGGATAGATATAGAAGATGTTTCCAATGTAAAAACACAATTTTGTGTGGGAGATTCTATTATATTAAATGCTAAAACTTCTGTTGCCTATGATACTATTGTTTGGCTATTGGGAGATGGAAATAGATTGACAGGAGAAACTATAAAATATGCTTACAATGATAGCGGAAATTTTACCATTAGTATGCAAGTAGTTGTTAATTCTGCAGAATGTCCATTAGCGGAGGTAAAATTTGATGTTCTTATAAAGAAAAATCCAAATAGTTCTATTACAACTATCAAATCAGAAATTTGTGAAGGTGATAGCGTAACATTGATAGCTCCTTCTGATTATACATCTTATGTTTGGAACAATGCTACAACAACAACATTAAATTCTTTGGTAATTTATCCAACGACAGATACCAATTTTTATGTAGATGTGTACGATGAATTTGGTTGTGATTCTATAAGTGATTCTATACTTATTGTTGTAAATAAAAGACCTATCGCAGACTTAACAACATCTAATTCAACAATTTGTCAAGGAGATTCTATCGTGCTGAGAGTTTCTTCTTCTGTAAACGACACTTCTTTTCAATGGAATACAGGACTTACAACAAAGTTAGATTCTCTTGTTTTATTTCCAACAAGAGATTCCTCTTATTGTGTTAAAATAACTAATGACCATGGGTGTGATTCAACAAGTAATGTTCTTTCTGTTATTGTTAATCCTATATATAAAGATACCATTATAAAATCAATATGTAATGGCGATTCTTATACATTCCATGGAAAAGATTATACACAAGATACAATTCACACAGATACACTACAAACAATAAAAAGTTGCGATAGTATAGTAACACTTGTATTGACGATATTGCCTACTTACGACGATACAACTGTAACAGAAATTTGTCAAGAAGAAGTATATCCATTTAGTGGAACAAATTATGACCAAACCGGAATATATACCCATAGATTAAAAACGACAGCAGGTTGTGATAGTATAGTAACACTTAATTTAACAGTCAATCCTATATACAGAGATACAACTTTTATAGAAATTTGTCAAGGAGAACTATACACGTTTAGAGGAAAAGATTATGACCAAACAGGAATATATGCAGATAGTTTAAAAACAGTGTCTTGTAATTGTGATAGTAT
>JAZSKB010000042.1:0-106763 GCA_045534635.1 Bacteroidales bacterium
TGCTGTAGCATCCGTAATATTACTTGCCGAAGTGGTTTTTACTGTAGGAATAACAGGAGTTGTAAACGTTATCTCATTACCGTATGCTGTTCCTACTACATTCGTAGCATACGCTCGTACATAATAAGTTGTATTTGGAGACAAGCCCGTTATATCACTTGTAAAACTTCCTTCTCCTGTACCATCTGTTGTATAATTATCATTTATGGTTGGATTTTGAGAAGTACTCCAACATACTCCTCGAGCGGTTACCGCTGCTCCTCCATCGGAGGTAACCTCTCCTCCACTTGTTGCTGTAGCATCCGTAATATTACTTGCCGAAGTGGTTTGTACTGTAGGACGACTACGTCTATCAATAGTAAATTTTATAATAATTGTGTCTAGACTTGTCTGGTATTGCTTAATTCGTTGGCGACTTATTAATATTGCACTATTGATAGTCGCATAGCCAATATATTCCATTTCATCGCCATAATTAAAAGATTGTGTTGTTGTCGATTTCTTTAATTTTAAATATGAAGTCGGTGTATTTTCTTCTCCGACATAATCTATACTATTGCTAAATCCACCCTCACAAAGCATTTTAATAGATGATATTTTATCATTTTGGCGGGCAGTCATTACATATACTCCTGAATTAGACAAACTTACATAAAATTTATGAGTTCCTGCATGCAAAGATTTTGTTTGCCATCTCGTTACTATACGACCATTAACATCGCTTATTTCCATGCTTACAACTCCTTTTTCGGGTAACATCAAAGTTACATTAGTTGTGCCTCTAAATGGATTTGGATTGTTGGGCATTAAAGAAAAAGGCGTTACCGCATTTTCTTCTATTGACGTACTACTTTGCATTATAAGCATAGTATCTGGCCAATAAATTGTTTCTTGCCAATTTTTTGTTACATTGGTTATCATTACACTATCAAGTTGCACATAATTGTTTGCCGTATCCTTGCCTGTAAATGTTAAAGATACTGTCTGAGCGTGTGTCAACCCTCCAAATAGGAAAATACTACTTAGTAGTAGAAAAAAAAACATTGCACCACTGTGCCTTCTGAATTTAAAAAATTTTGCTTTCATATTAGTTATTATTTAATTGTTTATAAGATTTCTGCAAAAAAATACAGATAGCCTAAAAAAAGGTTATCTGTATAGGTTGTCGGTTTACAAAATTGTAAATTGCAAATAGAGGAATTTACCCCCCCCCATGTAAACTGTTGATTTACAAGAAGTTATGTCGCGGTATGTTTTTTTAACGTACCACTGATTTATATCGTATTGGCTATAAAAAAATCTATTATCTTCCATATTCTTAATTTTAACGAACATTTATTTCCCTTGGACTTTTGCAAAAAATTCCACTTAAAACTTTGCAAAAGTACAATTTTTTTTATAAATATTTTTGTTTTAGAAAAAAATTTTTTTTTAAGTCACTGTATTATTATTTTTTCGGTGTCTGAGCCTGTCGAAGACACAGAAAAAATCAAACACCGAAAAAAAACACATGAAATACGGAGGTTTCGACAGGCTCAACCTCCGAAGATAAAAAAAATAAAAAAGCAACGACGTTGCAAAAAAAATGCTATCTTTGCAAAAAAAAAATGAAGAGAGAACATTTATATATAGAAACCTATGGCTGTCAAATGAACTTTGCTGATAGTGAAGTCGTTGCATCAATATTATCTTCATCGTACGATATAGTTGACAATGAAAAAGATGCAGATGTTATCATAGTAAACACCTGCTCAATTCGAGAAAATGCCGAACAAAGAGTTTTCAATCGTTTAAAAGAATTGACAAGTCTGAAAAAAAAGAAGAAAACACTTCAAGTTGGTTTAATTGGTTGTATGGCAGAGCGTTTGCAAGAAAATTTGCTATCAGAAACGGAAATAGATTTTGTCGTTGGTCCCGATGCCTATAGAAGTTTACCTTCTATTTTGCGAAGCGAACACCCCAATGTAAATGTAGTACTCTCCACTACCGAAACCTACGAAGATATAACCCCACAACGCTATCAAAGTAATACAGTTTCAGCGTTTGTGTCAATAATGCGAGGTTGCAACAATTTTTGTTCTTATTGTGTTGTTCCTTACACTCGCGGAAGAGAACGCAGCCGACCAATAGAAAGTATTTTATCAGAAATAGATACCTTGTTCAACAATGATTATAAAGAAATAACACTTTTGGGACAAAATGTAAACTCCTATTTATCAAACGGATATAATTTTTCTCAATTGATGCAAACTATAGCAGAGCAATATCCAACAATGCGAATTCGTTTTGCGACATCACACCCAAAAGACCTTTCAGATGAATTGTTACAAGTAATGTCTCAATATGAAAATATCTGTAAAAGTATTCATCTTCCTGTTCAATCTGGTAGCACTTCAATGCTAAAAAGAATGAACAGAAAATATAGTCGAGAATGGTATTTAGATAGAATTTCAGCAATAAGACGTTATATGCCAGATTGTAGCATTAGTACAGATATAATTGCAGGCTTTTGTGGAGAAACCCTCGAAGAACATCAAGCCACACTCAGTTTAATGAAAGAAGTTGGCTTTGCTCATGCTTTTATGTTTAAATATTCTATGCGAGAAGGCACACTCGCTCACAAAAATATGTGCGATGATGTTCCTGAAAAAGAAAAGATTATCCGTCTTGAAGAAATTATAGCACTTCAACAAGAATTATCTTTAGCAAGTAATCAAAAAGATATTGGGAAAACGACACAAGTCCTTGTAGAAGGTCTTTCTAAACGTAGTACCGACTATCTTTTCGGACGCAATAGTCAAAATAAAGTTGTAATATTTCCAAAAAATAATTATCAAAAAGGAGATTTGGTAGAAGTCAAAATTACTTCTTGTTCAGCAGCAACGCTATTTGGAGAATTATTGTAAACGTATTGCGTTAACAACATTTATCCGTTTAGCAACCCAATATGCGGGAAAAACCAATACCAAAAAACTTATCAATAAAATGCCAATATCAATATACAAGAAATGTAGAAAATTGATATTTATAGGCACATACGATACATAATAATTTTCTGGATTGAGTTTTACTATATGAAAATATTGCTGTAACACACACAATAAAAAACCGACAACATCTCCTATCAAAACACCAATAATCAATACTTTAGAAGAAACTAACAGAAATATCTTTGCAATATCTTGATTTCGAGCCCCCATAGTTTTCAGCAGACCAATAGTCGGAATATGTTCCAAAGCGAAAGTGAGTTGTGTAGAAATCAAAGAAAATGCAGTAATGATAATAATAAGTATTATCAAAACTAAAACATTTTGTTCAATAAGAGTAATCCAACTAAAAATTTCGGAATTTCTACTTTTTATGCTCTCCGCTTTTAAATTGTAATCAATAACTTTATCAATATCTTCTGTGGTTTTATCCAATAAATTGAAATCATCAATAATAATTTCAAGACCATCAACACAATTGTTGTTCCAACCATTAATTTTAATTACATGTTTGATGTCACAAATGGCATAAATTTTATCAAAATTGGCAAATCCAGTATTGTAAATACCAACAATTTCAAATCTTCTTCTACGCACATTGTCTTGAATAAAAAAAACATCAATTTTATCGTTTAAATGCAAAGAAGCTCTTTTTGCTAAAGTTTCCGAGATAAGAATTTCATTACAAACAATAGTATCCGAATAAATCGGACAACGCCCTTCAATAATATTGTTTGCCAAAAAAGTAGTATCATAATCTTTTCCAATTCCTTTAAACACAACCCCTTCAACATCATTTTCTCCTTTTAGTATCCCTGCAATAGAAGCAACTGCCTGAATATGAGCAATATTTTCAATGCTATTCAATTGCAATCGCAAAGATGGGTCATCATTAAGAGGCGTTCTTTGATAAGAATTGTTAAATTCAAAATGTTTTACTTCGATATGAGCATTCAATCCTGTCACTTTGGTTAATATTTCTCGACTAAAACCATCGGTAATAGCAAAAGTGAGCACCAAAACTACAATACTCAAAACAATACCAATAATTGCAATACGAATAGTAGTATTTGTATTGGTATTTCTTGTTTGTTTATAAAGTCTATGAGCAATATAAAAATGTTTCAAGAGCAAATTATTTTAAAAAGATTGTAATACCAATTCTTGGTTCAAGTTCTCCAAGAATATTGTTGGGATATTTTTTATCACTAATAACATATAACAATAAAGCATAATAAGCAACTCTATCGCGAATATTGTAAAAACCTCCACCTAATAATATATTATTGGAACTCATACGCGATTTATCAAATATATTATTCGTATATACATTGTAATTCAACCATTGATATTCAAGATGTAAAGCAACATAATTAAAGAAATAAGACTCAAAAAAAACTCTTGCACCAAAAACATGAGAATATTGTTGAGTTTTCATTATTGTAGAAAAAGCATAAGTTGCCCCAACTCCTGCCCCACACCATTTATTAAAATGATATGTCATCTCTGGAGAAATTGACAAATAAACATAAGTTCCAATATTTACTCCCGCAGTTCCACCTACAGAAGTATGTGTTAAAAAGTAATCTTTTTTTTCATTTTTATCAAACTTTTTCTTCCAATCAGCATTTGAAGTATCTTTCTGTTGATGATATTTCACCTCAATATCGTTGTTTTGAGCAACAACAACAAATGATGTAAAAAACAACAAAAAACAAAAAAATTTTCTTTGCTTATTGCGAAATAATTTCATTTCATTCATATTTAAACAAATCTATTGTGCGTTGCTGAGAACGCACAACGATTGTATTATTGTTCTATCGGAAGAAGTTCGTCAATTTGTTCATTCCAAGGCAAACCATGTATCATCAATTTTTCCATAAATGGGTCTGGGTCAAATTCTTCAACATTTTTTACCCCTACTCCGCTCCATTTTCCGGTAAGCATCATCATTGCTCCAGTCATAGCAGGAACTCCAGTTGTATATGAAACGGCTTGAGCACCACATTCTTTGTAAACTTCAGCATGATTACAATTGTTCCATACATAATAGGTACGTTCTTTACCATCTTTTATTCCTCTAATTTGGCAACCAATAGATGTTTCTCCTTTGTATCCTTCTCCCAAAGAAGCAGGTTCTGGCAATACCGCTTTCAAAAATTGTAAAGGAACAATCTCTTTTCCTTCGTACACAATAGGTTTGATACTTGTCATTCCAACTTCTTGTAACACATTGAGAACATTAAGATATTTTTCACCAAATGTCATCCAAAAACGTGCTCTTTTGATAGAAGGATAATTTTTGGTCAACGATTCCAATTCTTCGTGATACAATAAATAAGATTCTTTTGCTCCAATATTAGGATAAACAATAGGCTTATGTATTTCCATCGGTTTTGTTTCTATCCATTTCCCATCTTGAAAATAACGTCCATTTTGTGTAATCTCTCTAATATTGATTTCTGGATTGAAATTAGTAGCAAAAGCCTTTCCATGGTCTCCTGCATTACAATCAACAATATCCAAATAATGCATTTCATCGAAATAATGCTTTTGAGCATAAGCGGTAAAAACACCAGTAACACCAGGGTCGAAACCACAACCCAAAACTGCTAAAATTCCAGCCTCTTTAAATCTATCTTGATAAGCCCATTGCCAACTATATTCAAATTTTGCAACATCTTTTGGCTCATAATTAGCCGTATCTAAATAATTTGTTTTTGTGCGTAAACACGCTTCCATTAAAGTTAAATCTTGATATGGTAGAGCAACATTTATCAACAAATCTGGTTTAAATTGATTTATCAAATTAACAGTTTCTTCTACATTATCGGCATCAACTTGAGCCGTTTTAATACGATTGCCTCCAATGGCCGCCGCTATCTTATCACATTTTGATTTTGTACGACTTGCCAACATTATTTCAGTAAAAATTTGAGGGTGGGCTGCACATTTAAAAGCAACTACAGCACCAACTCCTCCTGCTCCAATAATTAATATTCTTCCCATATTATTTTTTTTTGTATATTTGCTGCAAAATTATATTTTTTTCTAATAAGAAAAATACTTTTGATAATTTTTAATTATAATATTTATTATCAATAAATTATAAAAATATTTCTAAAATTGACAATAGAAGAATAAATATGATTTTTGCATAATAAAGACAGTAAAACTTCAATTTTGAACACCAAAATACTGAAAATAACAAATAAAAAAAATGGAATATAACACACAACAACCACAATTACTCAATGGAGAATATGGCAGACATCTCCAAAAAATGGTAGAATACGTATGCTCAATCAGAAATAGAGATATGCGTAATGAACAAGCCAAATGCATAGTAAGAGCAATGGCAAATTTAGCCTCTGGACCAAAAGATACAGAAGATTTCTGGCACAATTTATGGGACCAATTATTTATCTTATCCGATTTTAAATTGGATATAGATAGTCCTTTTGGAAAACCTCCATACAAAACCGCAGTAGCAAAACCAGAAAGACTTCCTTATCCAAAACATAATATCACTTTCCGTCCTTACGGCTATTTGATGGAAAATATTATTAAAAAAATTGCTGAAGAGAATTCCAACGAAAACAAACAACCAATCGTTGACAACGTTGCCAAACATCTAAAAAAACAATATTTATCTTGGAATAGAGATTCTGTAAGCGACGAATTGATAGTTGAACATCTTCAACAATTATCTAATAATAAACTTCAATTAAGTGAAGACTTTGTTTTTCCAACAACCAAAGCACTTCTTTTGGAAATTAACGAAGAAAAAGCAGCAGCGACAACAACCAAGAAAAATCAACCAGCCAAAAAGGTTGCTGCTCCAATAGACCCACTTCCAAAGAAGAAAAAGAAAAAAAAGAAGAAAAAGAAAAAATCATCACAACCAACTACCATTTTATCAAAAAATTAAACAATGACAAGAGAAACTAAATGTTTAATTATCGGCTCAGGACCAGCAGGTTATACCGCAGGAATCTATGCCGCAAGAGCAGATATGCATCCTCTTCTTTATGAAGGAATACAAGTCGGTGGACAATTAACAATAACTACCGAAGTAGAAAATTTCCCAGGTTATCCTAAAGGTATTTCTGGACCTTTGATGATGGATGAAATTCGCGAACAAGCCCTTCGCTTTGGTGTCGAAATGGTATCAGGAGAAATTACAAATGTTGATTTTTCTCAACGTCCATTTCGCTGTCAAGCAGATGATGGAAGTATAATAATGGCACAAAGTGTCATTGTAGCCACTGGAGCCTCTGCTCGTTGGTTAGGATTAGAATCTGAAAGCAAATTTAATGGTTATGGCGTATCTGCTTGTGCTACTTGCGATGGTTTCTTCTACAAAGGAAAAACTGTTGCCGTAATCGGCGGTGGCGATACCGCAACAGAAGAAGCATCTTATTTGGCTAAATTGTGTCAAAAAGTATATTTGATACATCGTCGTGATGAATTGCGTGCCAGCAAAGCAATGCAAGAAAGAGTATTCAACACCCCAAATATTGAAATGGTATGGAATAGTATTCCTGTAGAAATTCTTGGACAAGAAGATAAATTTTCTAAAAGCGTAACAGGAATAAAAATAAAAAACACCTCAACAAATATTGAAACAACTATCGCTGTTGACGGCGTTTTTATTGCCATCGGTCATCACCCCAACACTGATATTTTCCGTGGACAATTGGAATTAGATGCTGAAGGATATATTGTTACTCAAGCAGGTACATCATTGACAAATATTCCAGGAGTTTTTGCCGCAGGCGATGTTCAAGATAAACACTATAAACAAGCAATTACTGCCGCCGCTGGTGGCTGTAAAGCGGCTATTGATGCTGAACATTTTCTATTGAACAACGAATAAATTTTTTTCAAAAAATATTCAAAGTTAAACATATCATAAATTTATGAAAAAATTTTCTTCCTATATAACAAACGAAGATAATCCTTTGTGGAGTATTTGTATCGCAAGAAAACAAACGCTCAGTCAACGGCAGGAAGAAATGCGAAGCGAATTTTGGCGAGATTACAATAGAATTTTACATTCAAAAGCATATCGTCGTTTAAAACACAAAACACAAGTGTTTCACGCGACAGGCAATGACCACGTTTGTACAAGAATGGAACATGTTCAACATGTTGGAGCAATCAGTTACAGCATCGCTAAAGAATTGGGACTCAATACAGAACTCGTTCAAGCTATAAGTATTGGTCACGATATTGGACATGCTCCTTTCGGACACGACGGAGAACAAATTCTAAATCAATTAGCACAAAAATATTATCAAGGTAGTTTTTGGCACGAAAAAAATGGACTCTTATTGGCTGACAATATAGAAACCCTTCAAAATGAAAATGGAGAAAATGAAAATCTAAATCTAACATACGCCGTTCGAGATGGTATTATTTCTCACTGCGGTGAAGTAGATTTCAATAGTTTACAACCAAGAAAAGAACCTATTGATTTAGATACAATAGACAAACCAAATCAATATCCTCCCTTTACTTGGGAAGCCTGTATCGTGAAAATTGCCGACAAAATCGCATATTTAGGTCGTGATTTAGAAGATGCTCAACGCTTATCTATTTTACAAAAAGAACATATTAATGAATTACAACATATTCAATCTCAATATTTTGGAAAAACATTAAAAAGTAGTACCAATACGGCTCTTATACATAGTTTTTGTGTAGATTTATGCAAAAATAGTTCCCCTGATATTGGAATACGATTCTCTGATAATTGTTTTCAAACTATAAAAGAAATAAAAGAGTTTAATTACAAATATATTTACAAACACACTCGATTACAATACTTTAAAGCATATTCTCAATTAGTTATCAATTCAATATTTGAAGTTCTATTATCTCTACAAAACGAAGGAAATATTGCTCAACAAATTGAAAATAAAATCAGGCTTTTTCCAAAATTAATTAGCTCTTTCGAAAAATGGCTAATATATCATACTAATTATCAAGATAATAATAAAAATATTGTTTTCCTTATTGACAATCAATATGACTATATCCGAACCATAATTAGTTTTATCGCATCAATGAGCGATTATTTTGCAATGGAAAGTTTTCGAGAATTAACAGCATTTGAATAATATAAAAATAATTAAAATATGTACAAGAAAATATTTTTTATCGTAATTTTGTTAACATCATCATTTACAATGAAATCACAAACAAAAACATACACTCCTGAATTATTATGGCAATTAGGTCGAGTAAGTGGAATAACCCTTTCTCCCGACGAAAAAACATTGCTTTTTGGTATCACCTATTACGATGTATCAAACAATAAAGGCAATAGAGATTTATACACCATAGATATTTTAGGTAATAATTTACAACAAATAACAAACACTGAAATTAGTGAATACGAAGCAATTTGGAGACCTGACGGTAAAAAAATTGCTTATTTATCCCCAGACAACAATGGCGATATGCAAATATTTGAATCCGACCCAAACGGGAACAATAGAATACAGATTTCTAATGTAGTCGGTGGTATCGAAGGATTTAAATATGCCAACGATATGAGTAAAATATTATATACTCATTTGGTAAAATTAGATTCTACAATTGTTGACCGTTATCCAGACCTACCAAAAGCCAATGCCCTCATTGCTGACGATTTAATGTATCGTCATTGGAACGACTGGACTAATTATTCTTATAGTCATATTTTTGTTGCAGACTACCCTACTCTTAACAATACAATAGATATAATGCAAAATGAACGTTTCGCTTGCCCTATTCCAAATTATGGCGGTATGGAAGAGGTTACATTCAGTCCCGACGGCAAAAAAATCGCTTATACAAGTAAGAAAAAAGTTGGAAAAGATTTTTCATTAAGTACCAATTCCGATATTTATATTTATGATATAGAAAACAAAAGCACTAAAAACTTGACATCCAATAATAATGGATATGATATAGACCCTGTATTTAGCCCTGACGGAAATCTATTAGTATGGTCAAGTATGGCTACCGACGGATTTGAATCTGACCAGAAACGTATTTTTATTCACAATTTTAAAGAAAATAAAACAGAAGATTACACCAATAATTTTCCAGAAAGTGCTTCACATTTTGCATTTAGCAAAGATGGAAAAACACTTTATTTTATCAGCGTAACCAAAGGGACAGAACATATTTTTGCATTGGATATTACAAAAAAAACATTTAAACAAATTACTCAAGGACAATATAATTATACCTCATTTTGTATTAGTGAAAAAAACATATACGCTACACGTGAATCTATGGAAGTTCCTGCTGATATTTATAGTATAAGTATCAAAAAAGGTGATGTAAATCAATTAACATTTATCAATAAAGAAAAATTACAAGATATTGCCTCTTGTAAAGTTGTAGAACGTTGGATAAAAACAACAGATAATAAAGATATGTTAGTATGGGTGGTTTTACCTCCAAATTTTGACAGCACCAAACAATATCCTGCTGTTCTGTTTTGTCAAGGTGGACCACAATCTGCAGTAAGCCAATTCTTTTCATATCGTTGGAATTTTCAAATGATGGCTTCACGTGGTTATATTGTTGTTGCTCCAAATCGTCGTGGATTGCCTGGCTTTGGCAAAGAATGGAACGACCAAATTAGTTTAGATTATGGTGGTCAAAATATGAAAGATTATCTTTCTGCTATTGACGCTATTGCCAAAGAACCTTTTGTTGACGAAACAAAATTAGGCTGTGTAGGTGCAAGTTATGGAGGTTTTTCTGTATATTGGTTGGCTGGACATCATCAAAAACGTTTCAAAGCATTTATTGCACATTGTGGTATGTTCAATTTCAAAAGTTGGTACGCTACCACCGATGAATTATTTTTTGCTAATCACGATTTAGGCGGTGCATTCTGGGAAAATCCACAGCCCAAAAGTTATGAATTTTCTCCCAACAATTTTGTTGATAAATGGGATACTCCAATTTTGATAATTCATGGTGGAAAAGATTTTCGTATTCCATATACCGAAGGTTTACAAGCCTATAATATAGCACAAATGAAAGGTATTCCAAGTCGTTTGTTGTATTTTCCAGAAGAAACTCATTTTGTTTTAAAACCACAAAATGCAATACTCTGGCAAAGAGAATTTATGAATTGGTTAGACAAATGGTTAAAATAAAAAAAAGCGACGGAATCGTCGCTTTTTTTATCATTCATTAGTTAATGGCACAAACACAAAATCCATCTGTTTTTTTGCTAAATCTACCGCTTTAACAGAGATACGAACTTTATCGCCTAAACGAAATATTTTTCCTGTTCGTTGTCCAAGATAACGATAATTATCTTCATCGTAATAATAGAAATCATCAGTAAGTGTTTTCACAGAAACCATACCTTCGCATTTGGAGTTATCTAATTCAACCCAAATTCCCCATTTACTCAATCCAGAAATTAAACCATCGAATTCTTGACCAATTTTATCGGAAAGAAATTCTGCTTGTTTGTATTTTATAGATGTACGTTCAGCCTCTGTGGCTCTTTGTTCCATATCAGAAGTATGTTTACACTTTAACACCAATTCTTCTTTATCTACCGATGATTTTCCTGCCAAATAACGTTCTAACAAACGATGTACCATTAAATCTGGATAACGACGTATCGGCGAAGTAAAATGCGTATAATATTTAAATGCCAATCCATAATGTCCAATATTATCAGCAGAATAAACAGCCCTTTGCATAGTTCGTAATGCCAATGTTTCTATCATATGTTGTTCACCTTTTCCTTGTACGGTATCAAATAAACTATTGAAAGAATTTACCAAACTTTTTCTTGATGATGAATTTAAACCATAACCCAATTTTGATAAAAAAGTATTAAATCTATTGATTTTTTCGTCCATTGGTTTATCATGGATTCGATAAATAAAGTTTTTAGGCGTTTTTCCTTGAGGTACTTTTCCAATAAATTCTGCAACTTTTCTATTGGCTAAAAGCATAAAATCTTCTACCAATTGATTTGAATCTTTATTTTCTTTAATATAAACACCTATTGGTTTTGCATTTTCATCTAATATAAATTTCAACTCTTCACTTGCAAAATTGATAGAGCCATGTGAAAAACGTTCCGCACGAAGGGCTTTGGCTAAACTATCAAGAATAAGAATTTCTTCACTATATTTTCCTTGTTTGGTTTCTATAATTTCTTGAACTTCCTCATAATTAAATCTATGATTTGAATGGATAATAGTTCGCCCTATCCATTGTTTATATATTTTAGCATTATCATCTAATTCAAAAATCGCAGAAAAACAAAGTTTATCTTCATTTGGACGCAAAGAACAAAGATTATTGCACAATTTTTCTGGCAACATTGGATATGTTCTATCTACCAAATAAACCGATGTTCCTCTATTGTATGCTTCCATATCTATTGCAGAACCTTCTTTTACATAATAAGATACATCGGCAATATGTACACCAACCTGATAATGACCATTTTCTAATTGTTTAAAAGATATCGCATCGTCAAAATCTTTAGCGTCGCTTGGGTCTATAGTAATAGTAAAAACATCTCTAAAATCTCGTCGTGCAAGGATTTCTTTCTGTGGTATTATATCTGAAATGGCTTCTGCCTCTTGATTTACTACATCAGGAAAATTGGGTGCAAAATTTTGTCCTATCAATATAGATTTCATTTCCACATCGTTATCTCCGGGAAAACCCAACACTTCTTTTACTTCTCCAAAAGGATTGCGAGCATGTTCCGACCATTCGGTTATAACTACCATTACTTTTTGTCCATTTTTTGCTCCATGCAAAGCAGTGTTCGGAATAAGAATATCTATTGGCATACTTGTATCATCGGGAATGAAATACGACATATTGGGAGAATATTTTATTACCCCAACAAAAATATCATTATGTCTCTGAAGGATTTCTACTACACGACCTTCAAGGCGACGACCTTTTCTTGCTGGGAACAAATGAACTCGCACTCTATCACCATTTAATGCTCTTCCTGTATTATTCGATGAAATAAAAACATCTTCCAATTCTGGATTATCTGGCAATAAATAAGCTTTTCCCGTTTGTTTCATACTGAGTTTACCTTCTAAATAACTCGTACTTATTGTTGCTATATGAATCGGATTAAGTTTATATTTTCCACGATTCCCTTCTACCAAAATATTTTTTTGTATCATTTCATCAATAGCATCTCGTACCAATTCTCTATCTTCTTTGCCATTGATACCAAGTTGCGATGAAACTTGTTTGTAATTAAAATACTGATATGGTGATTTTGAAAATACTTCTAATACTTTTGTCGAAAAAATAGTATTTACACTTAAATTCTTTTTATTACTTCTTCTTTTTCTCATTTTCTATCCTCCAGTTTTTTGTTGATGAATAATACGATTTTATTCTATTGTCTTTTAACGTAAATTGTAAAATATAATTATCTGGACCATCAAAAGAGATTGTAAAAACATCTTCAATCGCTTTTTCTTCAGGAAATAATTCTTGTAACGATGTCGGCATTTGTTGTTTTTTAAGATAATAATCATCTATCGTTACAATAATTTTTTGAGCATATCGTGTCATATTATTTTCATATACATTCATCTGACCTTGAATCACAAAATAGATACAAGATATTATAATACACACAAATAAAATCGAATACAATGAACGTTTCATACATCTGAATATATTACTATAACGTATTTTTAACGATAATTGATATTGTAAATTATTAAAATTATTATTTTTTTTTCACAATATACAATAATAAACAATAATCTTCGTTTATATAAAAAATTTAAAATATAATTATTAATTAAAATTCTTAAAAGATGAAAAAGTTAACATTATTATTAGGAGCCCTTTGTTTTGTTTTTGCATCATGTTGCAATAATGCCGAACAAACAACAGAAAACGGAGTTGTTACAGAACAAACTGAAAAATGTAGCAAAAAAGAATGTCCCAAAGATAAATGTTGCAAAAAAGAACGTGCATGTTGTCCAAAAATGACAGAAGAAGAAAGAGCAGAAATGGAAGCATTTAAGGCACAATGGAAAGATTGGGAAAATCAAACCGAAGAAGTAAAAAAAGAATTAATTGACAAAGCAATTTGCAAAATCAATGCTAAAGAGGCTTTCAAAAAAGAAATGGAAGCAAAAATTGCTGAAATGGAAACAAAATGGCAAAATATTAGTTCCCTATCTTTAGAGGAACAAAAAGAAGTCATTGATTGGAAAATGGGCAAAAGATGTTGCAAGAAACAAAAATGCGATAAAGCACCTGCACATCCTTGCAAATAATCACAAACGCATATAATCCAAGTATTATATACAAAACTAATAAAACGTAAAACTTCTTTAATCGCTGCATTTTAGCAGCGATTATTTTTTTTCAGAATTTTACACAACAATCGATAAATCAACACTGCGGCTAAAACATCTGAGGATTTTTCATTAGGATTGGGACACAATTCTACAACATCGAAACCAATAATATTCTTTTTACTGACAACTAACGACAAAAAATCCAACACTTGTCGCCACTGCATTCCTCCCGGAAATGGAGTTCCTGTTGAAGGCAATATTGAGGGGTCAAAAGCGTCTAAATCAATAGTTAAATAAACATTATCTGTTAATCTGTCAATAACTTTTGACATCCACGAATCATCTCTACAAATTTGATGAGCATAAAAAATATTTTCGGAAACAATATTTTTTCTTTCTTCTTCGGCAACAGAACGAATACCCACTTGAACAACATTAGCATACTGTTGTGCTCTTCGCATTACGCAAGCATGATTGTACGGCGAATTGTGATATTCATCGCGTAAATCTGCATGGGCATCTAATTGTAATACCGACAAATTTTCATATTTTTCCGCATAAGCAACTATCGCTCCACAACTTACAGAATGCTCACCTCCTAATAAACCAACTATTTTTTTATCATTTAAATATTGTTTTACCCTATTATAAACAGAATTTACCATTTCTTCTGGAGAAGATAATTCTGTAATAAAAGGTGCGGTATGAATTCCATATTTAAAAACTTCTATATCTTCCTCTACATCATAGAGTTCTATACTATCAGAAGCATCAATAATAGCCTGAGGGCCTTTGTCTGCTCCTTTCACAAAAGTACTTGTTCCATCATAAGGAACTGGCAACAATACAACTGCTGCCTCTTCGTAACAATTGTATTGTGAATCCATATCCAAAAAATATTCCATCATAATTGGTCTATCTTTTTTTGTAATTCATCGTATTTATCTTCAAAACCTTTCTTTTTAAGCAAAGTAAACATATTTATTTTATAGGCTTCAACTCCTGGTTGATTAAATGGATTAACGCCTAAAATATAAGCACTCAATCCACAAGCATATTCAAAAAAATACATCAATGCTCCAATATGAAACGCATCAAGCGTATCTATTTCTATTTGCAAAGTCGGAACTCCTCCTTGTTGATGTGCAAGAATGGTTCCTTGTTCTGCTTTTGTATTAACAAAATCCATAGTGCAATTTTCTAAAAAATTCAATCCATCGAAATCTTCTTCAGAATGAGGAATTTGTAAATGATGATTTGAACGTTTTAACGATAAAAAAGTTTCAAAAAACAATCGTTGTCCTTCTTGCATATATTGTCCCATAGAATGTAAATCGGTAGTATATAACAAACCTGCTGGAAATAATCCTTTATGTTGTTTTCCTTCGGATTCTCCAAAAAGTTGTTTCCACCACTCTATTAAATAATAAAATCTTGATTCAAAAGATGTTAAAACTTCAATTTGTTTCCCTTGACTTATAAAATAATTACGACACAATGCGTAAATATAGGCTTGATTGTTTTCATCTAAAAATGTCAAAGAATCAAGCATTTGTTTGGCTCCATTTAGCAAAGCACGAATATCAATACCTGCTACCGCTATCGGCAATAAACCAACAGAAGTCAACACCGAATAACGTCCGCCAACATCATCGGGAATAACAAATGTAGTATATCCTTCTTTGTCTGCAAGGACTTTTAACGCTCCTTTTTTGGCATCAGTAATGCAAAAAATTCTTTCTTTTGCTCCATTTTTGCCATATTTTTTTTGACAATGTTGTTGCAAAAATCGAAAAGCGATAGCAGGTTCTAATGTTGTTCCTGATTTTGAAATTACAATCAAAGCATAATCTTCATTATCAATCTTTTGCAACAATTCGTACATATAATCTTGCGACAAATGATGTCCTGCATAATATATTGATGGCTCATCTTGAGCAAATTCTCCTTTTATCGCACTAATCACCGCTCTTGCTCCTAAATAAGAGCCTCCAATACCTATTACTATAACAGATTTTGCTATTGACCTAATTTTTGCTGCCGTATTTTCTATTGTTGACAACAATTCCTCCGAAATTTGATTTGGCAAGTTCACCCAGCCTAAAAAATCATTACCTTCCCCATTTGCTAACAAAAGTTGTTCTGCAAGAGGTTTATTTTTTTCAATATTTTCAGCTATTTTTCCGCTTAAATCGGAACTTATCTTCAATTTTATCATTGCTCATCATTCTTTTTTCATTCCCTTTTGCAAAAGTATAAAATTTTCTCAATATAGCGTATTTTTTTCAAAAAAATATTATTTTTTGAAAGATTTGTAAAAAATTGTTTGAAATATAATTAATTATGTAACAATAGCAAACAACGTTGTTGTTTGGCATGAAAAAGAAAAACTAATCACTTAAAAATAATAAACTTTTTGGTTAATGTTTGACAGAAACAAGGTCATCTCAAAATTCTATATCTCCCCGATTTCACTAATCTAATACTATTATAATCATTCAGGTCTGTAAATTCATATTGCCATATATAGAAAATAATTTCGTTTTGTATGCTTCTTTTTTCAAAAAATAGAGGATACACAATTTTGTTGTTTTTTTCTTGCCACTGTCTATATGGATAATATAGTTGTCGAATAACCGTATTTTTTACGTTCGTATTTTTTGCTTCAATCAAAACGATAGAATTACGACCTTCATATCCTCCATCAACCTCAGTTTGCACACTCTCTACAGATACTAATTGTCGTCCTACATTAAAAGAAAAAGCGGGAGTGTATTTTCGTCCTCTTATTGTAAGAACGAGCGAGGAGTCGTTCATAAATGTCCGAATAAGTGAATTCGCATAAGCAAAATCCAAATACTGCATTTCAAAATTACCTATTTTTGAACTTTCTAATTCAAAATCCAATTGGCTATCATAATTTTGTATAGGTGTAGTTATGTCTGGAATATCAATATAACCTTCTCCTTTTACTATATAATAAATTCCATTTTTCTTTGGTAAGATAAATAGCCCATTTTCTTTAAATACATCAGGACGGGATTCTCGTGTGTCTTGTTTGCAAAGAATACGCACTTCTTTTTCGCCAGTTTTGAGGAAATTTTGGCAAGATTTTTTTATTTGGTCCGCTGTAAGAACAAAAGGAACTGCGTCAAAATTATGTTTATACATTCCTGTATCCTCATAAATCTTTCTCCAAGATATATTTGATGCCATCTTATCTATTTTTTAAGATTTCTCCACAATCGCGACAATAGAAAATCACCTCGTCATTAATTCTTTCAGTTGAAACATATTGAAGTTCCCCATTAAAAACCTCATACACATCGTATTGATTCAGTTGTGTTATAAATTCCTTGCAACCACATTCAGTACATTCTATATTTTTCATATTGCCAATTTTAAAATTTTTGTTTCTGTATAGTTACGAACAAGTATTTCTTGCAATTTCCCGCGTTTGGAGGCATTCGCATTTACATTACGCGAAGCCCACACACGTTCAATGTTGTATTGCAAATACAAATCATCAAAAAACATGTCTTTGCAATCGGAATTGCTCAACATAAACTTATACCCTGCCATTTGCACTTGGTCGCAGAACTCTTTAAGGCGGCGTTGTGCAAAGTCATTAAATGGCTCTTTTACGTAGTCATTGAAACTACTTGTTTTACTCAACGGACGATAAGGTGGGTCAAAATAGAAAAGTGTATTTCCTGTTGCTTTTTCCAATGTTTGTTGATAATCACCTGTTAAAATTTCTACATTTTGAAGCAATTTACTATCAGCATAAATAGTCACTTGGTCACAAATTGTCGGTGTTTCATATTTTCCGAAAGGAACATTAAACAAACCTGATTTGTTTACTCGATACAAGCCATTGAAACAAGTTCTGTTTAAAAAGAAAAACAATGCCGTATTTCTAATTGGTTCCAACATTTTTGTATTAAATTCATCACGCATCTGTAAAAAATACTGTCTTCTAAATTCTTCTGTGTTAAGAGAATAATACTCTTTTTGAATCTCTTTTAAGGATTCAACGAGGGCATCTGGATTATTTTTGACAACTTTATAACATGTAGTCAAATCCTCATTTATATCGTTTATTATAGCTAACTTGATATTAGGATGTGCCTGCAACATATAGAAGAGCATAGCTCCTCCGCCAACGAAAGGCTCTATGTAAGTAACATTCTCCCATTTGTCAAAATCAGCGGGAAGCAGTGCTTCTAATTGGTCAATGAGTTGTGTTTTACCTCCAACCCATTTGACGAATGGTTTCGCTTTCATTTTAATTTTACTATTTTCTGCAAAAATACAAAAAAAACTATTATATTGAATATCTTTTCTGCTTTTTTTCAAAAAAATATTATTTTTTGAAAGAATAAACATTTAAAAAAAAGTGTTAACTTTGCAAATCTTAATATAGTTCAAAAAATGGAAACAAGATATATATTCATCACAGGTGGTGTTGCCTCATCATTAGGCAAAGGAATTATAGCAGCCTCACTTGCTAACTTATTAAAAGCAAGAGGATACAGAGTTGCCAATCAAAAATTAGACCCATACATCAATATAGACCCGGGCACTCTCAATCCGTACGAACATGGAGAATGTTATGTTACTGAAGATGGAGCCGAAACGGATTTGGATTTAGGTCATTATGAACGTTTTACCGGAATCACGACCTCTCAAAGGAATAATGTAACCACTGGTCGTATATATAAAAATGTCATTACTAAAGAACGTCGTGGTGATTATTTAGGTTCTACAGTACAAGTAATTCCTCACATCACCGATGAAATACAAAATCATATTACCGCTTTAGGAGAAACAGGAGATTACGATTTTGTGTTAACAGAAATTGGTGGTACTATTGGTGATATAGAATCTTTTCCATTTGTTGAAGCCGTTAGACAATTACGTTGGGCAAAAAGTGGCAATTGTCTTGTTATTCATCTCACTTTGGTTCCTTATTTACGTGCTACTGGTGAGTTAAAAACAAAACCTACACAACATTCTGTAAAAAGTTTACTTGAACAAGGTGTTCAACCAGACATTATTATTTGCCGTACTGAACACGACATCAACGAAAGCATTCGTCGTAAAATTGCTTTATTTTGCAATGTTGATGTTACCTCTGTTATGCAATCTATCGATGCTTCAACCATTTACGATGTACCAATGTTAATGTACAAAGAAGGTCTTGATAAAGAGGTTTTACGAAAATTAAATATTACCAATACGCAAGAACCGAATTTAGAACATTGGAAAGACTTTTTGCACAAACTTAAATTTCCAAAATACGAAATTACTATTGGATTAGTTGGAAAATACACCGAATTAAATGATTCTTATAAATCTATCATAGAATCGTTCACCCATGGAGGTGTTGCCAACGAATGCAAAGTAAAAATAGAATTAATTCATTCTGAACATATTAACAACGAAAACGCCAACGAAAAATTACATCATCTTGATGGTATTTTAGTTGCTCCTGGCTTTGGTGGACGTGGTATAGATGGTAAAATTGCTGCAATTACTTATGCAAGAGAAAATAACATTCCATTTTTAGGAATTTGTTTAGGAATGCAATGTGCTGTTATAGAATTTGCTCGTAATGTATTAGGTTGGAAAAATGCTCATTCTGTAGAAATGGATTCCAATTCTCCTTATCCAGTTATTGATATAATGGAAGAACAAAAGAAAATCGCTGGTATGGGTGGTACTATGCGACTTGGAGCATATCCTTGTCATTTGAAAGAAGGAACCAAAATATACGATATATATAAAACTGAAAACATTAGCGAAAGACATAGACATCGTTATGAATTTAACAATAAATATCTTAACGATTTTGAAAATGCAGGTATGATTGCCACAGGTATCAACGAAAAGCAACAATTGGTAGAAATTGTAGAAATACCTACTCATCGTTGGTTTATTGGGGTTCAATTTCACCCAGAATACAAGAGTACAGTAATGAAACATCACCCTCTATTTGCCGCCTTTATAAAAGCTGCAATGGATTATAAAGCAGAAAAATAACTCATTATGAATTGTCAGGGAAAATTACTGACTTTCAATTATCCATTGGTAATGGGAATTGTCAACATCACTCAAGATTCATTTTTTGATGGTGGTCTATATTTGCAAGAAAAAAATATTGTTGAACGCATTGAAACTATCATCACGGAAGGTGCTGATATTGTTGACATTGGCTGTATAGCAACAAATCCATTTGCAGAAACTATTTCAGAAGAGGAAGAATTGTCTCGATTAAAAAAAGTCATAAAAATAATTTTCCCTAAATACTCTAATATTATATTTTCTATTGATACATATAGAGCCTCTATTGCTGAATATGCGATAGATAACGGGATAAACATCATCAACGACATTTCTGGTGGCGATTTCGATAACAATATGTTTGCTACTGTGGCTCGTTTGAAAGCTCCTTATATCCTTATGCACACTTCTGGAAGACCTCACGAGATGCAACAAAAAACCAATTATAACAATATTATTGCTGACATTATGTTTCATTTAAGTGAACGCATAGAACGTTTACACGATTTCGGTGTTGCCGATATTATTGTTGACCCCGGATTTGGATTTGGAAAAACGATAGAACAAAATTATTATTTACTTCAACATTTATCTATTTTTCAAGAATTAAATTGCCCTTTACTTGTTGGACTTTCGCGAAAAAGTATGTTATACAAAATGTTAAATATTTCTCCAGAAGAAGCTCTCAATGCGACAAGTATTGTAAATACAATAGCATTGCTCAATGGTGCCAATATTTTACGTGTTCACGATGTCAAAGAGGCTGTTGAAGCGATTAAAATTGTAAATAAAATAAAATGAACCTGCTTTTTGTTATTCAAGGCGAAGGGCGTGGACATTTTACTCAAGCAATAACGCTTTATCAAAAATTGAAACAACAAGGACATACTATTGATAAAATTCTTATCGGAAAAAGTAAATTTAGACCACTACCCGACTTCGTAAAAAAAACTTTTGGTGATAAAATTATTCTTTTTGATAGTCCTAATTTTTTACCTTCAAAAAGAAAAACGCATATTATAAAATCTATTTTATACAATTTAATCGTTAACAAACGATATTGGAACGCCGTTAAAAAGATAAAAAAAGAAATAGAAAATACTGATATTGACAAAGTTATCAATTTCTACGAACCTTTGGCAGGCTTAGCTTACAAAAAATACAATATTGACATTCCTATGATTTGTATTGCCCACCAATATACTTTTTTACATCCTGATTATCAATTTCCTAAAAGATTTTTTCTTCGAAAAATTATGTTAAAAAAACTCACTCGAATCACCTGCCAACAAGCAAAAATGTGTATCGGATTATCTCTCAGCAAAATGAATGATATTCCTCAACAAAATTTATACATCGCACCTCCATTAATTAGAAGTGCTATTTTAAATGCATCTTCTCAAAATGGAGATTATATTCATGGCTATTTCCTCAATGATGGTTTTTTACAAGATATTGAAAAACAAAACTTTAACACAAATATACAACTTTTTATAGGAAAAAACATAAAAAATAAAAATCCGAAAATAACCATCTATCCTATTGATGAACAAGATTTTATAAAATCATTTGTTACTTGTAAAGCGTTTTTGAGCACTGCAGGTTTTGAAAGTATTGCAGAAGCGATGTGGTTACACAAACCAACTATGGTTGTTGCTGTTAATTTTGAACAAAAATGCAATGCTTTTGAAGCATTTGTAAATCAGGCTGCTATCTATAGGAAACATTTTGATATACAACAATTGCTTAATTTTGCCAATCATTATCAACCCAATAACAAATTTTGTAATTGGGTAAGCCAAGAAAGTGACAAAATTGTACATTTGATTGAATCTTGCTAAACAAAATCGGATTTTTCGTCATAAAAAATTGATACAATATGACAATATGTCAGTAATAATAAAAATATTTCATTTCATCAAAAAAAAATTATTTTATTGATAATCATTATTTTAATTAGTTTTTTTTATAAAAAAATGATAAAAATATAAAATCTTGGCACAAAGATTGAAAGGAAGTTTTGTGTAACAAAAAATTAAATTAGAAATTAAAAGATAAAAGAAAGGATAAATAATATGGGAAAGATAATTGGTATAGACCTCGGAACAACAAATTCATGCGTTGCTGTAATGGAAGGCAACGAACCTGTGGTAATTCCTAACAGTGAAGGAAATCGCACAACACCATCTATTGTTGCATTTATTGACAATGGAGATAGAAAAGTAGGTGACCCTGCTAAACGTCAAGCAGTTACAAATCCTAAAAAAACTGTTTCTTCTATAAAAAGATTTATGGGCGAAACTTTCGACCAAGTGAGCAAAGAAGTTTCTCGCGTTAGTTACGAAGTAGTTAAAGGGGAAAATAACACTCCACGCGTTAAAATTGACGACAGATTGTACACTCCTCAAGAAATTTCTGCAATCGTTTTGCAAAAAATGAAAAAAACTGCAGAAGATTATCTTGGACAAGAAGTTACAGAAGCAGTTATTACTGTTCCTGCTTATTTTAGCGATTCTCAACGTCAAGCAACAAAAGAAGCCGGTGAAATTGCTGGATTAACAGTAAAACGTATCATCAACGAACCTACGGCTGCCGCTTTGGCATACGGATTGGACAAAAAAGAAAATGATAACAAAGTCGCTGTATTCGACCTTGGTGGTGGTACTTTCGATATTTCTATATTGGAATTAGGTGACGGCGTTTTTGAAGTAAAATCTACAAACGGAGATACTCACCTCGGCGGTGATGATTTCGACCACGTTATTATTGATTGGTTGGCTGAAGAATTTCAAAAAGAAAATGGTATTGACCTCAGAAAAGATGCTATGGCTCACCAACGTCTAAAAGAAGCCGCTGAAAAAGCAAAAATAGAACTTTCTTCTTCTGCTTCTACTGAAATCAATTTGCCTTACATTATGCCTGTTGATGGTATGCCTAAACACTTGGTAACTTCTTTAACTCGTGCTAAATTTGAACAATTGGCTGACCATCTTATTCGTGCTACAATTGAACCTTGTAAAAAAGCATTAGCCGATGCTGGAATGAAAGCTTCTGATATTGACACTGTTATATTAGTTGGTGGTTCTACTCGTATTCCTGCTATTCAAAAAATTGTTGAAGATTTCTTCGGTAAAGCTCCTTCTAAAGGGGTTAATCCTGATGAAGTTGTTGCAGTTGGAGCTTCTATACAAGGTGGTGTGCTTACCGGTGAAGTAAAAGATGTTCTTCTTTTAGATGTTACTCCTCTTTCTCTCGGTATCGAAACTTTAGGTGGAGTTATGACTAAATTGATTGAAGCAAATACGACAATTCCTACTAAAAAAACGGAAGTATTTTCTACCGCTGCAGATAATCAACCTTCTGTTACTATCAATGTTTTACAAGGGGAACGTCCTATGGCTAAAGACAACAAACAAGTTGGGCGTTTCGATTTAGACGGTATTATGCCGGCTCCTCGTGGTGTACCTCAAATTGAAGTTTCTTTTGATATTGATTCTAATGGTATTTTGAACGTTTCTGCTAAAGATAAAGCAACAGGAAAAGAACAACATATCACCATTACCGCTTCTTCTGGTTTGAGCGAAGACGAAATCAAACGTATGAAAGCGGAAGCAGAAGCAAATGCTGACGCTGACAAAAAAGCAAAAGAAGAAATTGATAAACTCAACGCTGCGGATAGTATGATTTTCCAAACTGATAAACAATTAAAAGAGTTTGGTGACAAACTTCCTGCTGACAAAAAAAGCCAAATTGAATCTGTAAACGAAAGACTTCGTGAAGCACACAAAAATAAAGACATCGCTGGTATTGATGCCGCTATGGCTGAATTGAACAATATTTGGCAAAGTGCTTCTCAAGAAATGTACAACGCTCAAGGAGCTCAAGGGGAACAACCTAATAATGGACAACAGTCACAACAAAATAGTAACTCCCGAGACGCTGAAGCAACGGATGTAGATTTTGAAGAGGTGAAGTAATACCGATAAATACTTTATCAGAAATTAAAAGAGGTGTAATCTTTTGGATTACACTTCTTTTGTTTATAAATATTTTTCATTGAGTGGACAAATATTTGGATTTTTTTGTATCTTTGCATTTTTAATATATAAAATAAAACTTTATACAAAATTCACTCCATTCGTCTATGGATGCAAACAATATAAAATATACTTTTTCAGGGCACGAATCATTCCCTTGCAAGTCGTTGTGGCTGAAGAAGGGCTATGATTTTGTAAATGCCGAAAAAAATTTCAATGCACCAGAAGCGGTTGTCTATTTGGGTGTGGGCAAGAATATGGTTGCTGCAATTAGATATTGGTACAAAGCCTTTGGCTTTAATAGCAGTGATGAAAGAATCAACTGGATTCCGGATTTTCTGTTTGATGACAAAGACGGCAAAGACCGTTTTATGGAGGATTTAGGAACTTTGTGGCTGTTGCATTTTCTGTTGGTTTATTCCAGCGAAGCGTCTTTATACAAAATATTTTTTGTTGATTTCCAAAAAGAACGCCGACAGTTTGACAGAGAACAAGTAGTCAGTTTTGTGAAACGAAAAATGATAGAGGCAGGCAAAGAGAATTTGTTTAATGAAAATACCGTCAAAAAGGACATCGGTGTTTTGTTGCTGAACTATTGTCTGCCACGCAATCCTCAATCGAATGAGGATTTTTCCACTCTGCTGATGGACTTGGATCTACTTCGACAAACTGATAAAACGGAAAGTCCGGAGGACAAGCGTAACCGATACTTCTTTAACATAGAGGGCAAACGACAAGTTACTCCAGCCATTTTCCTGTTTGCCTTGCTTATGGTAAAAGAGGAGAACGACAACAGCATACCATACGACACTTTGCGAGAATTGGGTTTGATATTTTGCATGACTGAATTGGAGGTGACTGATATGTCGAAGAAACTTTCTGAAATGTATTCTGACGCATTGACTTACAGCGACGTTGCAGGAATCAGACAGTTGCAATTTACACAACAAATAGACGCTAAACAAGTATTGGAAAAATATTATGAATAAAGGATTTAGTTTATCGGCAAATATAGAAAATGGATTTCCTGCTGATGTCCAATACATTGTTACGCCTAACGGAAGAAAGGCCGCAAAAAACATTATTGACGACTTTCATTCTGGCATACACTCGTTTACGATTATCGGTACATACGGGACAGGAAAGTCGTCATTCCTGTTGGCTTTGGAAGCAGATTTGAACCGAGACAACAAAACGAAAAGGCTTTTGAATCCAAAGAATCTTTCGCAGACAGCAGATTTTGAGATTTTGAACATTGTCGGCGACTATATGGAACTTTCAACTTTGTTGGGAAGTAAACTGAATGTTGGCGGACGTTCGCAGAGCATTCTCGATGAGCTGAAAAAGTATTACAACCATCTGAAAGAGCAGAATAAATTTCTGCTCATAGTAATAGATGAATTTGGCAAAGTGCTAGAGCACGCCGCAAAAAACAATCCCGAACAGGAATTGTATTTCCTTCAGAAATTTGCGGAGTTTGTCAATGTTCCATCGCGCGACATTTTGCTGCTGACAACGCTTCACCAGAATTTCGGAGCATACGCCAAAAATCTGACAGAGACACAAAAGAATGAATGGACAAAAGTGAAGGGACGTTTTAAGGAAATCACATTCGTGGAACCCGTTGAACAACTTTTATTTTTGGCATCGAAACAGTTGCACGGCAATTTGCCACAAAAAGGAGACAAAAATGTAAAACAAATCTATCAGCTGGCTGTTGAAACCAAATTCGTTTCAAATGCATTTTCAGCAGAAACAGCACAACAATTATACCCGCTTGATTCATTCTCGGCGTTTGCCGTTACCTCTGCCATACAGCGTTACGGACAAAACGAACGGTCACTTTTCTCTTTCCTCGCCGCACGTGGTTCCAATTCTTTGTCGGAGTTTAAGACAAGCACCAATCTGACCTACAATTTGGCAAATGTGTACGACTACATTGTTTATAACTTCTATTCCTACCTGAAAGATGCCAATGTTGACTCTATGAGCTGGAGTTCAATGCAAGTTTCCATTGAAAGAGTTGAAGGATTGGATTGGGATAATTCAGAGCAGTTGACGGGAGCCATAAAAATTGTGAAAGCGATTGGATTGCTGAATTTGTTTGGAATCGCAAGTTTCTCAATGAAGCCCGAACAGATGGCTGAATATGCACGGTTGGTCATGAACGTGCAGGATGCTGCAGGTATTATTGACAAACTGAAGCGGTTCAAAATCATACGTTATGCTGAATATAAACAGCGACTTTTACTCTTTGAAGGAACCGACATTGATTTGGAATTGGAGATTCAGAAAGCGTGTGCAGTGGTTGAAAGACCTGTTTCATTCATCGATGACCTGCGAAAATTCGTCAACAGCCGCATTTCACCCGTCAAGGCGCATTATTACCATAAAGGCACGCCCCGCTATTTCGGGTATGAAATACGCGAAGATGCCGTAGATATGACACCGATGGGCGATAATGACGGATACATACAACTGATTTTCTCGGCGAACAAGAATGCTCTTGACGTAATCAAGGCAACAAGTGCCGACACCGAACACGCCGTCATCTATGCCTATTTCAGCAATACCGAAGAAATCATTGACCACCTTTACAATATTCAGAAATACGATTACATTCTGACAAAAGTACTGATTGATAAGGAAGCAGACCGTGTGGCATACAACGAGATACAGAAACTGAAGGAGTATGAGGAGACATTGCTCAACAAAGCTGTGAGCGACAACCTGTTTGCCTACAAAAATCAAGTTGTGTGGTTTTTCAAAGGTGAGAAACAAAAAGTATCCTCGCATAAGGATTTCAACAAACTTCTATCGAAAGTTTGCGATGAAGTTTATTCCGAAACTCCCGTAATGCTCAACGAGCTGTTTAACAGACACAAGCTAAGCGGTGCGATTTCCTCGGCTCGGAAAAATTATCTGAACGCCCTTGTCGAACATTATGCCGAAGAAGATTTAGGTTTTGAAAAAGACAAATTTCCACCCGAAAAAACAATCTATTATTCATTGCTGAAAAACACTGGGTTGCATACTGGCAGCGGTTTTGCCGACGAACCCACAAACGAAGGCGTAATGACTTTGTGGAATGAGAGTATGCGGTTCTTGAAAAGCACTGTTGACAAGCAGCGGAGAATATCGGAACTGATAAAAACACTTTCAACTCAGCCGTTTAAACTGAAACAAGGCTTTATCGATTTCTGGATACCGACATTCCTGTTTATCAAACGGCAGGATTTTGCCTTGTACGATGTGAACCGTGGCGCGTATATCCCGAATGTGGATATGCTTTTCTTCGATTTGTTGCAAAAGCATCCTGCCGATTATGCTGTGAAAGCTTTTGAGGTTGACGGCGTGAAACTTGACTTCTTCAATCAATACCGTCGTTTTGTCAATTTGGGCGATGAGTTCAATATTACAACCCATAGTTTTATCGAAACCATAAAGCCGTTCCTTTTCTTCTACAAACAGTTGAACGACTATACCAAGCACACCCGCAAGTTCACACACAAATCAACTATGCGCTTCCGTGATGTGCTTGCAACGGCCAAAGACCCCGAAAAAGCATTCTTTGAAGATTTGCCCAATGCGTTGGGTTTTACAAAAAAACTAAAGCAGGATGCCGATATTGAAGAATATGGCAATGTGATACAAAAGGCCATACGCGAGTTGCGCTCGTGCTACACACAACTTATCGACCGTCTTGAAAGCCGCCTTGTGGATGGATTGGGGCTTTCTTCGGCTGACTACAACGAGTACATTGCAGAAATCCGGCAAAGGATGGCCAACATCAAACTTCATCTGCTGACCTCCAAGCAGAAGGAATTCTATCATCACATCATGACGGAGTACGATAACCGTACTGAGTGGTATCAATCAATCTGCTACCCTATTCTGGATCATAAGTTAGAGTCGCTTCGCGATGAGGAGGAAGACAAACTGACCGACGATTTGGTTTTCCTTTTCCGCGAGTGCGAAAAGTATGCCGACATTTCAAAGAAGACACTTTCAGACAGCGATGTCGCCTATTCTTTTGATATGGTGACGAATAGCGGAACAAGCATCAGAACGCAGACATACATCCTGCCCGAAAAGGACAAAAAGCGAGTTTCTGAATTGGAGGCAAAAATAAATGCGATACTTTCGGGCAACAGCAATGCGGAAATCTGTGCACTGCTTGAAATACTGAATAAGAAAATGAAGCGATGAAAGACGAAATAAAAATAGCAAAGACAAGCGAAGCCTTGGAGTTGAGAACCCAATCGGGTTTGGTTGCCGATGTGAGAAGCATTGTGGAAAGCGGTTTGCGTAAAGCATACCAAGACGCAAACACCACCATAGTCCACACCTATTGGCAAGTGGGCAGACGCATTGTTGAAGAGGAACAACACGGTATGGATAGAGCAGAATATGGAAAGGGATTAATCAATTTTTTGTCAAAAGAATTATCTGCTATCTATCCCAAAGGGTATTCTCCACGTAATCTTCGAGATTATCGCCAGTTCTATTTGTGCTTCAAGGATTTAGAGATTTGGCACTCGCGAGTGCCAAATCTTACGTGGACACATTACCGTACATTGCTTTCGGTGGTTAACGACGACGCCCGTTATTGGTATGTACAGGAAGCATCTCGTGAAATGTGGAGCGTACGCACCTTGGCTCGCAATGTGGGTTCACAGTATTACCAACGCTTGTTGCAATCTCCCAAGAAAGATGCAGTAATTGCAGAAATGAAGAAAAACACTGAATCGTTACAGATGAATGCTCGGGATTTTCTGAAAGACCCCGTAGTCGCTGAATTTTTGCAGTTGCCATCAAACAATGATTTCACGGAAACCGAACTTGAAAAATCCATCCTCAAACATCTAAAATCATTTCTACTCGAATTAGGACGTGGTTTCGCCTTTATGTATGAGCAATACCACGTTGCTACTGATGTTGGCGATTTTTTCATCGACCTTGTGTTTTACAATGTAGTTCTAAAATGTTATGTGCTGATAGATTTGAAAACAAAGAAAGTTACGCATCAAGACGTGGGACAGATGGATATGTATGTGCGAATGTTTGACGACCTGAAGCGTACGAAAGATGATAATCCAACTATCGGTCTGTTACTTTGTTCGGAAACCAGCGAAGATATAGCTCGCTATTCAGTTCTTCACGATAGTAAGCAACTATTTCAAGCCAAATACCTTACTTGTATGCCTTCGGAAGAAGAGTTACGTAAGGAGATAGAGCATCAGAAAGAAATATTTTTGTTACAACATAATTCAGAAACAACCAAACAATGACCAACGTAAGACACATATTAGGTATTTCAGGAGGAAAAGACAGCGCCGCACTTTCCATATACTTGAAACAGAAGTATCCGAATCTGAAGATTGAATACTATAATTCAGATACAGGGTGTGAGTTGGAAGAAACCGAAGATTTAATCAGACATCTTGAGACCTATTTAGGAAAAATTGTAAGGCTAAGGGCGGCAGAAACCAGTTCGGAACCAACACCTTTCCATCACTTTTTGAAAGCGGCTGGCGGATTTCTTCCTTCGCCACAGGCCCGCTGGTGCACGCAGAAGATGAAACTGGCTGAATTTGAAAAGTATGTTGGCGATGATTTGGCAATTTCATACGTTGGTATTCGTGGTGACGAAGACCGTGATGGATATATATCATCAAAGCCTAATATTCAAGCAGTATTTCCATTCAGAAGGAACATTTGGAGCTTGGATGTAATCAATAAGTTTTTTCATAATGAGAATCTTGATCAGATTATTGAGATATATAATCGTTTGTGTCCAGACGGGATTCTTAAAGAGGAAATAATGAATGCTGTCAAGCAACCGCTTAGCAAGCAGTATTATTATTCAAGGAAGTTGAACACTCTTTTGGATCATGACATTAAACTATTCAATCATGCTGTGTTCGAATTCCTCAAGACTACAGACTATCCTGTTGGCAAATTGGACGAGTTCCCTTTGCTGGACAATACTGATGTACTTGTAAAAGAAGACATTTTCCGATTGCTTCGAGAAAGTGGTGTCGGCGTTCCTGCATATTATGAAGAGATTCCATTTGAAGTAGATGGGAAAGTAGGAACATATTGCCGTAGCCGTTCTGGTTGCTATTTCTGCTTCTTCCAACAGAAAATAGAATGGATTTGGCTTTACGAGCAACATCCGGATTTATATCGACAGGCAATGGAGTTCGAGAAAGATGGCTATACGTGGAATCAAAACGAGAGTTTGACGGAATTATGCAAGCCTGAACGTGTGCGCCAAATCAAACTTGACATAATCAAACGCCAAGAAGAAAACCGCAAGCAAAGTAAGGGCTCAACACTTGTTGATATTTTTGGTGATGAAATTATGTGTGCTAATTGTTTTATATAAATTGGACAATTATGAGTGACATTTCTAATATTACAGAGGTTGGATTTTCAATTGATGCAGGATTAATTCAAAGATTAGGCTATGAATTAGTCGGTCGAGCAGAAACAGCAGTCTCTGAATTGATTAAAAATTCATACGATGCTGATGCTACAGTTGTGGATGTTGATTTTGTTAACACATCTGACTCTGGAGGAACTTTAGTTATTTCTGACAACGGCTTAGGCATGACAAAACAGCAGTTGATAAATGGTTTTATGCGTATTTCTTCTACTGACAAACTTCACAATCCCACATCTACTCGCTTCCATCGAACTAAAGCGGGGAAAAAGGGAATTGGACGGTTTGCGGCTCAACGTTTGGGAGAACGTTTGATAATTATCACTCAGACTAAAGAATCTACAAATGCTATACGAATAGAGATTGATTGGAATGAATATTCAATAGACAAAGACTTGACTTCCATTACATTTCCTATTGAAACTGTACAAAAGGAAAAAACAGAAGGTACGATTATAGAAATACGTGGTCTAAGGGAAAAGTGGACAGAAGCAGCCATTAAGCGCATTTATAGGTATGTTTTAGACTTGTTTCAGCCAGATTATTTGTCTGAACGAAGTAAAACAGACAATCTTGCTGTTCAAAATGAGGAATCATTTAAAGTAAATTTCAATTGCGTTTCCGAAAATGGTAAACAGGCTTTTTTAAACGACCAAATATCCGTTTTTGATAAAGCATTAGCTGTTTTTGAGGGATATATTGATAATAATCATTGTGGAATAGTATCTATAAAAAGCGAAAGTCTTGGAATTAATGACATTCTTGAAATTTTACATACTGAAGAAGAAAAATGCTTCCCCGCTCTATCTGATGTGTATTTTAAAATTCATTATTTCATTTATGAAAGGCCACAATATTATGGGGACAGGATCTCTGGTCCAGACTTGAAAAAAATACAAGAGTTATCAAAAACAGCGAGTGGAGTTAGGCTATATAGAAATGGATTTAGGGTGTTGCCTTATGGTGAACCAAAAGATGATTGGACGAATATTGATAAACGTTGGAGTACAGAATCAGGTAAAACAAATATTCCTTTAAACAATCAAAATTTGTTTGGTTTTGTAGAAATAATTGACCCAACAGGTAATACATTTGAAGAAACAGCTAGCAGGGAAGGGTTGATCGAAAACGATGCATTTAATCAATTATCTGAGTTCATTAACAAATCGCTTGTTGCTGTGAGAGGTCGGATTGCAGAAAAAATAAAAGTATTCAAGGAGAAGCAAAACAACGATGATTATACTCAAGACTCAAATAAAAAGGAACAGACAACACAAGAAATGTTCGATAAATTGAAGAACATCCTTGATAATAAATCCGACCAAAATACAGAAAACCCAAAAGAAGAACAATACACAGAAAGCGATAAAAAAGAGGGACTTGAAATAATAAGGAAACTCGAAAATCTAATAGAAGAAGCTGGAATGCTTAGGGTTTTGGCGGGATTAGGTTTGACAATTGGAGAGTTCACACACGAGATGAAACAATTTCATTCATCTGTTTATGGGCATATTAAGAGATTAAACCAATTGTCTCTGAATGATGAAGCACAAAATCAGATAAATGAAATAAAAATTGATTTTGATAATTTATTTGGCTATACCGATTATTTTGGTACAACTATTTCACAAAACACAAACAGAAAAAAATCTCCGATTGATTTGCTAGCGGTTTTAGATAGATTTCAAAAAACGATTGAAAACGATTTAGCGAAAAATAAAATTGATTTCAAGGTAGAAGCGTACGATTTTGATGCTATCACGGTACCAATGCATAGCTCAGAATGGAATTCTATTTTATACAATCTATATACAAATTCAAGAAAAGCAATAAAGCGAGCTAATGTGATAGGGAAGATATTAGTTGAAGTTGGTGTAGAAGAAGATATGGTGTTCCTAAACTTTATCGACAATGGGGATGGTATTCCCAAAGAGAATGAGAGCCGAGTTTTTAATGCATTTTTTTCTACTTCTACACCAGCTAGTTTCGATGCGCCTAATGAAGAACAATTGATAGGAACCGGTCTTGGACTTAAAATAGTGAAAGATATAATCATCTCTTATAAAGGTAATATCAGTGTTGTTCTTTCTCCCAACGGATATTCCACAAACTTCAAAATAACGATTCCTAAAAACAAGTAAATATAATTGTCTATGGCTATAAAATATTTTTACATTGATGATGACCCCAAATCTCAAAACAAAGTTGAAGGTTTTGAGAATGAAAACTTATCAATTGTTGCAATGCAACACAAAGATTCTTGGGAAGAACAGTTTAGATTCTTGAAAGAGAAGGAAGGTGATTTTGATGGATTAATTTTGGATTTAAAACTTGATGGTTTGCCTAACAGCAATGACAAATGGGCAAATTTTAGAGGAACTTCGCTTGCACAAGAAATAAGAACAAGGCAGAAGGAAGGTGTATTAAAAAGTTTCCCAATAGTATTATTTTCAACGAATGAGAAAACAGAACAAACGTTGGAAAAATCAGGGAAAGATTTGTTTGATATTTTTATTGATAAGGAATTGAATGACAAAGCATTTACTATGTTTACCACTCAACTCATAGATTTACCTACTGGATATAATGCTTTGGGAGGCTCTGCGATGACAATAAACGATATATTAAAAGTCGATGAGACTATTATCGATAGTAGATTCGTGAGTGAGTATAATGAAACAAAAAAATCACCTGTTCATATCCAATCAAGATTTTTGATTACAGAATTTTTGACCAAACAAGGATTGCTTATTGATGAAGATATTTTAGCAGCTCGTCTTGGAATAGATAAATCAAAATCTACAGATTGGCCAAAATTGTTGGAATTACTGACAAATGCAAAATATAAAGGTGTGTTTTGCAATGGTTGGCCTCGTTGGTGGATGCATTTGGTAGAGCAATGGTGGAATAAAACAATTGAATCAGATACGTTTTTGCGTTCAACACAGGCAAAGGTTAGGGTGGGAAAAATCAAACAGGTTACACACTTGGAACAATTGCTTGTGGCGGAAAAAATTGACAAAGCAAATAGCGATGATTTTTGGACGGTTTGCCAAGGTTATAATCGTCCATTAGATCCTGTTGATGGCTTGCTTGTTCAAGGACAAGACAATTTATATCCTTGGCAAGAGCCAAAATATGTTTCGGTTGATGCCGCTTTGTGGCGAAAAAATATTGACAATTGGATAGATGTCGCTGATGTTGAAAAAGAGAAATATGCGACTTTGAAAACATTGTATTCACGTAAAAGACAATGATGATATGGGAAACTATGCGACAGAAATAAATTTTATAGCTAATATTTTACAACGAGAAAAACTGTGTTCTGATATCTCTCCATTGAATAAATGTTGTAGCAATGGAATGTATCGGGTTGAGGAACTAAAGTTTAATATTAGAGAAGTCCCGAGAAACACAAGACCAAATGTAGAATTGATGGAGGTTCTATTGAATGTGTCTTTCCAAGAACTCCAAGATGATATTCCCGTGTCGAATTATTGTTTTAGGATTACTGCTCAAGGTCTTGATAGCAACGTTAATCTGGTTAAGTCATCTTGGCACTTGGATTATGACATTCATAATAATCAGGAGTATATTCATCCACATTTTCATTTGACTTGGGGTGGAGATACAATGAAAGGTTTGGGATTAGGAGATGTTTTACTATTGCCTACACCTCGTATATCATACCCTCCTTTAGATATTATACTTGGAATTGATTTTGTTCTTTCAAATTTTGTAAAAGCAGATATTTACAAGAAAATACAATGTGATCCACAATACAAAAATGCTGTAAAAAACGCACAAGAAAAGTATTGGAAACCATATATGCTATCTATTGCTTCTCATTGGAATGATGGTCTATGTAATTATAGTAAAAATGCAAAAGACTGTAAGTATTTTTATCCCACTTTGATTGACTAATCTATGCTCAAAGAAGTCTCATTTCCGGCACACCGTCATTTCAAATCGCGGACAGAGTGGGAGCCGATAGGTTTCTTCTCTGATTGCTTGTGCAATGCCACGCATTTTGATTTGATGCTGGGCTTCTTTTCCTCTTCCGCAATCAATGTTTTGGCGGATGGCTTTGCTTCTTTCCTCTACAATGGCGGTCGAATGAATCTGATTGTAAACGACATACTTACCGAACAGGACAAAGCCGCCATCGCCAACGGCAAACTTGATACGCCAATCCCATTTTTCGACATCAGCGACATTGAGAATCTCAAAAACACTTTGTCCGAGCGTGATGTTCACTTTTTTGAATGTCTTGCGTGGCTAATCCGTAACAATAGGCTTGAAATCAGAATCGTTGCACCAAAGGACGGCATCGGCATTTCACACACCAAGACAGGCATTTTCAGTGACGGCGTGAACAAAGTCGGCTTCGACGGCTCTTGCAACTTCTCACGGTCGGCATTGATTGACAATATTGAAAGCCTTACGGCGTTCTGCGATTGGGACGGCGACCCTGCATCCGCTACAATAAACAAAATCAATGGAGAGTTTGAACTTGTCTTTACAGGCAAAGACGAGAATGTTGTTTTTGTTCCGACCGACAGAGTGAAAACCCATATTGCCGAATCGTTCAAAAACAAGGAATTGAAAGATTTGCTTGAAAATGAGTACAAATTTATCCAGCAGGATATTGCTAATAAGTCATTGCCAAAATCTGTGATTAAGGCATTGGATAAAGCCAAAAACAAGGTAGAAATCGAGATAGAGAAAATCAAAAAGCAAGGAGAGTCTGTTGAACCTATTGATTTTGGAAAGCCTCGTTTCCCCTACGAATCTGGTCCGCGTGAATATCAGAAACAAGCATTCGAGAATTGGAAGAGAAACAATCAGAAAGGCTTGTTTGCTATGGCAACAGGTACGGGCAAAACCATTACCTCACTGAACTGTCTGCTTGAGATATACAACAAGTTGGGCTACTACAAAGCCATTATCCTTGTTCCAACCATTACACTTGTCGAACAATGGGAAATTGAATGTAAAAAGTTCAATTTCAGCAACATTATAAAAGTTTGCTCAAAGTATAATAATTGGAAATCGGCAGTTGCCAATCTTCGCCTGCTTGAAATGACAAACTCCAACAACGATTTGTCTTACATAATCATATCAACTTACGCTTCGTTTGTCCGTTCCAATGTTTTTATGGAATTGAACCAATTCCCCAAAAACAAACTTTTGCTTATCGCTGATGAGGCTCACAATATGGGCGGAGGTTTGATGGCTCAACGCCTTTCGGACATAAAATATTTGCGCCGCATAGGGCTTTCAGCCACACCCGAAAGGCAGTTTGACGATACGGGCAACCGCAAACTGATGGACTTCTTTGGCTGTGTTGACAGTTATACTTTCGAGTATTCAATGGCTGAAGCCATTCAGAATGGTGCTTTATGCCGTTATTACTACTATCCGCACATTGTCAAACTCACCGACAACGAGATGGCCGATTATGTTCAGTTGTCGAAAAAGATAGTCAAGATAATGGGCTTCCGTGACGATGAAAGCCAGGAACGTTTGAAAATGCTTTTGCTGAAACGCAAACGCATTATCCACAAAGCCGTCAATAAGTTGTCCGCTTTTCAGCAGATTGTTGAGCAGCGTATGGCCGAAAAAGGCAATCTTAAATACACTTTGGTTTATGTTCCCGAAGGCAACAAGCCTGATAATTTCGAGGCTGATATTTTCGACCATTCCGACACTATCGCGTCCGACCCCGAAACCGAACATCTGATTGACGACTTCACTCGCATTGTTCGTGATATGGATTCCCATATCATTGTCCGTCAGTTCACTTCCGAATCGACAGACCGTGATACAATGCTCAAAGGCTTTGCCGATGGCAGTATTGATGTGCTTACATCAATGAAATGTTTGGACGAAGGCGTTGATGTGCCACGTAGCGAATTGGCTATTTTCTGTGCAAGCACAGGAAACCCGCGCCAATTCATTCAACGTCGTGGTCGTGTCTTGCGAACACATAAAGACAAACGCTACGCCATCATTCACGACCTCATTGTCATTCCCGATAATGTGTTTGACGAGGAATGCTATGCTTTGGAAAAAAGTCTTGTTGAAAGTGAGTTGAAACGTGTGAGAGATTTTGCATTGTTATCTGAAAACTTGAACGATACGATTCGCGAGTTGGACGATGTGCTGAACAAATATGTAATATCAATTTTCAAATAATAAATTATGGCTAAATATCTGACAAATAGCGACAGAGTGCTACAATCCGTACTGCAAGACGAAAAACTTGCAGAGGCGTGTCCGTTTAATCCCTCTGATTATGAAACGGTTGATGATGCACTTCGGTCTGATAATTATTTGGTTTGCACTATTGCCAAAATCATCGAGGGCAAAAGTGAAGACAAAACTGATAAGCAACTTTATAACGAAATCAATAACTACTTAAACGGAAAGATATGATACTCAAAAGCATGAACATCAAAAATTTCCGCAGTTATTACGGAAATAACACATTTGAGTTTTCCCAAGGTCTTACGCTGATTATCGGAGACAACGGAGATGGGAAAACCACTTTTTTCGAGGCATTGGAATGGTTGTTCGACACCGCCACTGAAAACAAGAGTGCCACAAACATTTCCGAAAAGAGAAAGTCAGAAATGGAAGTTGGCGATATTGATGAGGTTGTTGTTTCTCTGGTATTCGACCACGAAGGTATTATTGAGATTGAAAAGAGTTTTAGTTTTGAGAAACAAGTCGAAAATTCTGCCCGCACATTCGATTACAAATTTATTGGATATGAGGATAGAGGCTCTGAACGTTTGTCAAGAAATGGCAAGCAGTTGTTGGAATTGTGTTTCGACACCGCTATTCGCAAATACTGTTTGTTCAAGGGTGAAAGTCAATTGGATGTTTTCGACAATAACACAGCATTGAAAACGTTGGTTGATACTTTTTCAAATATTCGTCAATTTGAAGATTATGTTGACCTTACCGAAAAATTTGAAAGGGATTCCGATGCGGTTGTAACAAAAGCTTTGAAACAGGACAAAGCACAAACAAAAAAGGTTCAGCAGTTGGAATCTGACAGAATAAGGAACTTGAATGATATTCAAAATGTGAAAGATGATATTCGCACACAAGAACAAACCATATCTGATTTTACATCAAGTTTGGAAAAATTAGAAGAAAACCAAGATGCTTGTGAGGCATATCAGGATATAAAAAAGAGAATTGAAGCCAAACAAAATGAGGTAGCAACATACAAGGCTCGTACTTCGATTGATTACAATGCACAATTGTTAGATGATTATTGGATTTTGAGAGCCTTTCCAAGTATCTTGAAGGAGTTTCAGAAAAAGGCATCGGCTATCAGTCGGGAGAAAAGAAAACTTGACAGAGCGGAAACAGAACGCCGTGCCATAGAGAAAGGAAAGCAAGAAATGGCCAACACTCTTGCCAATGGTGCGACAAAACTTCCGTGGTATGTTCCCAATAAAGAAACCATGCAAGAAATGATTGATGATGAGATTTGCAAGGTTTGTGGTCGTCCTGCCCACAAAGGAACGTCTGAATATGAATTTATGGTCAATAAGTTGAACGAATTTCTTGCCAACTCGCAAGCGAAAAGCAAAAGCGAGGAAGAAGAAAAGCCATATTTCCCGAACCATTATGTTGAAGAAATAGACAAAATTTCTAATCGGCTGGGAGGTTGGAACGAAAAGGAAATTGCTGAAATTGCCACAACGGTATATGATAGATTGGAACTGATACAAATACATAAGCAACGTTTAGAACAAGCGATTAAGGATTTGCAAGAGGCAGAAGACGAAAAAGCAAGATTGCTGATTCAAACGCAAGGCATTTCTGAATCTTTCCTTGAAAAAGGATTCAAAGATTACAAAGGAATGTCCGAAAGAAAGAACAGGGCAGAAATCCGATTAGCAGACTTAAACCGCCAACTCGCCGACCTCGAAAAAGAACGTAAGAGTATTTCCGATGCTTTCAACGAAATCGAACCATCAAACAATGCAATAAAAAGAAGTCAACTGATTCATCAAACGCTCAAACTCATTACGGAAGCCTTTGCTAAGGCAAAAGACAGAAATGTAAATGAGTTTTTGACAATGCTTGAAAACGAGACCAACAAATACTTTGAGTTGTTGAACGAAAATGATTTCCGAGGTCAGGTACGCATCATAAAAAGAGCCGATGGCTCTGCTCGCATTCAATTGTATAGTTCAAACGGCACTGTTATTTCAAATCCTGGCGGTGCCCAGCGAACCACAATGTATATGTCGGTTCTGTTTGCCATCTCAAACATTACGACAAGGAGAAGAGAGCAAGATTATCCGCTCATCTTTGATGCTCCGACATCATCATTTGGTGAGTTCAAAGAAGATGTGTTCTATAACATCATCGACAAACTTGACAAGCAGTGTATAATTGTTACTAAAGACTTGTTGGAAATCGACTATGCCACAAAAACAAAGAAACTAAATCAAGAGAAACTCAACCAACTCACTTGTGCGGTTTATCAAATCAGTAAAGCGAAGGGTTTTGACAAGGAAGATTTGTCAACAATTCAAACAATAATTGAACATATCAAATCAAATAAATAGGCTATGGCAGCAGAAAAATTATATGATAAGTGGGCGGCTCGTAATCCACAATGGGAAACTAAATACGAGGATTTGATAAAGACCTACTGCGATTATGGCAAGGGTGAAACATCTTTGCGCGAAGCCCGTGGAAAACTATTCGGTGCTGGTTACGAACTGTATATTGTGGCTTTTTTTATTGGCTTGTATGCTAACCAACGCCGTCCATTGATAGAAGATGCCACAAAAAGAAAAGATTTTGGTTGGGCTATTGAAAATTGGGGCAACATAGAAAAACGTTTGGGGCGTAAACCTTACCCCAAAATCAGAGATTATATGTTTGCTGCCCTTATTGCTCGTTCCGACATTGATTTCATAGCATTGGATAAAGGAGATTTATCACTGCGTAAGGCGGTTGATATACTTATCCAAACAATGGAGGAATATGCAAATTATGGCTTTCACTTCATAAAAGAAAAGGGCGAAGATATTCCAAACTACTTCTATAAAGAAGATGCTTTCTTAGGAATATTTCTTCAATTCGATGCCTCTGCCTCGGAAAGCACAGACGTAGAAGAACCTGAATCGTTGGATTAAATTTTATTTTGCTTTAATGAAAAAAGTTGATAATCTTGGAAAGAAATTTTATTAACCTAAATTCATTAATTTCTTTTATTATTCTCTTGATATTCCTGCCTCCTTGTGCTGAATAGAAGAATATCGTCGAAACCAAATAGTTCCACAAGGAAGAAAGTCGTTTCTCCCGTTTGGTGTCGTTGCAGGAAATCAAAGAGAACGAGTTTAACTTCAACATCTCCCGTTATGTGAACCTCACAAAGGAAAAGAAACAAGTTGATTTGCAAGTTGTAACGAAGCAGTTGAAGGAATATTATGCGAAAATAGAGTCCTCTCGTGGTAGCTAAATGTATTCTTGAAAGAATTGGAAATGTTTAAAATTTTAAATAGATAGTCAACAATTTGTTGTTATTATTGTCTTTTCATCTGACGTTTCACAAAAGAATCCGTACAAAGTTTTTTAATAAAAGATAATATTTCCTCTTGATTTTGACGCTCACTTTATTTTCAAAAGTAATAACTTCATCCCTTCCCTACCCATTTCAGTATATTTTTCAAAAAAGAAAAAATCCCTATTTTTAGGGATGGCACAATTAATAATTTTATAGTATCTTTGCATTTTAAATTATTCTTTATGAAGAAAAATCTTTCTTTCTGTATGATAAGCAAAGGTCGTTATAAGACTTGTTTTTCTGAATTAAACTCTGATATTCAAGAAAATGTATTGATACGCATGGAGCGTCTAATAGAAGAGAATCAACAATGGTTTGACCGTGGCAATTATGGACATCTCTGCAACATACTCCCCACTATCGCCATTGACGAAGCATTACAAGCCATAGGCAAAACACCTGAGGAATCATTAAAAATATTGTCAACATATATGTGGGGAGCCTTAAGCCCCAAAAAAATGCAAAAACTTGCTCGCCTACCCTTTTTTATGTGGTTAGCCAAAAAGATAGTACCTTTGGGTTTTCAACATGGCTCAGGAAAAGGCTGGCAATACACTTGGCATTTCGACACCGATGCTCCCAACGAATTTAATTTTGAATGTAACGAATGTCTATACCATCACATTTTTACCCACTATGGAGTTCTTGACCGTTTTGGTCCAATGTTCTGCCATAGTGACATTATAAACTACGGAAACCTTCCTTACACAGATTTCATCCGTACACAAACACTTTGTCAAGGTGGCGAATTATGTAACTTTCGTTTTGTTCGCCACAAAAAACAAGAACAATGGGAACGCACAAAAAGCATTTAAATTTATTATGAATAGAGTATTATCATTTATTATTTTATACGTTTTTTTCTTTGCTTTTGTAACACAGATAAAAGCACAAGAACGTCAACTTTTCGACGGTGGTATGATGATTCATACAGGATATTTACACAGCAATATTGATGCCATAGACTACACTGCCAAAGGAATGACTTTCGGAATTGGTGGTACACTTCGATTTCATATAGGTAAACATTTCCGTATTGGAGGAGAAGGTTATTTTTCTACATTGCAACAATTAAGCAATGGCAGTTATAGTCGTACTAATTGGGGGGGAATACTTGCCGATATTTATTGGCGTTTAGGAAGATGGCAACCCTACATCGGATTCACTACTGGGGGTGGAACAACTTCTATGCTTCTAATGTTCAATGGTTCAACAAAAGATTGGCATCCAGAAAAAGAAGTTTTACTACACAATGAAAAATTCTTTCTTATCAACCCAATGGCTGGAGTAGAATTTGCCTTAAATAACGCTATACATCTGACATTCAAAACAGATTGGCTTATTCCTCTCCCCTATGCAAACACTCCAACTGGAATGCGATTTTACATTGGTTTTATTTTTGCTCATTAAACCTCAATGATATATCAAAAAAAACTAAAATTTACATCTTTTTGATATAAAATTCTATAATTAAAAGACATATTTAATTCAAACAAATTTGGAAAAACAAATACGAAAATAGTCTTTGTACAAATATTACTACCATTCTACAGGCATTCGTTGTATAGGCATAGTCATACAGCGAGCCCCGCCCCCACCTCTTGAGAGTTCATTTCCTTCAAAAGTAACGATACATTTATTTTGTTTTTCAATATTCACTTTATTATCAACAACATCAATAGCGGAAATTATATTAAACCCTGCCTTGTCTAAGGCGTGCAATGTATGTTGGTTGCGTTCATAACCTATAAATTTTCCCGGTTCAAGACAGAAAAAGTTACAACCACTATGCCATTGTTCGCGAGCAGCCCAATCGTTGTTGCCGTTACCACAAGCAATCGGTTCTAAATCAATGCCAATCTTCTTAAATCCAGCAAGTAAATTAGCAGTTTCTTCAACGATAGCTTTTTCCCCGTCAATGGTAATATGAAAAGTTTTAAATGAACTATTTAACATAACAGGTTCGTAAATCATACATTTATCAACATCAAGCATAGTAAAAACCATATCTAAATGTATAAATGATTCCGGAGTCAATGGTAATTCTTGGAAAAATAGGTGTTTTACACCGTTTTTTGTTTTCAAATGTTCCACCAAAGCCTCAATCCCATATTTATTGGTGCGAGCACTCAAACCAGAAATCACCACATCATCGCGAATAATTTGCACATCACCACCTTCAATAGTGCCGAATCCTTGAATATTGTAATTTGTTACAGGATTAATCACTTTAGTATTGAATAAAGGGTGACAATTGTAAATAGTTTCTAAAATCATACATTCGCGAGCACGTACTTGCGTAGCCATATTGCTAATCAAGATATTGTCAAACATAGCAAAGGAAGCATCACGCATAAAGAAAAGATTCGGAACAGGTTTTAAAGCAAATTCCGTACTATTTTCGTTGGAAATATCCTTTAAAGAAACGCCCTCAATAAGTTGTCGGGAAAGTTTTTCTGCTGGCAAAGATTTTAAATAAGAGGCAATAGTCGCTATATTTTCTACTTCGCAAATTTTATCAACTAATTCCGATTTGATATTATCTGATTTTAGAATATCTGTCAATAAATCAACAACTTCGTGAACTTTAGCAACTTTTTGAAGTACTTTTTTAAAGTATTTGTGTTCATTTTGAGCGATTTGCATATTAAGAATATCGCTAAACAAATAAGTATGAGCATTTTCTGGAGTTATTTTTTCCAATTCAAAACCTGGGGTATGAATTACAACATGTTGAAGTTTTCCTATTTCTGAATTTAAATTAACGTTGATTCTGTCTGAATCCATAAAAACCATTTTGGTGAAACAAATAAGAACATGACAAAATATCATTGTTCATAATATTTTGCAAAATTATTAAATTTTCGTAAATTATCGGTAAAAAAAATGAAAAAATAGATAACAGATTTTGTTAATTAATGTAAAATACTGTAAATCAACAATATTTTTTTTTTACACTATTGTTTATCTAAACAACAGAGGCGAACAAAATGTTCGCCTCTGTTGTTGCATAAATAAAATCAAAATAAATTACATTTTTGTTACTTTAAATTCAGTTCTACGATTCAACTGACGACCTTCTTCAGTATCATTTGGTGCTATTGGCTTTTCTTTACCATAACCAATATATGTCAAACGATTTTTGGCAATACCTTTTTTAATCAAAGCATCTGCAACCGCTTTTGCACGATTAAGCGATAATTTTTTATTATAAGCGGCATTACCAACATTATCTGTATGTCCAGAGATTTCTACACTCATATTTGGATTTTCTTCCAATAATTTGTAAACATTATCTATTTCAACCATAGATTCTTTTCTTAAGACAGATTTGTTGTTATCAAAAAATATATTTTTGAGTACAATAGTCGCATTTACAACCATTTTATTCAAATAAATAGTTTGTTCTATTGTTTTTTTATCTGCAGAATCTGGAATATTAAAGTTTTCAGAATAGAATAAACAATTCGGAGCTTTTACTGCCACTGCATAGTTTTTACCAGCAGGCAACGAAAGTAAATAATCACCATTTAAACTATCTGATGTAAATGTTGCTAACAATTCATTTGCTTCAACATCAGAAAGTTCTATTGTAGCATAAATTGGTTGTTTATTCTCTGCATCAAGAACTAACCCTTTTACAATAGTTACTTTTGCTTCTTCTATTTCCATTGCTTTTGCTTTTGGGTCAATCAATAAGTCAACATTTTCGGTTAATTGTTCATCAATATAAAAAACAAACATTTTTTGAGGACCAAGCAATGTAATTTTATATAAATCTTGTCCTCCCAAACCATCAGTTCTTGCGGAAGAATAGTATGCATATTTACCATCTTTAGTAACGACAAAATAAATTTCATCGTTAGGTGTATTTACTGGATAACCAATATTTTCAGGTTTCGTCCATATTCCATTTTCAAATTTAGAAACAAAAATATCTAAACCACCCATCGTTTCATGACCATCAGAGGCAAAATAAAGTGTTTTTCCATCAGGCTGAACAAATACAGATACTTCATCATATTCTGTATTGATTACATCTCCCAAATTGATAGCTTTACCCCATTTCCCTTTTTTATCACGAATAGATATATAAATATCGTGTCCACCAAAACCACCATCTCTTTCAGAACAAAAATACAAAGTATCTCCAGTAAAAGAATATGAAGCCGATGTTTCGTGAAACTTGGTATTGATATTTTTCTTCATATTTTTCGGTTTCCCAAAATCACCTTTAGTCATTTTTGCTTCGTATAAATCTCCACTATTTTTAGTTTTATACACAATCATACTTTGACCATTATTTGAAATTGCTTGTACAGCAACATGTTTTTTATCACTTATTTTTTTTAGTACTTCAGGTAACTGGAAATTTCCATTGGCATCAATTTTACTTACATATACTTTTTCATAAGATTTTCCATCATCAGCCAATACATTTTCGGTAGAACGTCTTGAAGTAAAATACAAAGCAGATTCGTCCCAAGTTACGATAGGACCATATTCATCTGTTTCTGTATTAATATTTATTCCCAAATTGTCTATAAAACAATTGAATTCATATTGCAACATTTTCTTTCCTCTTCCACATTCTGAAATACGTTTTAGAGCAAACAATTTTTGTTCCGTTGTTGCTTGTATCGATTCCCCATATTGCTGATACAATGCAATTGCATTATCCCATTCCATTCGCAAATGATATGCATACGCTTTGAAATACAAAACTTCATAGTTAACATTTTTATCAATATCATAAGCAATTTCACCATATTGTGCTGCTTTCTTCATTTCTCCTATTTCATTATAGCATTTTGCTATTTTGTAATTCAACATTGCATTTTTAGGATTAAAATTATTTGCTTTTAAGTAAAAAACCAATGCTTGAGCATAATCAATCCCCCTTGCATCATCCACATAAAAGTAGGTATCTCCATTTTTAATCTCCTTAATTGCCGATTTCAAATGTTTTTTATCATTAGGAAAATTTGTTGATGTAAATTCTACACTTTGTGCAGACACTCCACACACAATCACATTTATTGATAAAAATAACAGTATTTTTTTCATTTTATCCTCCTTTTAATTTTATTCACATTGATTTGTTATATACTCTTGTGCTTTTTCAACACCCAAAGCAACTGCTTTTGTCCAATCTTCGCATGCCCCTTGTGGATTTCGCATCATTTCTTTTGCATTACCTCTATGCATATAGGCTTCTCCATAATTATTGTTGAAACTTATCGCTGTCGTAAAATCATCAATAGCCTCTTGATATTGTTTCAATTTATATTTTGCATAACCTCTATTGCTATATGCTTTATAATATCTTGTATTCATTGTCAAACATTTATCAAAGTCTTCAATAGCTCCTTGATAATCTAAATTTTGAGATTTGGCAACTCCACGATTATTATAGGCCTGATAATATTTTTCGTCTAAATTTATCGCCTTGGTATAATCTTCTATTGCTGCAGCAAAATCTTCCATCAAAACTTTAATACCTGCTCTATTATTATAATAAAAAGGTTGTTCGTCTAATGTTATTGCCTTAGTGTAATCATCTATGGCCTTTACAAAATCACCACTCATTCTATAAGCACTTGCTCTATCATTGTAAAGTTGAGCAACATCTTTATTTTTATCTATAGCCTGTGTCAAATCATTGATAGCTTCTGCATATTGTCCTTTTTTTAAATTTGCCAATCCTCTCAAATAGTATATATCAAAATTTGACCAACCTTCCGCTATTGTAATGTCAGCATACGCAACCGCTTCTACATAGCGTTTACTTTTGTAATACATCTCTGTTAATAAAAAATAGATGCTATCTTTATTAACAACCTGTGTCAAACATCTTTGGAGAACATCAATTGCCTCATCAGATTGATTATTAGCAAAATATGCCCTTGCCAACAATTTATGCACATCCGATAAAGTAGGATTGATTTTTATAGATTCTCGCAAATCTTTAATTGCTGCGACATACGCTTTGTTGTTGTATTTCGCCAACCCATTATTGTAATAACGTTCTGCTTGTTGTGTTTGCTTTGGTGCAATAACAATCATTTTTTTCTCAGTATTCTGAGAGAAACAACCTATCGAAAATCCACATGTCAAAACGACAATTAATAGTTTTCTATTCATTTTATACCAAATTTTAATTATTAATCATTTTATTTATTCTTTAACATTTTTTATTTTGCAAAGATATATATTTTTTTCTTATCATCAACGTTTTTTTTTCAATATTTTTTTCAACATTTTTATTCTTATAGTTAAAATAAATACTTGTTTGATATTTTTTTTACCCTAATTGTTAACATATTTTTTGCAAAACAAACAGATTTTTAATATAAAAATGGTATCTTTGCATTTGCATTTCGCAACATTAGTATTAATTTTTTAACAAAACAACATGCAAAACTTAAAATCATACATTGAAGAAAATAAGCAAAGATTCTTAGAAGAATTATTCGAACTTATCAGAATCCCCTCTATCAGTTCTTTAGCAGAACACAAAAACGATATGATAGTCTGTGCAAACCTTTGGAAAAAAATCATTTTAGATGCAGGTGCCGACAAATGCGAAGTATTGCCAACAAAAGGAAACCCTGTGGTATATGCTGAAAAAATCATTGACTCAAACAAACCAACCGTTTTGGTATATGGTCATTACGATGTAATGCCTGTTGACCCTATTGATTTATGGCATAGCCAACCTTTTGAACCAGTGGTTAAAGACGGTAAAATATGGGCAAGAGGTGCCGATGACGATAAAGGACAATCGTTTATGCATGCCAAAGCATTTGAATATCTAGTAAAAACAAACCAATTGCCTTGTAACGTTAAATTTATGTTAGAAGGAGAAGAAGAAATCGGAAGTGAACATCTTTATGATTTCTGTCGTGAAAATAAAGATATGCTTCAAGCAGACGTTATATTGGTATCAGATACTAGTATGATAGCCACTGATACTCCATCTATCACAACAGGATTACGCGGTTTGAGTTATTGGGAAGTAAAAGTTACTGGTCCTAATCGTGATTTACATTCAGGACTTTATGGCGGTGCAGTGGCTAATCCAATCAATATTTTATGTGATATGATTTCTCAAATGATAGACAAAGACAAACATATCACTATTCCAAATTTCTATGATGATGTTTTAGTTGTTTCCGACCACGAAAGAGCATTAATGGCAAAAGCTCCTTTCAATTTAGATAATTACAAAAAAGAACTCAACATTGATGATATTTGTGGTGAAAAAGGATATTCTACCAACGAGCGTACTGGTATTCGTCCTACATTCGATGTTTGTGGCATTTGGGGTGGATATACTGGAGAAGGAGCAAAAACAGTTATTCCTTCTGAGGCTCACGCCAAAATATCCTCTCGATTAGTACCTAATCAAGATTTTAATAAAATCGGTGAACAATTCAAAACTTATTTCCAATCTATCACTCCTGCTTGTGTAAAAGTTGACGTAGAATTTCTTCATGGTGGAGATTGCTATGTCGCTCCAATAGATATGCCAGCATATAAAGCCGCAGAAAAAGCATTTGAAAAAACATACGGTAAAGCACCTATTCCAACAAGAAGCGGCGGTAGCATTCCTATCATTGCTGGTTTTGAAAAAATACTTGGTATCAAATCTATACTTATGGGGTTCGGTCTTGGAAGCGATGCTATTCACTCTCCTAACGAAAATTATCCATTAGAACAATTTTACAAAGGTATTGAAACCATTCCTTATTTCTATCAATATTTTGCAGAATTGATGAAATAATGAAAAAGGTATATTGTATCGTACTCTTATTTTGTATCTTTAATTGTTCAAATGCTCAATCTATCATCAGCATAGAGGGAGGATATTGTCAATCTATTTTTTATTGTTCTCAATTAAAATCAAATTATTATTACTCTTTTTCTCAATACAATTCTTATTATACAAATATCACTTACAAAGAAGATGTATTCAAATTGAGTAAAAATATGCGATTTTGTGCTCAACTCGGTTGGAAACAACAATCTCAATGGGTATATAGAGAAGACAAAAATCTTAATGATACTTTTGCTATAGGAGTACGATACGACGTACGTTCTATCAACTTATGTATCTATCCTGAAATTGTTGCAGGAGATTTTATTAAATTTCATTTTAGTGCAGGACCTATATTTCAATTTATTGTCCAAAACAAAGCACAAGGAAAACGATTGCAACTAATGGCTGGACAAAACAAAGAAAAAGAAGATTTTTCTGAACAAAATTCTCAAGATATAAAAGGATTTTCTTGGGGAGCAAAAATCAATCTTGGGGTAGAAATTCCTCTTTACAAAGGGCTTTATCTATCATTAAACAATGCTTATAGTGCTGGTTTTAGTGGATTCAATGGCAATTTGAAACCTAAAATGAAATTCATCAATTGTATAGACATCTATCTTGGAGCTGGTTTGTTTTATACAATTGAACACAAAGATTTTTTTCCAAATCGAAAAATAAAAAAAAGTAAAAAACAATAATTAAACAACTGTAGTTATGACAAAAAAAAATTTTAATTTCGCTTGTATCATGATTGTTTTATGCAATCTTTCATACGGACAACAACTCAAAACAAAAGAAGATTCCGCCACTTATGCTTACGCTTATCAAATGGGGCAATATTTTAAACAGCAACAAATTGACTTAAACATCAATGCAATGTCCAATGGTTTAGTAGATGGATATTTTGAAAAAAAATCAGCAGTAAATCCTCAAGAATTAGAACAATTGGTACAATTCTTTAATATGTATGCTCAGCAACAAGTACAAGCAAAAATGGAAAAAGAATCTGGCAACAATAAAGAAATAGGAAGAAAGTTTTTAGAAAAAAACAAAAAGAAAAAAGATATTGTTGAAACAAGTTCTGGACTTCAATACCAAGTAATAAAAGAAGGCAACGGAACCAAACCAACAGAAACAGATAAAGTGAAAGTTCATTATGTTGGAACATTGCTTGACGGCACTATCTTTGATTCTTCTCGACAAAGAGGAGAACCCATTGTTTTTGGTCTCAATCAAGTTATCAAAGGTTGGACAGAAGGTGTACAATTGATGACTCCCGGAAGTATATACAAATTTTGGATTCCTTCCGAATTAGCATACGGAGATAGAAATATCGGCAATATTCCCGCTGGGTCAACACTTGTATTTGAAGTAGAACTTTTAGAAGTTAATCCTCAATAAAAAACTAAGGGCAAACGAAAATCGTTTGCCCTTATAATTTGTCGGGATAACAAGACTCGAACTTGCGACCTCTTCGTCCCGAACGAAGCGCACTAGCCAACTGTGCCACATCCCGTTTTATTGAGCAAAATTACAACATTTTTTTCATATTTTTCGTTATATTTTCAAAAATATATTTTTTTCTAATTGCTAATCAACAATGAATATTATCGAAAATCAAGCTGAAGACATACTAAAAAAAACAATAAACAATTATAAATCAACCAATAACAAATATTTCATTCTATGTGATACCATCACCGAAAAACTTTGTTTACCAATTCTTGAATCTATATGCGAAACATCATTTTCCGATAATCTTATTGTGATAAACTACGGTGAAAAAAACAAAAATATTGATTCTTGTATGCACATTTGGCAACAACTTTTAGACAAAAATGCCACCCGACAATCAATTTTATGTTGTTTAGGTGGGGGAATCGTTTGTGATATGGGAGCGTTTGTTGCCGCAACATTCAAAAGGGGAATTCCTTATATCCTAATCCCAACAACACTCATCGCTCAAATTGATGCGGCTATCGGAGGAAAAAGTGCTATAAATTTTGGACATATAAAAAATCAAATTGGACTTTTTTCTTCTAATACAGAAACATTTATCATTTCTCGTTTTTTAGATACCCTACCCGACAAAGAAATTTATTCTGGTTTTGCAGAAATGCTCAAACATGCTCTTATTGCAGACAATAGTTACTGGAGTAAACTTTCTAATATACAAGATATTAATCAAATTAAAAATATCAATTTCATCAAAAAATCGATTGACATTAAACTAAATATCTGCAAACAAGATTTACACGAAAAGCATGAAAGAAAAAAATTGAATTTTGGACACACTATTGGACATGCTTTAGAAAGTTTTTCATTAGAACATTCTTCCGTGCCGCTCTCACACGGACATGCTATTGCATTTGGAATTATTGCAGAATCTTATCTTTCATGGAAAAATGGATTGATTAATAAAAATCAACTTTATAACATCAAACAAATTATAAATAAACACTTTACAAAACCAAATATTTCTTCTACAGATTATAATACTATTTTTAATTTTATCCATTTTGATAAAAAACGCAACAAAAATCTATTCAATTTTACACTAATCTCTGATATTGGTAATGCTATTATTGACCAACAAATTGATGAACAACAAATATTTTCTGCTATTAATTTTTGTTTAGATTAATTATTTCAAGAAAAAATTTTATCTTTGCAGAATATTAATTTTTGACAATCAAATTCCATTATGATAGAAAATAGTCGATTACAATTTCCTATTTTAAATCAGCAAATACATTCTAAACCATTGATTTATTTAGATAATGCTGCATCTACCCAAAAACCAATAAGTGTTATTGAAGCGGTAGATAACTATTATTATACTATCAACAGCAATGTGCACCGTGGTGCACATCTTTTAAGTCAATTGGCTACAGACGCTTTTGAAACGGCTCGCAAAAATGTGGCTCAATTTATCAATGCCAAACACCCTCACGAAGTTATTTTCACGAGAGGAACAACTGAAGCGATTAATTTAGTTGCTTTTTCCTTTTCTCAAGCATTTATTCGACAAGGTGATGAAATCATTATTTCAGCAATGGAACATCATTCTAATATTGTTCCTTGGCAAATGGCTGCTGAACGATACGGAGCTTCTCTTAAAATTATCCCTATTTTAGAAAACGGGGATTTGGATATTGATTCTTACAAAAAATTATTTTCTAAAAACACTAAAATAGTTGCTATAACACACGTCTCCAACGTTTTAGGAACTATAAATCCTATAAAAGAAATTATCAACATCGCTCATCAACATCAAGTTCCCGTTTTAATTGACGGAGCTCAAGGAATAAAAAGTACAAAAGTCGATGTTCAAGATTTGAATTGCGATTTTTATTGTTTTTCTGGACACAAAATATATGCTCCTATGGGTATTGGTATTCTTTATGGGAAAGAAGATTTACTCGAAAAAATACCTCCATATCACGGCGGAGGAGAAATGATAAAGAAAGTTACTTTTGAAAAAACAACCTTTAATGAATTACCTTTTAAATTTGAAGCAGGAACTCCCAATGTTGGTGGAGCTATAGGGTTGAATGCTGCGATTCAATTCATACAACAATTTGGTATCGAAAAACTTATAGAGCACGATACACAATTGCTTCAATATGCTTTACAACAAATGCAAATCCTTGATAACATTCGTTATTTTGGAGAAACTGAAAATAAAGGAGCCGTAATTTCATTTTTATTAGGAAACTCCCACCCAGCAGATGTCGGTACATTACTAAATTCTATGGGTATCGCCGTACGAACAGGACATCATTGTGCTGAACCTTTAATGGATATTTTCCAAATTTCAGGAACTGTTAGAATTTCATTTGCAATCTACAATACAAAAAATGAAATTGACACCTTTGTCAAAACCTTAGTAAAAATTAATAAAATGTTAGAATAAAATTAATTATGAAAAAATGTTTGTTTTCTATAAGTATTTTTTTACTTTTATCTTGGTCTTGTTCCAATAATAACAACAATATTGATATTAACTCAACAAGTCAACCCAAAGCAAGTTATACCCCCTCTTTCAATGCTGATTCTGCTTATTTCTTTGTTGAACAACAAGTTAATTTCGGTCCTCGTGTTCCCAATAGTGCTGCACATCAAGAATGTGCAAACTATTTAATTAATACGCTTCAAAATTTTGTTGATACTGTTATCGTACAGACTTTTACCACTAAAGCCTACAATGGTACTACTTTAAATGGTAAAAATATCATTGGCTGTTTCAATAAAGAAAACCCTAACAGAATTTTATTAGCTGCCCACTGGGATTCAAGACCTTATGCAGATAATGATGCAGATATCGCCAATTCCCGAAAACCTATTGATGGAGCCAATGATGGAGCAAGCGGTGTTGGTGTTCTTCTCGAAATTGCAAGACAAGTAAACATAAAAAAACTTAATATTGGTATTGACATTATATTCTTCGATATTGAAGATTACGGCGAACCAAACGATGAACGACACCTCTACACTGGCGAAAATTGGGCATTAGGCTCTCAACATTGGGCAAAAAATCCTCATAAACATAATTATCAAGCCAAATATGGAATCCTTTTGGATATGGTTGGTGGAAAAAATGCTCATTTCCCAAAAGAAGGTACTTCTCATTTTTACGCTGCCACTATTCAAGAAAAAATATGGAACAACGCCTCTATTTTAGGTTATGGCAATCGCTTTACAAAAAATGTTTCTCACCCTATTACCGATGACCATCTTTATGTAAACACCATACGAAATATTCAAATGGTGGACATTATTGATATTGATATTTATTCTCCAACTGGCTTTAACCCCACTTGGCACACCATCAATGATAATATGGAAAACATTGATAAACATACACTTGGAATGGTTGGAAATATTGTCTTATACACATTAGAAAATGAAAAATAATACTTTTTCATTTATATAATGAAGATTACTGAGAAGTAACTAAAACGCTTTATACTCAACAAAAAAAATCTTTATAAAAAAAATATTAAAAAATTATCAAATCATAAAAAAAATAATTGTACCTTTGCAAACTCAAAAAGGATTGGTTCCGTAGCTCAGCTGGATAGAGCAACTGCCTTCTAAGCAGTAGGTCCTGCGTTCGAATCGCAGCGGAATCACAAAGAAACACACAATTATTTACATAGTTGTGTGTTTTTTATTACCAAACTCTCTATTTCTTTTTTAATAAAATCTACAGATTTCAAATCAATCTTATGTATTTATTATCAATAATTTGCAAAAGCTGAAACTCATTTTATCTGATTAAAAAATAAACAACATGAATAATTATTAGAAATCATTAACTTGACAAATACAGAAATTCGTAAAAAAATGTTACCTTTGCAAAGCAAAAATAAAAAGAAATATCTAAATAAATGACAATAGAAAAATGAGTGTCAAAACGTTATTAGAAAACGGTAAACGTAAGATTGCATGGCTATGCGATCCAGATAAGACAAATGGAGATTCTCTCCTTTACACTGCTAAAATTGCTCAAGAAGCAGATGTTGATATTATTTTAGTTGGCGGCAGTCATTTACAACAAGGAAAAATAGAACAATGCATCAACACTATCAAAAGTGTTTGCAATATACCAATAACACTTTTCCCCGGAAATAGTATGCAAATATGCAACCATGCAGATGCAATCTTATTTTTATCGCTTATTTCTGGTCGCAATGCTGACTTATTAATCGGTCAACATGTAAACGTTGCATATCAATTGCATGAAAGCAACATGGAAGTAATACCAACAGGCTATATGCTCATTGATAGTGGACAACCAACAAGCGTTAGTTATATTAGCAACACAATGCCTATCCCAAGAGATAAAACAGATATTGCTGTAAGTACTGCATTGGCAGGAAAATTATTGGGATTACAAGCCATTTATTTAGAAGCAGGAAGTGGAGCATCTCTCACTGTTCCATATAGAATGATAAAAGCGATAAAAGAAAAAGTTCAACTTCCTCTTATCGTTGGAGGAGGAATTTGTAACATCCATACCGCAAGAAGTATTGTACAAAGTGGTGCAGATATGATAGTTATTGGCAACGCTGTTGAAGAAAATCCAAAATGTCTATTAGAAATCGCACCTCTTATCAAAAACTAACATAATTATGACAGAAAAACAAACAAAAGAAATGGAAAAAAAATCATACATATCCAGACTATGTATTTATTTGGGTATCAATGGTTTTAGCCAAACTTCAGAACGTCGTGCTATCGCTGAAGCCATTGCAGATTTTGACAAACATTTCACTATTCACGATTTACAATCTTATCTACAAAACAACAAATATCATATAAGTCTTGCAACTTTGTACAACAATATTAATCTAATGATAAATGCTGGTTTGGTAAATAAGTATCAATTCTCTACAAATGGTCAACCTTATTACGAAAAATGTCTTGATAATCAAAGACATAACCATATATACAACATAAAAAGCAAAGAATTAATAGAATTTTCAGACCCAAAAATTTCGGAAATCATTACAGATATCGAACAAAAATACAATTTAAAAGTATTACAACATAGTTTTATAATTTACGTAGAAAATAACAATTAAATCAAAATAATTATGGAAGCATCAATCAGAGCAAAAGTAGAACACATTATCAATCAAATTCGTCCACAATTACAAGGCGACGGTGGAGATATTCGTTTAGTTGATGTATTAGAAAATGGTACAGTTCTCGTGGAATTACAAGGAGCATGTGGTTCATGCCCTCATAGTCGTATGACTTTGAAAAATGGTGTTGAAAATGTGCTTAAACAATACATTCCTGAGATTGACCATGTTGAAGACATCAATCTCGGATTTTAATTATTCATCAGAAAAAAATATAATTTTATGGGATTAAAATGTGGTATTGTTGGCATTACCAATTCTGGAAAAACAACATTATTCAATTGTATAAGCAATACTAAAGCTCAAGTTACCAATTTTGCATTCAGTACGGGAAAATCCAATATTGGAATATGCGATATTCCTGATTTACGATTGACGGAAATCAACAAAATAGTTCCCGCAGATAAACTTGTACCTGCTACTGTTGAAATTGTTGATATTCCGGGACTTACAAAGGGAGCAAGTAGCGGAGAAGGTATTGGTAATGCCTTTTTGGCAGATATACGTCTTTGCGATGCTCTTATACATGTTTTGCGATGTTTCGACGATGACAATTTGATGCATATTGATGGCACTGTTAATCCAGTTAGAGACATTGAAACCGTTGATTTAGAATTGCAAATAAAAGATTTAGAACAAATTGAACGAAAAATTCAAAAAGTAGAAAAAGCCGCTAAAGTTGGTGATAAAGACGCTCGTATGCAATTGGATGTGCTTAATAAATACAAAAATCATTTAGAAAATTTCCAAAATGTACGCACTCTTGACACTAATGATGTTGAAAAATCTGTTGTCGCCGATATGATGTTGCTAACTGCTAAACAATGTATCTATGTTTGCAATATTGACGAAAAATCGGCACTTACTGGCAATGCTTATTCTGCTGCCGTAAAAGATTTTTTAAAAGACCAAAATGCTGTTGTTTTAGAAATTGCGGGAAAATTAGAAGCGGAAATTGCAGAATTGGCTCCAGAAGACCAAACTCTATTTTTAGAAGATGTTGGTTTGACCGAACCGGGAGTAAACAAATTACTTCGTGCCGCATACAAATCTTTAAATTTAATTTCTTTTTTCACTATCGGAGGAAAAGAAAATCGTGCTTGGACTATCACTCACGGAATGACCGCTCCTCAAGCAGCTGGTGTTATTCATAGCGACCTTGAACGTGGATTTATCCGTGCTGAAGTTATCAAATACGATGATATTATAAAATATGGCTCCGAACTTAAATGCAAAGAATCTGGAAAATTAGCCGTTGAAGGTAAAAATTACATTGTTGAAGATGGTGATATTTTACACATTAGATTCAACGTATAATACTGTATATCAATAAATAATACTTTTAACAACTATTTTTAAAAAACTTTGTTGTTAAAAAGGAGATTGATTTTACAAAAAAAGTATTACCTTTGCTAATTGATTTATATGTTTTATTCACTTAAAAAATAAAATTTAATGATGATAAATATCAATCGTTTTTTAAAAAATAGCATTCTTTTATTGCTTTCTTTCAATTGTATCGTTGTTGCGGCACAACAAACAACTACTTACGATAATTTTGATGCAAGTAGTCTTACTGCTACCAACAAAAAATTTGGTTGGAATTTTAATCCTATTGAATACGACCCAGAAATTTTGTATTCTTGTGTTAATGCTGTTGCTAATTATGCTCGCCAAATATATAAAAATGCTGATAGCCTTACACCTAACGAATCATTGACCAATGCAGCAGAAATCCAAGCCTCTTTTATGGCAAAAGAAGAAGAACGGACACACGAAAACGTTGTTTCAGCCCTTAAAACTCCACAATTGAGAGGAGTCAGTGTTGGTGCAACTAAACGTGTAAACGAACTTATTACCAGAGTAAAAGCGACAAAAGGTATAGAAGATTATTCTTATCTTGATGTTGCTACCGAAACTATACTTTCTTTGCTAAAAAATAAAAAAACTGAATCTACAATTTTAGATAAACAATACACTTTTGTTGGTATTGGTTGTGCTGTAGATGCTTTCAATAGATATTGCTATTTTTCTATCGTTTTAGGAAACGATTTATCATTCAATCAAGGTGTGGTCGCTTATAAAAACACAACCTACACCAGAAAAGCTTATGGTTTAAAACCTTACGACGAAAAAATTTGTCGTAAATGTCAAACCAGAAATATTGAACTTTTACAAAAATACATTGAAGTTAAAGGAAATGATATTTATTTCAATCACCCTAACGTTAAAGAATTAAAACGCATTATCGGAAAAGATAAAGACGGATTGACTATTGATATTGTACAACATAAACAATATCCTTGCAATAGCAGTTCCAACGATGTCGATTACAATTACCCTAATCGTGGCATTATGTTCAAGTATATGACTTTCCCAAAAATGCTCAAAAAGAACGAAAACAAAGATTCTAAAGATAAATCTTTACGCGTTTTCTTGGGAACAATTCCTAATACTGTTGATGGTCAATACGATATAAATCTTATTCTTATTAAAGAATCTTCTATTTGTAAAACCATTGTAAAAACAGACATAAAAGGTGTTTCCGTTGATTACAATGCAAAAACAAGTCTTATTGCTGATGACAACGGAGTTACTACCACTATTAATTATATTCCTAAACCAGAAAAAACCGTTTTAGAATTCAATATCCCTTTTGAACAATCAAAATCAACTTACGAACAAAAAGATATAAAACCCTTTATTGATGCTTTAAACGAATCTAAATTTATCATTGATAGCATTAATATTATAGCATTTACATCGTTTGAAGGAGATGAAACATTAAATTTTAATTTACAAAAGAAACGTTCTGAAAGTATTGTTAAGGTAATAGAACAAATGCAAAATAAAGATATACCTTACGCTATTGAACAAAACGACGGTTGGGATTTATTTGTTAAAGATATTCCTTCTGAATATAAATATTTAACTGAAGAATCTAAAACTAATGCAAAAAATGCTCTTCGTAATTCCAAAATAAAATCAGAACTTGAACCAATTTTGGAAAAACATCGCTTTGCAAATGTGAAATTATTTGCAACTTACGACATTAGTACAAATAAAAACGAACAAGATTTTATTACCAATAAATTCAATCGTTGCTTAAAAAATGGAGACCTTGCAATGGCTTTTGCTATTCAAAAATTTATGATTAAACGCGTTGAAGAAGGAAAATATTCTCGTTATCAAGTTCAAAACCTTGAAATTCCAGAAAATGCAAAAATGTTACCTTTCCTTACCAATAAATATTATATGTTATCTTTCTTTGGTTTAAGCGATGAAGATAAACAAAAAATCGCTAATTTAGAAAAGTTAGACAACAAAAATGTTATCTGCGAATTCAACGCATTGTGTTGCAATATCAATAATTTAGAAATTTCTGATGCTGGACAAATTGCAACCCGACAAAGTAAAATTGACAAATTTTACAACAATGCTGTCGGTAGAGCAAACATCAATAAAGTTGATGCCTTAAATATTGCTTTTCAATACAAAATATTGGATTTTATCAATTCTAACGAAAATCCTGACGAAGCATTAATGGAAACCACTTACGAAAAAATCAAATCCATTGCATTGTCCAATATTAACGATTGGAAAAAGGCTTACGAAGTAGCTTCTTCTTTTATTGAATATGGTGATTATGAATTTGCTCGTTCTGTTATGGACCCTTACATTTCCGATGATAATGTTAGCGAAGATTTTATTTTTACTTATCTCAATCTTTACAGCATTGACGAAACCACCTATACTTCTAAAAAATTTGACTTAGCCTGTAAATTGGCAGCACAGAAAAATAGAACTCGTTTTTGCTCAGAAATAAAAACTTATTCCTATCTCATTCGCGAAAATGTAGAAGCAAAAAATATAATATGCAACGAATGTAAATAAGTTAAAGTTATGACCAACACTCTACAAGAATTTGACGAAATTATTGCTACGTGCAAAGATTTGTTTATAAAAAAAATGCACGATTATAGCACTTCGTGGAGAATTTTACGTCCTTCTTCGGTTACCGACCAAATTTCTATAAAAGCACAACGCATCAGAAACATAGAAGAGACTGGTAATCAACTTGTTAGCGACAATATCGAAAGTGAATTCATTGGCATTGTCAATTACGCTGTTATGGCACAAATTCAACTTGAAAAGAAAGCAGCCTCTATGCAAGAATACAAAATGAATGCTTCTGATGTTATCGCTCTCTACGACAAATACACTCAAAAAGCAAAACAATTGCTTTCCAACAAAAACCACGATTACAACGAAGCGTGGCGTGATATGAGAATCAGTTCTATTACCGATATTATCATTGTTAAATTGTTAAGAATAAAACAAATAGAAGACAACAATGAAAAATGTTTGGTATCCGAAGGCTTAGATGCCAATTATTATGATATTTTTAATTATGCTATTTTTGCTCTTATCAAACTAAAAGAAGAAAAACATGATTTACAATAGAAAAGAAAAAAAGGATATCGTTTATTTTTTACGCCATTTTTCAAGAATACTTATTGGCGTTTTGTTTATTTTTTCAGGATATGTCAAAATGGTTGACCCTTTTGGATTTGGGTTAAAAATTGAAGAATATTTTGTTTCTTTCGGTCTCAATTTCATGACTCCCACTAGTCTATTTTTTGCTGGTTGTGCCATTTTAGCAGAATTTTTATTAGGTTGGGCTCTATTACTCAATATTCAAATGAAAATTACATCTTGGATATTACTTTTATTTATGGGATTTTTTACCATATTAACTTGTTGGTTAGCCTATGCTCACGACATTCTTAAAGTCGTAAACAACCTTTTGGGAACTAATTACGAAATCTTTATTGTTACAGATTGTGGGTGTTTCGGTGATTTTATCAAACTTACCAATCACCAAACATTTTACAAAAATCTAATCTTTTTATTCTTTACATTAATCATCTTTCAACAAAGAAATAAATTCAAAAATCATGCTTGGTACTATATCACAGAATGGGGACCTTTAGTATTAGTTGCTGGTTTTGGTATTTTCACTATGATTCACTGTCTTCGTCACGAACCTTGGCATGATTTCCGTCCTTGGAATATTGGGAAATTCATCGCTGCTGAAACCTATAGTGTCGCTCCTGAAATGGATATTGTTTTTATTTACCAAAACAATAACGACCATTCTAAACGCGAAATCTCTATGGAACAATTAACTCAAATGGCTGAAGATAGCACAGCTTACGCTGATTTAGAAAACAATTACACTTTTGTTGATAGAAAAGAAATTATAGTTACTCCCGGTATAAATGCTCGTCTTGCTGATTTTTCAATCACAGAACCATCTCAAAATGTTGACATTAAAGATATGGTTATCAACCAAAAAGACTATAATTTCATCATATTCTTGCGAGATATGACAAAACTTAAAGCTCAACAACTCATTAATATAAAACAACTTATCAACGATTGTAATGTAAAAAATATAAATTATATCGTATTAACTGGAAATACTTACAATATCGCTGATAGTCTAAAACAAGTTCTAAACTTAAATTGCGATTTATATTTTTGTGATATGACACCTATGAAAACCGCAATCAGAAACAATGCTGGTGTTATTATGCTCAAAAATGGTTATATTATGGACAAATGGGCTTTCCGTGATGTCCCTACTCTCAATGATATTTTAATCAATATGCCTCAATATGAGCAACAACTTCAAAAATATATACAAAAACAACCACCTATTCTTTCTCAAGAAAATACTTTACCAAATAATAACGAAACTCTGACAACCGAACAAACTACTGATAATTATTCAGATTCAACTTACGATAATTAATATTATGACTGACAAAAATATTTCTACATCTAATAATATTATAATAGATAACGACAAACAATTAGCTTATGCTATTAATGTCATGCAGGCAAAAATTACTGCATACATTTTAGATAATAATATTAAATCTTTGATTTTGGGTATATCTGGTGGAATAGATAGTGCTTTTGCTGCTGCTCTATTACGCCCTGTTTGTGACAATACCAATACAAAACTTATCGGAAGAAGCATCACTATTGAGACTAACAAAGCTGAAGAAATCAACAGAGCAAATGCTATCGGTATGCTATTTTGTCATGATTACAAATATCTTGACCATACTGATATTTACTTAAAATACAAAACACTCCTTCCTAATATTGACGATTCGCATTTGTCAAAATTAAGAATGGGTAATGCTAAAGCAAGATTTCGTATGATGGCTTTATACGATTTGGCTCAACTTAACAAAGGCATTGTCATCGCTACAGACAATTATACAGAATATCTTACAGGATTTTGGACTATTCATGGTGATGTTGGCGATTATGCACCTTTTATAAATCTTTGGAAAACGGAAGTTTACAATTGTGCCAAATATTTATGCAAAAAACTTCCTCAAGAACAATCTCAAGCGTTGATAAATTGTGTCAATGCCATTCCTACCGATGGATTAGGTATTTCCAATTCCGATTTAGACCAACTTGGAGCAAATAACTATCAAGAAGTTGACAATTTACTAATTCAGTATTTGTCGGGAAACATCGAAAACGAAAATCATTCTGTTATTGAAAGGCATAAATGTAGCGACTATAAACGAAAAATTCCTATCACTATCAATCGTTCTATGCTCTTATTTAAGGAAGATTAAATAGGGATTTATTTCAAAAAAAAATTTAAAATCATTCTAAATTTTAAACATAAATACATATGTATCAAGAAAATAAAAACACAAACAATACAATGTGATAAAAAAGTTCTTGAATATATGCTATTTATAAAGTAAAAATTGCTAATTTTGAATTTCAAAAATCTCAATAGCATTTATTCGTTATAAGAGATTTTTAAAGAATATAAAATATTTATTATAAACGTGACAATCAGATATTTATGATGAGAAAGAGATTTTATATTTTGATTATCTTTACCATTGCATCTTTGGGTGCTTTTGCTCAACAAGACCCACAATTTACGCAATATATGTACACATTGCTACCGATAAATCCTGGTTTTACTGGTACTGGTGGCATTTGTGCAACACTTAATTTTCGACAACAATGGGCAGGATTAAAAGAAATAGACCCTCTTTCCGACCCTAACAATCCAACCGTTTACAACGTATCACCTCGTGATATTATGGCAACAATACATGCTCCTATTAAAGCATTACATGGTGGATTGGGGTTAACAGTTTATAATGATGCTTATGGACATCAAAGCGATATTATGGTTAAATTGGCTTACGCTTTTCGTATGAATATAGGACCAGGAAATTTAGGCATCGGGCTTGATGTTGACTTTCTTAGCAGAAAAATGAAAGACAATTTTTGGGAAGGTCGAAGCGGGGACCCTAATATTGTTAATAAAATAAAAGGTGTAAACGATATGTATGTAGATTTAGGATTCGGTGCATATTATCAAGTTCCAGATAAATGGTATGCAGGAATTAGTGCTACTCAATTAATATCCAGTATCGGTGGTGATAAAGCAAAACAAGAATTTGGGCGTCACTTTTATGCTGTTGGTGGATATAATTTTACACTACCTTCTAATCCTAATTGGATACTAAAACCAAGTGCTTTACTTAAAACTGATTTTAAATCAGTTCAATTTGATGCAACTTTATTAGCTGATTGGAATAATGGATTATTATGGTTCGGAGCAAGTTATCGTATTGAAGATTGCGTAGCATTACTTGTAGGGTCCAAACCATTTATTAACTCTAGTTCTCCTATTCGTGGATTAGAGATTGGTATTTCATACGATATAACGACTTCTAAACTTATAAATGAAGGCAGAAGTTTTGGTGGACCAGAAATAATGTTAAAATATTGCTTCAAAATTGTAACAAATCCGACAATTTATGGGTATAAGGGTACAAGATTGTTAGGCAATAAGCCTATCGAATATAGGTAACATTCTAATAACTTAATAGTAGAAACAAAAATATGACGTATATGAAAAAGATTTTGTTTTCAATGGTGATTATCCTCGTAGCAATGCTCACTATGAATGCATGCAAGAGCGATAGCGGACAATTAGTAGGGGCAGCAAACAGACCTGAATGGGTTGATGAACAACCTTTTGGAATGACATATGTTGACCACGGACATTTTTTAATGGGAGCAGGTGAACAAGATGCAGCCTACACGTACACTTATTCTGCTAAAAATGTCACAGTTAATTCATTTTATATGGACCAAACTGAAATTACCAATAATGAGTATCGCCAATTCGTAGAATGGGTTCGCGATTCTATTGCTCATGTTTTATTGGGAGAGGCAGAAGTTGAAGAAGAAAACGAACATTTCGTTAAGTATGGCAAAGGTCATGAAGAAGAAGGTGAAATAATGGAACCTCGCTTTATCAATTGGAATACCAAAATTGATTGGAATTCTGATAATGAAGAATACAAAGCAGCGTTGAGTCCCATTTATAGTAGTCCTGTTTCTGGTAACGAACGCTACTATTATTATAAAATGGTAGATTTGAATACCAAAATAATGACTTTTGAATATTGGTGGACTGATAAAAGAAATTATAGAGATGCAGAAGACCCAGACGTTATTGGTGCTGCTTTCAAAGATTTTGACAATATAGACCCTCAAACAGAAGACCAAAGTATGTATTCCAATCGTCCTATTGCTTATACTCAAGGTAGAAAACCATTCACAAGACATGAAAGAATTAATATCTACCCTGATACACTCTGTTGGATACACGATTACGCATATTCTTTTAATGAACCAATGACTGATAGTTATTTCTGGCACCCTGCATACGATGATTATCCTGTTGTAGGTGTTAGCTGGAGACAAGCTCAAGCATTTTGTGCTTGGAGAACACACATAAGAATGGCTCATCTTATTTCAAGTGGAAATTGGGCATATGAAAACGCTTTCCGTTTACCAAGCGAAGCAGAATGGGAATGGGCAGCAAGAGGTAACGGAGATATCAACCCATATCCTTGGGGAGGTCCTTATACTCAAAATGTTAGAGGTTGTTTCTTAGCCAACTTCAAACCTCAAAGAGGTAACTATCAAGCAGATGGTGGTGTATTTCCAATCATTGTAGCACACTACCACCCTAACGATTGGGGATTGTACGACATGGCTGGCAACGTTGCAGAATGGTGTGAAGATGCGTACAGCGAATCTGCTTACAATTTTGCACACGATTTAAATATGCAATATACTTATCACGCAAAGAAAAGCGACTCTGAAGTATTAAAACGTAAAGTTATTCGTGGCGGTTCTTGGAAAGATATTAGTTATTTCATTCATAATGAAGCACGTGCTTATGAATTTCAAGATACTGGAAAATGTTACATAGGTTTCCGTTGCGTTCAAAGTTATTTGGGACGTTCTAAAGGTGACAATATGAAAACTTCCTCAAACGTATATTAATAATAAAAAAATATAAAATTTTATAAATTAAATCAATCATTAACAATTAAAAAAAAAAAGAACATCATGGGAATTAATGAGTTAGTTAGAAGTAAAGGTTACAAAAACTTTATGGCAAAATTGTATGGTATCGGTGCTGCAATCGTAATTCTTGGAGCATTATTTAAAATTCTTCACTTACCCGGCTCCTCTATTATGTTGATAGTCGGTATGGGTGCAGAAGCAGTAATATTTGCGTTTTCAGCATTTGAACCAATGCACGTTGAATACAATTGGGCATTAGTATATCCAGAATTAGCAATGGGACAAGAAGAAGAAGAACAAACCCCTACTAAAAAAGAAAAAAAGAAACTAGCTCAAGGAACTATTACCCAACAACTTGATAACGCTTTAACTGAAGCAAAAATAGGACCTGAATTATTAGAAAGTTTAGCTACAGGAATGCGTAATTTGGGCGAAAATGCAAAACAATTATCAGGAATGTCTGATGCTGTTTCTGCTACAGATAGTTATATTACTAATTTATCAAAAGCCTCTGAATCTGTACGTAATATGGGTTCTGCAGTTGAAAAAGCTTCCGATGCTTTAGGTGCAAATACCAATTCTGCAACAGAATATTTCAAACAAGTAGATAAAGCAACCAATGCTGTTAAAAATTTGGCTGGTGTTTACGAAGACACTATCAAAACAATGAGTACAGAATCTGGTTATGTTGAAGGTATGCAACGTTTATCAAAGAATTTATCAGCAATCAATGCTGCTTATGAATTACAACTTCAAAGCACTACTAATACGCTAAATGCGTCTAAGTCTCTTGACGAACAAATGAAAACCGCTGCAGAAAATTTAGCAAAATCTGCTGAATTTGTTACTGCATACAAAGCTCAAGTTGACCAAATGACTAAAAATGTTAGTCGCTTAAACGATGTTTATGGCAACATGTTGGCAGCTATGAGTAGCAAATAACATTTGTATAAAATAGTAGTAATTAATAAGTTGTATAATTAAAATAAAAAAAATATATGGGTGCAACAAATTGTCCGGAAACCCCGAGACAGAAAATGATAGGAATGATGTACTTGGTGTACTTGGCTTTATTGGCTTTGAACGTATCAAAAGACGTATTAAATGCTTTTGTTATTGTAAACGATGCCATGGAGCAAACTACAAACAACTTTAAAACAAAAGTTGACCAAAGTTATGCTTTTTTTAACGCACAAGAACAAAATTCTCCAGATAAGGTAAAACCTTATAACGATAAAGCAAAAGAAGTTCGTAAAATATCAACCGAATTGGTAAAATATTTAGAAGATGTTAAATATGAAATGGTTCATGTTGTTGATGGTATTCCAATTGATACCGCCAGAAATAGAACTTTAGCTGAATTATCAAACAAAGACGATTTTGATAAACCAACCAATTTTTTTCTTGGTGTTGATGAAAGCGTAAAAAATGGTAAGGCTTACGAAATGATTGATAAAATCAATGAATATAAAGCCAAACTTCACAAAATCGTAAAAGACACCAATTATAAAATGCCTAAAGGATTGGAGGTTGATGCTACTTATCTCAACAATGACAAAGAAAAAGAAGATTGGGCACAACATAATTTCTATCACATGGTAGCCGCTGCTGCATATACCATGATGAACAAATTAATCGGTGAAGTTAAAAATATTGAATTTGAAACTGTTCAATATTTAAGTTCTGCTATAGATGCTGGTAGTTTTAAATTTGACCAAGTATCTGCAAAAGTTATTCCTAATAGTAAAATAGTATTCTCAGGCGATAGTTTTGAAGCCGATATTATCGTTGCAGCATACGATTCACGTGAAAATCCTACCGTATATTGGGGACCAGGTAGAGATACCGCAACAGAAAATGACATAGACAAACTTACAGCAATTGAAGGTGAAAATGGTGTTGTACACCTTAAAATTCCAACAGGTGGTATCGGTGACCAAAAATTTGCAGGAGTAATCAAAATGCAAGCACCAGATGGAACAATGAAATATTATCCATTCCACGATTCATACACTGTAACAAAACCAACAGCAGCAGTAGCAGCAGAAAAGATGAATGTATTTTATGCATCTATTGGAAACCCTGTTTCTATTGCAGCACCTGTAGCTCCAGAAAAATTACGTATCAATTGGGGCGGTGCTCAAGCAACATCTCAAGGTGGTGGAAAATATATAGTAAATGTTCCAAGTTCTTTGGCAGGTAGAACAATTACTGTAACAGTATCTGCTGAAGTTGGTGGCGGTAAAACTCAAAATATGGGTAGTACACAATTCCGTGTTAAAAAAGTTCCAGAACCATCTGTTTTCATCGGAGGAAATATCACAGGAGGAAAACAACCTAAAGATGCTCTTTTGGCAAACCCAATGATTACCGCAAAAATGTCTCCAGACTTTAACTTTGAATTAAGATGGTCTGTATTATCATATAAAGTTACCTTTGTAAAAGGTGGCGTAGAAGATGCTCCTATTAATGTTACTGGAGGTAGATTTACCGAACAAGTTACTAGCAAAATCCGTAGTGCATCTTCTGGAACTATCGTAGAATTTACTGACATTAAAATAAAAAGTGAAGCGGGTAATAGATCTATTCAAAGACCTTTATCAGTTCGTATTCGATAGATAAACAATAAAAAAAAAATATTATGAAACGGTTAAGTTTAGCATTAGCATTATTTTGTACCATATCATTATCTTATGGACAAGTGATAGAAAGCCAGACAGGTGATACAACAGCAGCACAGACTACTGTTATGGAACCAATTCGAGCTCCAATTGATGGTATCTACCAAAAAAAGCAATTACCACAGCGTACACCTATAGGATTGGTAACACCACGTGAAGCCGACTATATGTTCTCTAAATTGATTTGGAGAGTAATTGATTTACGTGAAAAAATGAACCATCCATTGTATTATCCTAAAGAGCCTCAAGGGAATTGGAAGAGTTTAATGTCTGCTATTTTGGATGCGATTGATACATCAGAGGCTAATGTTGAACCACTCCGGATCTACGAGGACGAGTTTCTTACCACTCCTATGAACCCTACAGCATTAAAAGAAAATATGGGAGAAAAGAAAGTTGAAACACTTTACAATGAATGGGGAGAAGATACTGGTCAAGTTGAACTATTTATTGCTTGGGGACCAGCAGAAATTTTTCGTTACAGAATAAAAGAAGTTTGGTTCATTGACAAACAACGTTCTGTTTTAGACCAACGTATTATCAATTTATGTCCAATGTTTTGGTACACTTCTGTAGCAGAAAGTTATGCTAACGAAGAAGCGTCTTCTGATGACGATGAAGGACTTGCTCCTGTAAGCAATAGAAGATGGAGAAACTTTGGTTACATCTATTACAATGAAATTCGTAATATTTTTGCTGTAACAGAAGTCTTTAACCCTAAAAACAATGCTCAACGTAGAACATACGATGATATATTCATTCAAAGACATTTTTCAAGTTTCATTGAAGGAGAAGAAAATGTTCATAACAATAGAAGAATTAATGAGTATATTGTAAATGGATATGACCAAATCCTCGAATCTGAACGTATTCACGAAGAACTTCGTGTAATGGAAGAAGATTTATGGGAATTCTAATATAACACACATCATGTGCTTAGAATCTTAATTTTTCATTTGAGGCTACGTAAGTAGCCTTTTTTTATTTTTTTAATAAAAAAATAGCAATAATTTTATTTTTTTTATTATCTTTGCATTATGTCTGAAATAAGTTTTTATAGTCCGATTGGTTATCTAAAAGGTGTTGGAGAAAAACGAGCAACACTTATGCAACAAGAATTGGATATATACACTATTGAAGACTTACTCACCTATTTCCCCTATCGATATGTGGACAAATCAAAATATTATCTTATAAAAGATTTAAAAGCAAATATTAACACATATATTCAACTTAAAGGTATCATCACAGAAAAAAATATTATCGGCGAACGTCGAGGCAAACGATTAACCGCAAAATTTCAAGATGAAACAGGTTGTATTACTTTAGTCTGGTTTAACAATATAAAATACTTCAACGAAATACTATCTATAAATAAAACTTATATTGTATTTGGTAAGCCTACATTATTCAATAGCCATATCAATATAACACACCCAGAAATCAATAGCGAAGAAAACAATTCCCCCCACTCTATTCCATTTCAACCGATGTACAATTCTACCGATAAAGCCAAACGTAGTGGATTGGATAGTCGTGGAATTAGCAAATTATGTCGCTCATTGTTAGAGATTTATGGTCAACACATTGAGGAAACCTTACCAGAATATATTCAAAATAAACTTCAACTTGTAAACAGAAAAAAGGCATTGTTCAATATTCATTTTCCGAATAGTACCCAAGATATAGCACAAGCAATCCGCAGGTTGAAATTTGAAGAAATCTTCTTTTTACAATTGTTTTTGATGTATAGCCAACATATCACTACAATGAAAAGTAGAGGTTATCTTTTTCCTAAAGTCGGAGAATTATTTAATACCTTTTATCATCATCATTTACAATTTTCTCTTACACAAGCACAAAAAAGGGTTATCAAAGAAATTCGTTCAGATTTTGTAAGTGGACATCAAATGAATCGACTTTTACAAGGTGATGTTGGTAGCGGCAAAACAATAACAGCACTATTATTAATATTGTTAGTTATTGACAACGGATATCAATGTTGTTTAATGGCTCCAACAGAAATTTTAGCACAACAACATTATAACAATATTTGTAAAATGTTAGGTGATTTACCCATCAATGTAAATCTATTAACAGGCTCTACTAAACAATCAGAAAGAAAAAATATTTTAAATAGTATCGGCAATGGCAAAACAAATCTTTTGATTGGAACTCATGCTTTAATAGAAGATGATGTACTATTCAAACAATTGGGATTTGTTATTATAGATGAACAACATAGATTTGGAGTTGAACAACGAGCAAAATTATGGCGTAAAAGTTTAATTCCACCACATGTCTTAATAATGACAGCTACCCCCATTCCTCGGACACTGTCAATGACAGTATATGGTAATTTAGATATGTCTATCATTGATGAATTACCTATCGGGAGAAAACCTATCCAAACGCTACATTTTTACAAACGAGATAGTGCTAAAATCAACCAATTTCTTAAACAAGAAATAGCTAACGGACGACAAATATACGTTGTTTTTCCATTAATTGAAGAATCTGAAACATTGAGTTTAAGCAATTTAATGGAAGGTTACGAAGAATTTAAACTTACCTACCCTTCTCCCGAATACGAAGTAGGAATTGTTCACGGAAAAATGAATAGCGAAGAAAAAGAAACAGTAATGCAAAACTTTAAAGAAGGTAAAATTCATATTTTATTAGCAACTACGGTAATAGAAGTTGGCATTGATGTTCCTAATGCAACAGTAATGGTGATAGAAAATGCCGAAAGATTTGGATTATCTCAACTTCATCAACTTCGAGGACGTGTTGGGCGAGGAAATGAACAATCTTATTGTGTTTTATTAACCGACTACGAACTGAGCAAAGAGGCTCATATAAGAATCAAAGCAATGCTTGATACTAACGATGGCTTTGAAATAGCAAATGTTGACCTTAAATTAAGAGGTCCTGGCGATATGGCCGGAACTCGACAAAGTGGTGTTCTTGATTTTAAGTTAATCAATATCTTACAAGATGAACGAATCATTAGCACCGCAAGAGATATTGCCAAAAGTATTTTACAAGAAGATGCCGAATTAATGCTTGAAAAAAATTGGCTATTGCGTAAAAAAATAGAAAATATGAACAATCATAGTAAAAAATATTATCGCATTGGATAAAACAAGCAATATCGGCAATATTCTTTTAAAAGGCGTTCCACTTCTTTTAGCCCCAATGGAAGAAGTTACAGATATCCCATTTCGATTGCTTTGCAAAGAAAATGGTGCAGATGTACTTATTAGCGAATTTGCCGCATCAGAGGCTCTTATTCGCAATGTTGAAATGACAAAAAATAAACTTCGATTTGAAGAGTGTGAACGACCATTCGGGATACAAATATTTGGTAATCAAGAAGAATCAATGGTAGAAGCGGCTCGTATCGTTGAAAGTTATCAACCTGATTTTATTGATATTAATTGGGGTTGTCCTGTAAAAAAAGTCGCACTTAAAGGCGGAGGAGCTGGCATGTTGCAAACACCAGAACAACTCATAAAAATCACCGCAGCAATTGTCAAAGCGGTACAATTACCTGTTACTGTAAAAACCCGTTTGGGCTGGGACGAACAACATAAAATAATAGAAACCCTTGCTGAACAATTGCAAGATGTTGGCATTCAAGCATTATCTATACACGGAAGAACTCGTAGCCAAATGTACAAAGGAAATGCCGATTGGAATTTAATTGGCAAAGTAAAACAAAATCCTAAAATTCACATTCCTATATTTGGGAATGGAGATATTTGCACAGCAGAACAAGCAAATGACGCATACAAACAATTTGGCGTAAATGGAATTATGATAGGACGAGGTGCCATAGGCAACCCTTGGATATTCAAACAATGCAAATCACTAATAATACAAAACAATATAAATCAACATATTAGCACAAGAGAGAGATTAGAAATGTGCAAAAAACATTTCCAGCTCAATTTGCATTACAAAGATGAACGCAATGCCATTCTAAGTATGCGAAAACATTATAAAAATTATTTTAAAGACATAAGTAATTTTAAAGAAATAAGAATTAAATTACTTACAACCAATGAAATATCAACAATATTATCATTATTTGAAGAAATAGAACAAAAATACTGTTAATATGGAAAATCGTGAATTAGTTCAAGTAAATGTTGAAAAAATTGTATCCTCCAAAAGTGGGAAATTTGCTCACTATATCCCAAAATTTGTTATCAATTATTTATGTAAAATTGTTCATGAAGATGAAATAAATGACGTATTACAAAGGAGTTATAATAAATATTATGGTAGCGATTTTGCTGATTTCCTTTTGGAAGATTTCGGCGTAACATATACAATAAAACACGAAGAACGCATTCCTCAAACAGGAAAATTGATTGTAGTTTCCAATCATCCATTAGGCGGTTTTGATGGAATTGTTCTTATCAGTATCATATCTAAATATCTGAAAAACATAAAATTTCCTGTAAATGATTTATTAATGCACATTCCCAATCTTCAATCTTTGTTTGTTCCCATCAACAAAACAGGAAACAATAATATTAATTTAGCAAAATCTTTTGAAGAAATATTTAACAAAGAACATACAATTCTTTATTTTCCTGCAGGCTTATGCTCACGAAAAATCAATGGAAAAATTGTAGATTTACCATGGAAAAAAACATTTGTATCCAAAGCCAAACAATATGGCTACGATATTTTACCACTTCGTTTTGAGGGAAGAAATTCCAATTTTTTCTACAATTTAGCAAATATTCGGAAAAAGATAGGCATCAAATTCAATATTGAAATGCTTTATTTAGCCGATGAATTTTTCAAACAAAAGAACGCTCATTTTAATATTATTGTCGGAAATGTTATAGCAAACAAACATTTATATGAATCTGATGACCTTAAAATGGCTAATAAAATACGAGAATTGGTGTATCAATTGTAAACAAATATTTATTTATCTTATTATCAACAATATAATTCAAATAAAAAAAAGCACTCACACATTAAAAAAAAGTGTTACCTTTGCACAAATACAATATAAAGAAGAATTAATAAATAAAAAATTAACGATATGAATTATTTATCAGAAAGAGTAATGCAAATGTCTGAATCTGAGACATTAGCGATGACAAGGTTAGCAAGAGAATTGAAAGCTCAAGGTAAAGATGTTATCAGTTTAAGTATAGGAGAACCTGATTTTAATACCCCAGAAGAGGTAAAACAAGCGGCAAAACAAGCAATTGATGACAATTTTACTCATTATCCTCCTGTTCCTGGTTATGCTGATTTACGCGAGGCTATCAGCAAAAAATTCAAAAGAGACAATAATTTGGATTATAAACCAGAACAAATTGTCGTTTCAACAGGAGCTAAACAGTCTATTTATCAAACTGTTATGGCAACAGTAAATCCCGGAGATGAAGTTATTATCCCTACTCCATTTTGGGTTTCGTATAGAGAAATAGTAAAAGTTGCAGGCGGAAAATGTGTTTTTGTTAAAACTAAATTAGAAAACGATTTTAAAGTAACTCCACAACAATTGGAAGAAGCAATTACAGAAAAAACAAAATTAATTATGTTCAGTAGTCCTTCCAATCCTACAGGAATGTTATATAGCAAAGACGAACTTCAAGGACTTGCAAACGTTATCGCACGCCACAAACAAATTCTTGTAATGGCAGATGAAATTTACGAACATATCAATTTTGAAGGCAAACACGAAAGTATTGCTCAATTTGAAGAAATATATGACCAAGTTATTACAATCAATGGTGTTGCCAAAGGCTTTGCAATGACAGGTTGGCGAATAGGATTTATCGCAGCCCCACTTACAATAGCAAAAGCATGCGATAAATTACAAGGTCAAGTAACTTCTGCAACTTGTTCTATCGCACAAAAAGCAACAGTAAAAGCAATGGAAATGGACCCCAAAAATAGTAAAGACATCATTGATATGAGAAACAAATTCTTAGAAAGAAGAGATTTGATGTTTAAATTATTACAAGAAATTCCAGATTTTGAAGTTCGTTTACCTCAAGGAGCATTTTATTTCTTCCCAAAAGTTAATAAATATTATGGAAAAAAATATGCACAATATTCTATCAACAATAGTAATGATTTGTGTATGTATTTATTAAATGAAGCCAATGTTGCTCTTGTTCCGGGAGTAGCCTTTGGAGATGATGATTGCATTCGATTCTCTTATGCTACCTCAAATGAATTGCTAATAGAAGCAATAAGAAGAATTAAAGAAGCATTGAGCAAACTTGCATAAGCAATTTTCATAAAAAAGGCTGCAAATGCAGCCTTTTTTTTATATCCCATACAATATTTTTATTTATTTTACGTATATTAAGCATATTTTTAACACATTGATTCAATGTTTAAAAAAAATTAGTTACACATAACCTTTAAATATTAATGCGTAATTTCAAGTTAATTTGCCTATTATTGCTATTTACCACTATTAACATAACATGTATATGTGGGCAAAATATGGCAAAAATATACGGAAAAATACTTGATACTAATGAAATTCCAATAGAAAATGCAAATATTATTATTAGCAATTTTCCCAATATCGGAACTTCATCAAATGAGAGTGGTCGATATGAATTATTGGTTCCTCATGATACACTTCTACGTATTGAAGTATCTTGTATTGGCTATCATTCTGTAACAAAGAATATTAAAGTTTCTTTAGGCAAAAGAAAACAACTTGATATTCAACTTGTAGAATCTATTATAACAATAAATACTTTTATTGTAAACGACCGTTATACTATCAACGACAATGACCTTAAACCAGTTAATACCAAAGTTTTATCTCACATTCCAAGTCTTACCAACGGCGTTGAAAGTTTAATTAAATCAACAGGATTAGGAGTTTTTTCCTCTAACGAACTCACCTCGCAATATAATGTTAGAGGTGGCAATTACGATGAAAATTTAATCTATCTAAATGGTATTGAGGTTTATCGTCCATTTTTGATACGTTCTGGAAATCAAGAAGGATTAAGTTTTATAAATCCTGACCTTGTATCTTCTATTAATTTTTCTTCTGGAGGGTTCGATGCTTGTTATGGAGATAAAATGTCTTCAGTGTTAGATGTTAACTACAAAATTCCTACAGAATGGGGAGGAAGTATATCAGGAAACCTTTTAGGGGCATCTGGACACTTGGAAGGAATTTCAAAAAATAAGAAATTTTCTATTTTATTGGGAGCCAGATACCAATCTAATGCATACATTTTCAAACAAATGCAAGATTCTGGGAACTATAAACCTACTTTTACTGATATCCAATTATTAGCAAATTATCGCCCAAATGATAAATGGTCATTGACAATTTTTGGCAACTACACTCGTAATGTATATCGATTTATGCCAATGAGTCGCACGACAAATATTGGTTTGATTGATAATGTAAAACAACTCAGAGTGTATTTTGACGGAATGGAAGTCGATGCCTATCAAACTATTTATGGTACTTTTACCGCAAAATACTACATCAATAAATCTAATAGTATCAAATTTGCATTATCTTATTTTAATTCTATTGAAAAAGAAACATTTGACATTAATAGTCAATATTTTATATCGGAAATTAATTCTTCACTTGGGTCGGAAAAATATGGAGAAGCCATTTCTTCGCGTGCTGTTGGAAGTGATTTACATCATGGTAGAAATTTTCTTACCTCTCATATTACACATGGAGAAATTCAAGGAAGTCACCAAATAAAAAATAACACCCTTTCTTGGGGAATGAAATTGCAAGGAGAATTTATTGACGACGATTTATTAGAATGGAGAATATATGATTCAGCAGACTATTCCCTCCCCTTTATCCCAACTACACCTGGAGATTCTGTCGCTTTAGACGACCCCGCTCGTATTTTAAAATCATCGGAATATTTGAAATCTAAGAATCAATTATCTTCATTTCGTATGTCGGGATATGTTCAAAATAAGTGGATTTTTGGAACAAAAACACACCGATTTTCACTTATTGGAGGCTTAAGATTTTCTTATTGGTCATTCAATCAAGAATTTATCGCAACACCTCGAATACGTTTGGTATATCAACCAAAATGGAAATTGCCCACTTCTTTTTACATTGCAACAGGCATGTATTACCAACCACCATTTTACAAAGAGATGAGGCAGGCTGACGGACTATTAAATTCCAATATCAAATCACAACATTCATATCACGTTATTTTAGGAAACGAACTTTCTTTCAAAATCGCTAAACGACCATTTAAATTTACCACCGAAGTCTATTACAAATATTTAGACAATCTTATTACCTATACATTAGATAATGTAAGAGTTATCTATTCGGCAAAAAACGATGCCAATGGATACGCCGTTGGAATAGATGCAAAATTAAGTGGTGAAATTGTTCACAATTTAGAATCTTGGATTGCTATATCTCTTATGAAAAGCATGGAAAGCATTGATGGAGGAGAATTTACACCACGCCCTACCGACCAGAGATTTCGTATTAATCTATTTTTTCAAGATAGAGTGCCTAAATTACCAATGTTGAAAGCTCATCTTAATTTAATTTATGCTTCTGCTCTACCCTATTGTTTTCCAACAAAAAGGACATATAATTTTCGCTCTAAATATTATTTTAGAACTGATATAGGTTTTTCTTGGCAATTTATGGATAAAAATGTACGATTAGGTAACAAAAATCCATTCAAATTCATTGACGCTGCATTTATTACATTTGAAATTACCAATCTATTCAACAATTATAATATACTTTCATACATCTGGATTTCTGATATAAACAGAGATTATTATGCTATCCCTAATTATTTATCTCCCAGAATGTTTAATGTCAAATTACGTTTTGAATTATAATTTACTATGAACGTTTACGAAGCCAAAGAACGCATAAAAGTTTTAACATCGACTATCAACGAACACAATTATAAATATTATATACTTGATAATCCAACTATTAGCGACTACGATTTTGACCAGTTGCTCAACGAATTAATTGCATTAGAAAAAGCATTTCCAATGTTGGTAGAACCAGATAGCCCAACACAAAGGGTTGGAGGAGATATAACCAAAACATTTAAACAAGTAAAACATCAAAAACCGATGCTTTCTCTTGGCAATACTTACTCAAAAGAAGAATTATACGATTTTTTTTCTCGTGTAGAAAATGGATTACAAATAGATGATATTGAATACGTTTGTGAATTAAAATACGATGGTGTTGCCATTAGTTTAACTTATCAAAATGGGATACTAATCCAAGCGGCTACACGCGGAGACGGCACACAAGGTGATGATGTAACAACAAATGTAAAAACGATACAATCTGTTCCCTTACGCTTACAGGGAAATTTTCCTGAAAATTTAGAAGTTCGAGGTGAAATTATTATGCCTCACAATAGTTTTTTACGTCTCAATCAAGAAAGAGAAGATTTGGGAGAAAATCCTTTTGCCAACCCAAGAAATGCTGCTTCTGGTAGTCTTAAATTACAACAATCGGCAATTGTTGCCAAACGTGGATTAGATTTTTGTCTTTATCTTGTTTCCGAAGATTATCAACAAGCAACTAATCATTACGATAGTATCCAAAATATGCGTGAATATGGTTTTAAAATTATGCCTTATATTCAAAAATGTACTTCTCCAGATGAAGTTATTCAATTCATTGAATATTGGGACAATGAACGCAAGAATCTTCCTTTCGATACCGATGGCATAGTCATCAAAGTAAATAGTTTTGCCTATCAAACGCAATTAGGATTTACAGCAAAAAATCCACGTTGGGCTATTGCATACAAATTCAAAGCGGAACGAGTTCGCACTGAATTACTTTCTGTAAGTTATCAAGTTGGACGCACAGGAATCGTAACCCCTGTTGCCAATTTAGCACCGATTTTATTAGCGGGAACTATTGTCAAAAGAGCAAGTATGCACAATGCCGATTTTATTCAAGAAATGGATATTCATCAAGGAGATTTCGTTTACGTAGAAAAAGGTGGAGAAATCATTCCTAAAATTGTTGCTGTTGATAAAGAAAACCGCAAAATTGACCAAAAGCCAATACCATTTATTACACATTGTCCAATATGTGGATTTGCATTATTGCGTAACGAAGGTGAATCGGGCTATTATTGTCCTAATTATATTCATTGTCCGCCACAAATAAAAGGTCGGTTGATACATTTTATCAGTCGAAAAGCAATGAATATTTCTGATTTAGGAGAAGAAAAAATAGACCTCCTCTACGAAAATCAATTAGTAAAAAATATTGCTGACTTTTATCAATTGGAATATCAACATTTAATTGGACTAAAAAGGACATATATTTCTGAAAATGAAGACAAAGAACATTCTATTTCATTCAGAGAGAAGACAGTTGAAAATATCCTTCGAGGAATAGAAAACTCTAAAAATGTTCCTTTTGAAAGAGTTCTTTTTGCCCTTGGCATTCGTTTTGTAGGCGAAGTATCGGCAAAAAAATTAGCACAACATTTTGGCTCTATTGACAATTTACGACAAGCGACAATAGAACAACTCATTGAAGTAGAAGATATTGGAGAAAAAATAGCAGAAAGTATTGTTAATTTTTTCACCAGTGAAGAAAATATTTCAATTATAGAACGCCTACGTAATGCTGGTTTACAAATGACATATCAAAACAATAACAAACTTATTTCCAGAAAGTTAGAAGGAATGGTATTTGTTGTCAGTGGAACATTTTCTACCCCGGAACGTCGCAAAGAAATTGAACTTTTAGTAGAACAACACGGAGGAAAAAAAGTCTCATCGGTAAATAAAAAACTCAGTTTTATTGTTGCAGGTGCCAATATGGGACCCGAAAAACTAAAAAAAGCAGAAACATTTGGAATTCCAATTATTTCTGAAGAAGATTTTTTCCAAATTATAGAAAAAGAAGATATTTGATAATAAAAAACACGGTAAAAATCACCGTGTTTTTTATTAATATCATTAAAAACCTGTCCAAAACATTTCCCAAAATTTATGTTCCATTTCTTGCCAAGTTTGACGAGTTGCTCCTGCAAAATCGGCAGAATATTGATTAAGAATATTTTTTGCTTGTTTTATTTCCCCATTTTTTATTAATTTCTTTATTTTTTCTTCCAAATCTGGCAATTCGTTAAATGCTTTTTCTTCGTATCGTAAAACATTATCAATAAGCATTTTCTTTGTATATCCCCACTTAACTTGTGCTAATTTATTTGCTTTTCTATAATGCCATAAGACTGCATTTTCATCAAAACGAGCATGACCACACAAATCAAATCCTGCAGGTAATTTTGTATTGCCAGCAAATATAGGAATACGAGGACTTTGCCCTGGATTTTCTAAAGAAAACCAACATAAACAACCAATTTCATCGGGTAACCAATCACGACATTGTATAATTGTAGAATACGAACACCAAGACATTGCCACACCACGATAAAAATTAATAGTATTGGGAGACAAATGGTTATACATTGCTCTTTCATTAGCGTCCATCCATGGATTTGCATTAGGACAAACTTTTATAGTGTCTTTACCATCTTTTGTTTTCGCAGTATATAACAAATTTTTTGTTTGGTCTAAAATAGTTCCTTCATAATTTGCTCTAAAAAGTTCCATAATCATACGAACATCAACTTTTTTTTCAGGCTTCACAGAAAAAGGCAACTCCGCAGAATCTATACACAAATTCAAAGAAGGTGCCAATGTATTGAAAATATACCATTCTCTTTCTTTATGATTTTTGCCATTGCTATAACTTGAAGGAAATGCTTTCCACCAAACGAAATCACCTTTTCCGTCCCATAATCCATATTTTATAGCCACTTTTTCTATATTATCAGAACACATAAAATAATTAGGATTTTCTCGATTCAACTTACCTATTCGAGCGATATTACAACTTACGGCAACTTCATCATCGGGAACACGTTGAGCGACCCAAATACCACCAATTTTATCATGTCCTTCTCCTAAAATTTCCATTTGCCACACTTCTTTTTTATCAGCAATGGTCAAACATTCTCCTCCGTCGGCATAACCATATTCTTTGATAAGATTTCCAATCAATTTGATGGCATCTCTTGCATTGTCACAACGTTGAAGAGCAATTCGTTGTAATTCTTCTATTAAAAACATAGCATTTTCATTTCTCAAAGTATCTGGACCAGAAAAGGTACTTTCTCCCATTGCTAATTGTTTTTCATTCATACAAGGATATGCGGTATTCATATAAGCGTAAGTATGAGATACTTCTGGAATTTCACCAACTAAAACAACACCTTCCATACTATTGGGAGTTGAGGTATGCATTGTTCCTTTATAAACTTTATGCATAGTGCCTTCTTTGTGGTCTGCAGCAGGTTCCATACGAACCCAAGTTCGATATTTTCCGTCACAAGTGTGAGATGTAATTACAGAACCATCGGCAGAGGCTTTGCAACCGACCATAATTGAAGTACAATTCGCTCCTATCAATTCTTCTTGCTGACCATAAACTTCTATCCCTATAAAACACAAGGATATTAATAATGCTAAAATTTTTCTTGTCATACTAATTTTTATTTTATTTATAACTATTTATTTTAAAACTTCCATTGCATTTGTAATTTAACGTCTGTCCGTTGAGGTTTATCTATTAATGTTAACGAAGAACCGACTTGTTTCTTATTCAAATAATGATTTTGTGCAATTTTAAACCAAATATCCAAAAAATTTTTCACTTTATAGGTCAATAAAATATATGTTCTACAACCTTTATAATAATATCCCGGTATTGAAAATGAATACAATACATCATCTTCATAGGCATAAATACGTTCATCGTAAGAATAGGTATCAAAAATTGCGAAACGAACAGATATTGCAAAAGGCAAACGAGAAAATATAAATTTTACATCTTGATAAACTAAAAAACCTTGTTGATATTTCGCATTTTTTTCTTTTTGATAATTCACAATTTCCAACCTTGATTTAAGTTGTAATACCGAAATTGGCTCCCAAGTTAAATGTAAACGATAATTTTGTTTATTGTAAGATGTAATCAAATTGTAATATTCTTTAGATAAATTTGTATTTGCTGTTTTGTAACGCAAACGTAGATAAACAGAAAACCGTTTATTTAAATAATAATTCCATTGAGATTGTATTTCCCAACCTTGCGAAGGTGCATCTACTTGATATTTCAACCATGGATATAAAAAATAATCAAAATGCGAATTCCATGTTAAAGATTTTGTCAATATCGTATGAAAACCGACATATATACCATGTTCATTGGCATTTGATGAATTTTGAGCATAGGCTCCTGAATTAAAACATTGATATTTTGGAGAATAATATCGATGTAAAATTGACATTGCAAAACGAGGGTCTATATTAAATTGAAAACCATTTATAGTTGCCAATGCTAAATTTTTACTCATTGCGGTTTCTCCAAAAAAGAATACTTTACGAATAATTACCTTATAATCCAACGATGCATTAACATTGTCTATTGAATTGAATGTAAATCTGTTATATTGACTCAAATTTTTATCAAACATAGAAGAAAAACGCGTATAATATGCCGTTGCTCCAATTTGTGCCACTCGCATACTATATGTTAGATGTCCACCTGCTATATGTTGACCAATAGCATTTTTCTTTAAAATTTCACTATATGTTCGATGATAACCTGTGGAATAAATTGTTGCTATAAATTTTTCTTTTGAAGATATTGTATCCTCTATCAAAGAAGCATCTAAACGTTTATAGGAATAGAATAGTGTCAAATCCAATACTTTACAATCTATAGTGGTTGCAAATCCTCGTAAATAATTCATTTCATTCGCCGAGGAATATGGTTTTACATTTGAGGCTTGATTATAGATAGAAATTCCATCTTGCGGAGATTGTGTGGAAAAACCCGTATTCATTACCAAACCTTGACCAAAAGAAAGTTGGTAATCTCCCACCGCAATTTGTTTAAATACACTTACATTTCTGATATAAAAATGAATAGAATAAAAATCAAAACCAAATTTATTTTTCCCTTTAAAGAATTGTTCTCCAGCATCTTTTTCTGCCGTTATTCCAAATTGTAAACGATTGCCTGAACGGTAACGATATTTCAATAAATAGGCTTGAGGTGAACCCAAATAACGAGCATTTGGTCGTTTTTCTAATTCTTCTTTGGATATTGGGGAATAACCTTGTTGTTGTTCTAAGACTTGACCATATCGCATCAATATTGTATTTTTTCCTCTACGAAAAATTGTTTTCAATGAACTTCTTTTATTTTGCTCAATTTCTCCAAATTGAATATACGGTAACAGTCTTTCTATCAATTCTTTATCAAAACCATCAATGATGGCTAATTCATATTGTGTATATATTTTTCCATATTTGAGCAAATAATTTTGCAAATGATACAATTGATAATCTGACAATCTGAAAATAGATGCCAATATTTCGTAATCTGGATTGTTGATATTTATCTTATTTTCAAAATAATAAATCAAATTTTCCAATAATTCTGAATAATCTTCTTCTTCTTCTGCATTTTCTGCAAGATGTTCTATATTTGATTCTAAATCAATATCAATATTCATAGTATTGATAGGTTGTTTCACACTATCGTATTGAGCATAAGTAAATATTGTACAAAACAATAAAACAAAAAGAAGTAATTTCTGTTTCATAATCGCCTATTTTATATCATAACAAAGAGAAATTTGTGGACTATATCCCAATAAAGCATGATATGATGATGCAAAATCAATATGCAAGGCTTTAAATTTTGTACCAACACCTACACTACATTGAAAATCTGGAAAACGGATTCCTCCTCGAAGCGTCAAATAATCGCCAAAAATATACTCTATGCCTGTTGCTATTTGTAATTTAGTATCCAAACTTTTTATCAAATCAATTCCTACCAAACATTTTTTTGAAAAAATATAACTTCCTCCAAATTTAAATACCGTTGGAATATATTCTTTAATATCGTTATAAGTAATCATTTTCAAATGAGCAGGATTATAAACATGAAATCCTAAAAAGAAATTTTTAGTTACCTTTCCATACATTCCTACTTCAAAAGTAAATCCACTACGATGTCCATAATATGCATCACCAAAATAATTAAGCAAATAATCGAATTGCAAACTTGCACTAATTATTTCACCAAAAGCACGACTATAAGCAATTCCAATTTTTGTTGTATTAAAACCACTTCCACCAACAAATTGAATATCAGCACTAAAAACGCCAACTTTTTCAAAAGGAAGCACTATTCCCAACGCTGCTGATGACATATTTTTTAACAGATAACGATTTTCATAGTACAAACCAACTGCATAATGTTTGTAAAATCCTAATGCCGCTTGATTGTTACTACATGCCCAAAAATCAGATATTGAGACAGACATATCCGCCATACCCTTGTATCTCGAGCCTACAACGAGTTTTCCATTATCAGCATAAACAACTGATACACATACATTTAAAATCAAAAGAAGTAGAAACACATTTTTCATATTTACATGTATTTATAAAAAAACAAATATAGTATTTTTTATAATAAAAAACAACTTTTTATCAATTTTTCAAAAAAAACAAGCCCTGCAAGGCTGCAGGGCTTGAAGTGAACTGCATTAACGTTAAAAATATGCTATATTTAATTATTCTTTGACAAACTTAGTAGTATAGTTACCTACTTTTACAAAGTACATTCCTTTTGACAAGTTGGATACATTGATTTGTAACAAGTTTGTTCCTTTATTTTCTACATTGATAAGCAAACGACCAGTTATGTCAAATATTTGAACATCTTCTGTAGCATTTTCGATATTTAACACTGTTTTGGCTGGGTTTGGATACAATGCTATATTAGAAAGATTAACTTCTGAAATGCTTGTTGGGTCTTCTGGGTCTTCTCCGCCTCCAAGTTCGCTACAATCAAGATTTCCATTTGTAGCAGGTATCGCACTATTGTTGCTGCTATACAACACATTCCAACCTTTATTGGTAGCATTTTTTGAAGTACTTGCAAAGAATACATCATAATTAGGGTCAATAGAATTTGTTAATGGAAGCATAGTGGCATTTTCAGAAGTATTTTTAGTTGGTAATGAACACATTAGAGAATCATAACCACGAGTTGTAAACGAATTAGTATGAATAACCAATTTATTCAAAGCATTATTTTGACTTAAATTTAGGCTTCTTAATTGATTCTTATTCATATCCAAAGTTTTCAATGCGATATTGTTTTTAGTATTCAAAGATACTAAATTATTGTTGCTACAATCTAAAGATTCCAATGCTGTATTCTTTGTTATTTCCAATGTATTGATATTTGTGTTTACACAAACAAGGTTTTTCAATTGAGTATTTTTATCTACATCAATTGTTCCCAAATTATTGTTTGAACAATTGAGAGATTGAAGAATTATATTTCTACTCAAATCAATAGTTGTTAAATTGTTGTTAGCACAATTTAACTCTTCCAAAGCTGTATTTTGTCTTATATCTAAAGAAGTCAATACATTGTAAGAACAATTTAAATAAACCAATCCTGAATTATTGTTTGTATTTAAACTAGTAATCATAGGAGCATTGTTATAACAATTGAATTTAGTAAATTTACCATAAATAGTTATGCTATTTTCTTTTGCTTCATAAGATATTTTTCTAAAATTAGTATCTATAATAAGGATAGAATCATGAGTTCCGCTACTAATTTTGATAGTGGTATTATTTTTTTCGGCCGCAAACTCCATAGTAATTTGAGCATTGTTGATTAGGTTGATAACAACGAAAGAAGATACATCTAATTTGCAGACACTTGTTCCATTTGTAGCAGGAACAGAAGATGGCGTACCGTTATTGTAATACAATACATCCCAATTTTTTGCTTTTACATTAGAAGAATTGCTTGACATAAAGTTTGATGTATTGGCATCACTTGATGAGCTAAGTGGGAAGAATTTTGCATTATCGGTGGTTTGTTTTAATGGCAAGGAACACATTATTTCATCGAATATATTGGTTGTAAATGGATTGCCATAACAATACAATGTTTGTAATGATGTATTTCTGGACACATCTAATGTTGAAATTGTATTATCTGCACAGTTTAATTCTTCCAATGATATATTATTTCTTATGTCAAGTCCAGTAATATTGGCATTGTTTCCTTTACAATCCAATTTAGCGATATTTCCATAAATTGTTATGGTTGTTGTTTGAGAATTGATATTGATAGTAGAGGAATAAGTAGTATTCACTATATGATCATCTTCTATATTTCCATTTACTATTTTTATAGGTGTATTGTTTTTATCTGCTGCAAGACTAAGTGTAATTGGTGAATTTGCGGCTGTATTTATGGTAATATAACTATTCATATTAACAACTTGTTGACATTCAAATGTTCCGCTAGTACCAGTAATTGCTGCTGCATTTGATGCGAATAATAGTTGCCAATTTTTAGGTGTTACATTATTTACGGCATTAGTTCCCATAAATGCTAATCGATTGGTATCAGCGTTATCGAATAAAGGATATACTTTAGCATTATCTGCATACATTTTACTTGGCAATGAACATATTAAATTATCATACGCTTGTGTTGTAAATGAATTTCCGTAGCATTCCAATTTTATTAAAGATAAATTGTTGCTTACATCTAAACTTGTCAATTTATTGTTAGAACAATTTAAATTTTCCAATACTGAAGCATTGTTTACATCTAATATTGTAAGCATATTGTTTGAACAATTCAAAGTTTTTAATGCATCATTGTTGACGATTAATTTATTGATACTATTATTAGAGCAATCAAATTCTGCGATAGCACCATAAATAACTAAATTATCTGTATTGGCTGTAATAGGAAATAGTCCTGTCCAAGCGTTGTTAATTATCCAAGTAGTATCTTTATCTCCATTTTCTATTTTTATTCCCGTACTGGTAGCATTTCCGGTGAAGTTCATGGTTACTGTTGCATTTTGTGCTACATGCAAAGTAATATATTTTGTCATATCTACGGTTACGGAAATACCTGTATTACAATCGAAAGTTCCACTTGTTGATGGTATTGTACTATTGTCAGCATAATTCACTGCCCATTGTTTATTCTTTGCATTTATTGAATTTGTTGCCATAAATGTTGCTGCATTAGCACTTGTAGCATTTTCTATTGGATAGAATTTTGCATTATCGGATACGCTTCTTGTTGGCAATAAACACATTAACGAATCATAACCTGTTGTAGTAAATAAATTTCCATAACAAGAGAATTCTTTCAATGCGGTATTTAGACTTATATCTAATGTTGATATTGTATTATTGCTAATATTCAAGGTTTCTATTTTGGTATTTTTGCTTATATCCAAAGTTGACAATTTGTTTCCGCTACAAGTTAATGTTTTCAATGCGGTGTTGCCACTTATTGACAAACTTGCCAATTCGCCTCCGTTCAATACCAATGTTTCCAAAGCAGTACAGCCGTACAAACTCAATGTTGATAATTTTGTATTTACCAAATTGATTTCTTTCAATTTGCTACAACCATATACATTTATTTTTGTTAGATTGGTATCCCCTTCGCCTGTTATGCGTTCTAACACTTTATTTTTACTTGCATCTATTTCTGTAAGATACGGAATTGTATCTAATTTTAATGATGTTACCACTCCATAAATATATAATTCCAAACAGTTGTTTAGGTTGTTGTTTTGCAATATCTGTTTTATTGATTGTGTACCATTTATTGAAATTACGGTATCTAACACTTTTGTTGATTGGACATTATTCGCAACTATATTTACATATTGGGTACCACTTACCCCTATTGATAAGTTTTTCATTAGTGGGGAAACAACAGAGACTGAGTTATTAAATTTTAATGTAATATACTGACTTCTATCCAAGCCACAAACATATTTTCCGTTTGTTTTCAAAATCTCGTTATATGTAGAATACACAGAATACACTTTCCAACCTTTGTTTTTAGCTATATCAACATTGGCATCCCAAAATGCAATAGAATCTAATCCACCAGATATAGTAGAATAAAAACTACCATTTGTTACTGTTGGCAATGAACACATTCACGAATCGTAGGCTCCTGTTGTAAACAAGTTGCTGTAACAGTATAAAGTTTTGAGTTTTGTACATTTACTTACATCTAATTTGGTTAATTCGCAAAAAGATACATTTAAGTCTTCTACATTTTTCAAATTACTGCAATCTAATGTTTTCACCTTATTGGAACTTATGTAAAGAGATTTTATGCTATTCGTTGAAGGAATAGACAATGTAGTTAAATTATTACCATAACAATTTAAATAATATAATGCCGTACAAGAAGATATATTTAATGATGAGAGTTGATTGTGTGAACAATCTAAGTATTTCAATTTTGATAAACTTGAAATAGTTAATGATGATATTGAGTTGAACGAACATTTTATAGAATCCAAAGCCCCATTGCTTGCTGTTATTACACTGTTTATAGAGGTTAGTTTATTGTCATTACATACCAATCTTTTCAATACGGGACAATGACGAATATCAATAGTGGTTAAACTATCGTTCTTACACATTAAAGTATGCAATTTAGGACAAGTATCTAATTTTATTACTGCCAAACGTTTCATATCGCTAAAATACAACGAATCTAAAAATTGTGCTTTTTTATTTTGGCTACATATTTCTATCTTTCTTATATTGGTATCATTTTTTATAACAATACAACGAATATTCGGCATCAGTATATATCCTTCTGTCAGAGGATATACCATTCTTAATTTTACTAATGTTAGGTTTTGACCTACAAATTGAGGAGTTGTTGACGCACTATTCAAACCTCCACCCGTCACAAGGGGAAAATTTGGTGCATCTAATGCCATATAAATGTCCATATACGCAACCGCTAGTGGACCAATCATTGGATTGTTAAATGTTATTTTAACCGTATCCATATTTACACTTTGGGCATTTACCTTTTGCCCGTTAAACAACATACTACCACCAAGGAGTAGTAGAAAAAAAACCTTTGTACTGCTGTGGTACCAAAAATTTAAACACTTTGACTTCATTTTTTTTAATATTTAATTATTATTTAAATTAATTATACAATTTTTCTAAAAAAAAATGCAAATAACCACACAGCGGTCATCTGCATTTTTTACTCTATTAGCAAGCCTATAAAAATAGGCTACTAATTCCAATTTGCAAAGATACAACTTTTTTTATAAATATTTTTGTTTTAGAAAAAAATTTTTTTTTTAAGTCACTGTATTATTATTTTTTCGGTGTCTTCGGCAGGCCCAGACACCGAAAAAAACACATGAAATACGGAGGTTTCGGCAGACTCAACCTCCATTGATAAAAAATATAACAGCAACAAAGTTGCCGTCCGCTAAATTCAATAAAATCGAAAATTATTTCCAAAAAGAAGCGGTAATATCGGAAAAATGGAACTGATTATTGTTTCGTAAAATTTTAAACAATCTTTGATTCGTTGTTTTTTTAGTTAGGTTGCCAAATTGTTCTTTATAAGGACCTAATTTCAAGTAATCGAAGTAAATAGGAAGAAATTTATCACTCATATTCGTTCTTCCAGAATACCAAGCAGTTTTTAATTGATAATGTTCTTTTACCCATTTAGCACAAGCGACAACTTCATTCACATTAGCATCTCCCCCCATAAAAGCGACACAAGTAATATTTTTGGCATATTTTTTCAGCAAACAAGCTAAAGCAGGTTCATCTAAAACCTGCCCAATATCTTTTTGTAAATAATCGCTATGACAACCTTTACAAGCACAAGGACAATTAGAAATATTTATTGCCAAAGTTGTTTCATCAGGAATTTCCTGAAAAACAATATCATAATTAACAAATTTCATTAATTACAACTTTATTTATCTGTTCAACATTATTAGCAGAAATATTGTTTTGCCCTTGCATAATCAAATTACGTCTTATTTCTTGCTGTCTTGAAGAATGAAAATAAAAACGTTTAGAGGCTTCAATTTGTCGAGCTTGAGAAAAATTATCAATACGTTTTAAATAACCAATAACACGCGTAGCCCAAGTAACATTTTTAGAACCACATTTTGGGCATTGTGTCAAATATCTTTTATCAATATGTTGACAAGAAGGCTCATTACAAATAGTGTTAGGAATATTAAAAGTAAAATAATTTGTACCTTCAGAAGCAGCAACTTTAAGCAAATTACGATATTGTTCTTTGCTCAAATGTTCGTCTAAATTCATGTGTAAAGCCGAACCACCATCAAGATATTGTACATAATCTTTTCCGTGCAACTTAAATTTATCTAAAATATTGAGAGATTGGTCTTCAACAGCATAAAAATAACTATTGTAACAATCTCTTGGCACAAAATATCCATCAGCCTTATCCCATTGAGCATGTTTTACACCTAAATTTTCCGCAGGAACAAATTCAGTATTAAACATCAATTCTTTTGTTCTTGCTGCTTTGTTTTCGTCAGAAATAGTTTTAAGTATAGTTTGAATAAATTCTTTGTAATTATCGTTATCACTAATTTCTAAACCTAAAAATTCTGCCGCTTCCACTACCCCATTGACACCAATAGTTAAATATTGTTTGTTCAAAGAAATAAAATTGGCTTGGTAAGCAGTAAGCATATTGGCATTATAAAAATCTTTCAACAATTCATTGAATGCTGTTTGATATTTATGTACTTTTTTTACTTGCTCTTTCAAATATTTAGTAACATCACAACGATTTTGAACCGCATTTTGCACTAAACGATTGATATTAAGCGTCATAACAGATTTAGACCCCGTAGCAACGCCACCAGCACCCAAAGAATAACTAAATTGATTGTCATTCATTTCATTGCGTAAACGGCAACAAGAACTCAAACTATCTGCCGAATCGGACATATAAGTAAAAAATGAATGTCCTTCGCTATACATTTCCGCCGTAAAATCAGCATAACTTTTATCTTTGACATCATCACCATCGGTGAGCAATGCCATAGTTTCCACAGGAAATGTTAAAACTTCTTTGGTTCTTTCTTTGTTGAACCATTTCATAAATAAACGTTGCAAACTATCTAAAGATTCCCATTTAGGCTCTGAAGCATCGGGAAATCTAAAATCACCAAAAACACCTTTGAAATAATAACTATCAAAATAACTTATATTCCAAAATACAGATTGAAAATTACGTGCTGCCGCTGGTTGATTGAGATAATAAACTACATTTTGGAAATAATCTAAAATGACATCTTTTATCGTTCTGTCTTTTTGTTGACTATGTTCTACAACTTTATCGTAGTTCAAATAATAATCATCACCCCATTCTTTACGACAAAAATAATCGAAATAAAGTAAAAATTCAGGCGTAGCAACCGCCCCAGCAAATTGGGCAGCAATAGTAAAAACCATATTGACAAAAATCCCACAAAAACTACGTAAATGTTTAGGAGGCTTGGATATTCCACCCATTTTACACAAACCTTCTGTCAACAATGGATACATTGTTATGGCTACACAATAAGGGAATATTGAAGTTTCGTCATGTTTGTACAATTCATGTGTCTCCAATTGACGAATATATTCTTTTGCCAATTCATCTCCATAAAGACTTCTTATTTTATCTGTTAGTCGAGAGCGATTCAATTTGATAATATCCCCTTTGAACAATTCTCCATTTAAAGTGGCTATATTTTTTTCTGTGACATTTGCATTTGAATCAAAATCACTTGCGGTTGCTGCATTCGACGATTTTAAATAACGTTCAATATAATTTTTCTTCTTCTCTATTTCGCGTTCTCTCCGTCTTTTTTCTCTATAAATAATAAAGGCTTTGGCAACAGAAAAATAATCGCGTTTCATCAATTCTACTTCCAATTCATCGGAAATTGTCTCAATAGTTATCAAATTATACAAATGCAAACTATTGATAATATCTTCTATCTCCTCTTCTTGATAAGATACGCCAACTGCATCAAAAGCTGCTGTCAAGGCTTTATGAATTTTGCTCTTATCATATTTCTGTGCCGTATTATCTCTCTTTACAACTAACATTATTGTATCTATATGATTTTAAGTTCTTTATTTCAATCCACTATTAAAGTGATATTTTCTACAAAGATAATACTATTTTAAAATACTTTTCATCTCAACAATTATAGATTTATGAACATTTTTTGTTAAATTTAATTCGTTTCTAATCAATAGATTAAGAAATAAATATTTGATTATCAGCATTTTAAAATAGTATTATACAACTTTAACCTATTGGAGATTCGATGTTATCGGTAATATAGCCGTCGGATTGATACCCGTTTCAAATTCATATTGCTTTTTTCCTGCTTTGTTGAAAACAAAAACAGTTCCATTGGTAGAATAGTCTTCGGCATCGCCTATCAAAACATTTCCTGTTTTAGCATCAACAGCAACAGAATATGGAGCATCTATTTTCGTGTTATCAGTAATAAAATTATTCATTTCTTTTTCCGAAGCCAAATCAAAAACCCTGATTGTATTATCGTAACACAATAAATAAGCTGTTGTTGAATTCAAAACAAACCTATTAACAGGAATTGACATTGTTTTTTCTACCATTTTTGTTTTTGTATTGATTTTTTGCCAACAATTAGGAGAAATCTCCGTAAATGTATTCCAATCGGAAGCCCCCCAACAAGCAACATACACATTTCCTTGATAATCAACGGATATACGAGCAGGATTGGGGCTTACAATTATTGTGTCACTTATACGAAAAGTATTTAAATTAATCACAGAAATCGTGCTATCACAATTCGGATAATCTAAACCGCCAGAATTGCAAACATACAATTCAGAACCAACAACACATAAATCTTCTGGATTTTTACCTACTTGTATTTTATTTTCTATAGACAATGTGGTTGTATCAATTTTCAATACTTGTCCATTGTAACAGCATAAATATGCTTTGCCTTGGTAAAAATCAATTTTACGAGGTTGCATACCTACTCCATTTGCGTCTTTGATAGACAATTGTGCTAACGATTTCCCCGTATAAACATCAATAACTTCTAAACTATTGGACATGTTTACAACCACATACAATTTTCCTCCATACAATTTAATATCATTTGGAGTATCTCCCAAACCTCGAGCATTTTTTTCACGGAAAACATCAGCGGAGACAATATTGCTGTCTATATCATAATAAGTGATACCACCATTGTTCTGTCCATAAAGACCTTCGTATGCTACCAAAATACCATTGTTAAATAATGTTTCTTTCTGTTGTCTCTCTTTACACCCCTCACAACTAGATACCATTATTCCAATACCTAATACACTAACCATTAATTTTAAAAAATTTTTCCTCATTTTCTTACTATTTTTAATTATTAATACTAAAATTTATTATTGTTTACCATTTAAAACCGATATTTATCCGCCAAGCAAAACCTTGAACTGGATAATTTGCAACAACTTCATAATTCTTGTTTGCTAAATTCAACAATTCTATACTTGCTCGCAAAATGTAAGATTTTATTTCAAAATCACGATTTAAACCAATACTATGGTCAAAATAAGGTGCTAAAAGATTTTCTGGCACATTGTTACGTAATTTGTATCGACTACCTACTGCTAACAATGCATACGAAAAAGTAATCCATTCGGTTTGCAATGCCAAACGTGCATTTCCCGAATGTTTGGGAGTGTAAGGAATTTGTTGCCGATAAGTTTTACTTGTTTTATCTGTAACATCAATTGCCCTTTGATACACATAAGCAAAAGACATATTAATATTCAACCATTTAGTAGCATTTATTTGCATCATAACATTGGCATCTACTCCCCAAATATTTACTTTTCCATAGTTCAACATTGTCCATTCAAATAAGCTTCTACTTGGCATCGCCACAATTTTATCGTTTACAAAATGATAATATGCTGCTACAGACATTTTGCTAAAAGGAAGTTTTTTATTCCAAAATTTAACCCACGATAAATTGGTACTCAATTGATTAATAGTTTCTGGTCGCAATGTTCTATTGCCAACAGCAGTATAATACATATCGTTGAAAGTTGGCATTCTAAACACATATTGATAAGTAGTTCCTAATGTCAATTTTTCTTTTTTCATCAATCGAAATTCTACATTGAAAGCGGGACTCAATTTATTAAAATAAGTTTTTGTTGTCTCTGTTTGCGTCTGATTTTGAGCAAATGTATGCAATAAATTAGTTTGTACACTAACCCAACGATTATAATATGTCAAAGCAACATTCGTTAAAACCGTTAACCTTGTAGGATAACAAAAACCTATCATATTTGAAGACATATTATTATAAATCAAATCATTAGAAACAGAAAAATTCATTTTTAATTTCGATTGGTAAAGTAAAATATTAGACATATAATATTCCCTTTGATAATAACGATTGTCTAATTTTCCATAAGAATTTAAATAATCTGGGTCTAAATAATGCGTGTGAGCATAATTTGTCTTCAAAATAAAGCGATAACTAAAAGATTTTGGAAAATAATGGGTATAATGTGCTTGTAGAAAAATATTGTCTTCCCACAATCGTTGGCGACTATTTTGAGAATATAAAATAACCGCTCCAGGTAAACCTTTATTAGAAAAATACAAATATCCTTTGATTATCAATTCATTTGATGTATCTTTATAAATAAAATTAGCGACCGTAGAAAGTGCGGATACATCTGCATTTTGACGAATTTCTTTAGAAATACTATCGTTTAACCCGCCATATTGTAATATAAAAGGATAATTCCCTTTGGAATACAAATACTCCATAGAAATACTTGTTGAAATTCGATTTCCTATTTTATTTTCAAGCAATAAACAAGGATTGAATGTCAAAGCGGAAGCAATTTTAACATTTGTCGCCAAATTAATTTTTTTTCCCTCCTTAAAAAAAGGTCTTTTTGTTTTAATTTGCAATGTGTTAGCAGAAGCAAACAAACGAGCAGGCTTAAAAATATCTTGTTCTGAATTGGCATTTAAAATTGCCAATTCGCCAACATTTTCTAAAGATAATTTGCCAACATCAATTTGTCCTGTTTGACAATCTGTAAGAGCGACGCCATCAAAACTTACCGCCGTATGATTGGCTCCCAAACCTCTTACAGAAACGGTTTTCAACCCTGCCAATCCTCCATAATCTTTTATATTTACTCCTGAGAAAAAAACTAATGCTTCCGACATCTGCAAAGCATTTCTCATCAATTCAAGATTATCTAATTTTTTTAATGATGCTTGATTAAATGGCTGATAATCTGCAATAACAGTATAGTTTTTCAATGTATGATAAGGTAAACTATCATTTTGGGCTAACAAACAATTGTTTCCCATGAACAATAGCATTAAATAAATCATTTTCAAGCCAATAGAACAATACTTCATTGTTATTTTTTTTAATGGCTTCGAAAAAAAAGTGGAAATATTGGGATAGAACCCGCCATAACATACGCTTTTTCCTCGAAAGCTGTTGTTAAATCAATTTGGCAGGTCTTCTGACTTACTCTTGTTGTGAAGCCTTCCCATCGTTTCCGACAGTGACATATTTTCACAACATATTTAGAGATTACAGCAGCGGGACTGTTAAGGATTTTCACCTTATTCCCTTTTTAATCCTAAAATGCGGAACCAAATCTTTGCAAAGATAGAAGTTATTTTTCTAATAAAAACATAGAAAAAAAGATTTTTTTAACAAAATTCTGTTAATCTTATTTATTTTTTCCGTTTTTTCTCTACACTCCAACCAAATTTACCAAATTCATCACCTAAATGACAATATTGACCATGATTGTAAGCAATCAAATCGGCTTTATCTAAATGAAATTTTCCTGTTTTTGAATCCATAAATTGCTCATCTGCCAAAACTGCCACTACCTTAGCAATGAACATATCATGAGAACCTAATTCTACAATTTGCTCTACTTTACAAGCAATGTTCAATGGTGATTCTTCAATATAAGGAGCATTCATATCTGGATAGTGAACAGGCGTTAATTTCATTGCTGCAAATTTATCTACATCTTTTCCAGATTTTACCCCACACCAATCGGTAGCAAATGCTAAATCTTTGGTAGTTAGATTAATAAAAAAATCGCCATTCTTTTTTATCATTGAATGAGAATGACGCGAAGGTCGCACCGAAATATAACACATTGCAGGTTCAGAACAAATAGTTCCTGTCCAAGCAATAGTAATCAAATTATATCCTTCGATTTTATTTCCACACGATACCAACACCGCAGGCAAAGGATACAACATAGTTCCTGATTTAAAAATCACTTTCATATTTACTATATTAATTAAAAATGAGAAAGGAGGTTGTAACCTCCTTTCTTAATCATAGAATGAAAAATCTTAAATATGCCATAAATAGTTACCTATTGCGTTCTGCTTTTTTAGCAGCAGAATAATTTACCTTAAAAGCACTTACTTTACGCAATTCTTGTTTAATATCGGTAACTATTCCCATTTTAACATCTTTATCCACTTTTAACGACCAAGTCATTTGATTTCTTTCTGCTTCATCACGAGCTTGTTTTTCTTTTTCAACAAATTCAACAATATCGCGAACTTCAGCAAATTGGTCATTCAATTGAATACGAGGTTCTGGACCTAATTTTCTCAATAATTCTGGAGTATTTGGAGCTCCTACATTGATATTAGCAACCAAAGATTTCTTTTCTAATTTTTGTGATTCTGTTGCACTTGGTATCCCCACTTTAACAAACAAAGAGGATTCTCTCATTGTGGTAATTACCATAAAGAAAAACAAAAACATAAAGATAATATCTGACATAGAACCCATATTCAAATCTGGGGTACTTCTTTTTTCGTCTTTCCTAAATCTTGCCATTATTTTTTCCCTCCATAATTAGATGGTTCGGCTTCTGAAATACTAACAGGAATTACTTTTTGTACGGCTTTACGTTGATTATCTGTTAGATTTTCAAACGATTTGCCATATTTTTGTTGAGAAAACTCATCACGTAATTCATTAAAAGCCGCCGTTAGTTGATTTTGAACTGCGATATACATATTATAAGAGGTACCTCTATCGGATTGTAAAGAAACAACACCTTTTGAAACTGGAGCCGATTCTCCCAATTCTTCTACATATTTCAATTCTATTTCTGACATGTGAGGATTGTCTGTAGGATTGGAGATAAACTCTTTTGCACGACTTTTCAATTCACGTACATCAGACATTGGCTCATTGTTTACCAACAATTGGTCATGCATATTTACCAATATTTGAAGCACATTTCTTTCTTTTACCTTTGGCGGTTTTTCATCTCCTCTCAATGGAAGTGGCAACCTTCTTTGAATACCTTGGTCTGTATTAATAGATGAGGTAAGCAAGAAGAATGTCAACAGCAAAAAGGAGATATCCGCCATAGAGCCAGTATTTAGCCCTGGTGTTTTTTTTGCCATAAAATTACTATTTTTTGAGTTTTATATAAACGAATGTGCCCAACATCGCAACAATTACACCGCCAAAAACGATATATGCCATATTCATTAAGACACCTGCCCATTTATATACGCCTTCAGTAATGCCCACTCTTTGAGCAACTTCACTCAATTCTGTTGGGGCTAAAACGAACGCTACTAATATCACTACTACCGCTATACCTGTCAATATCAATGTATTAACTATTTGCTTTTTATCTGATGATATTTGAAATATTGTAAAACCTACCATAGCCAACATTACAATAAATATCATAGCATAAGTTAAATAAAAACTGATATCTAAGAATATAGAAAAATTACCTGGATTAGCCTTTTCGTCCACAAACAACATACCAAATGCTGCTACTAATGCCAAGGCTGCCATACAAATAACGGCTATATTTGTTACTTTTTTTAATAATCTTTCCATTATAAATATTTTTAGATTATTGACAATTTTATATTTCTTATTTTCTATTATTGCTTACTACAATATCCATAAAACTAATAGTTGCATCTTCCATAGATGTTACAATACTATCAATTTTAGATACTAAATAAGAATAGAAAACTTGAAGAATAATAGCAACAATCAAACCTGTTACAGTTGTGATAAGTGCTACTTTCATACCACCGGCAACGATAGTTGGAGAAATATCACCTGCTTTTTCAATATCGTCAAATGCTTGAACCATACCAACTACTGTACCTAAGAATCCTAAAGAAGGAGCAACTGCGATACAGAAACCAATCCAAGACATATTAGATTCTAAACGTGCAGTTTGAACACCACCATAAGATACAACTGCTTTTTCAATATTTTCAATACCTTCGTTGTAACGGTCTAAACCTTGATAGAATACACTTGCAACAGGACCTCTTGTATTGCGACAAAGTTCTTTTGCTGCTTCTACATCACCTTTTGCCAATGCTTCTTCAACACCTTGAAGTAATTTTTGAGTATTAGTGGTAGATAAATTTAAATAAATAACTCTTTCTATCACCAATGCTAAACCCAAAATAAGAACCAATAAAATTGGAGTCATAAAACCAACACCACCTTCGATAAATTTATCTTTCAAAACTTGATGAAATGGTTTTTCTACCACAACTTCTTCAGTTGCATCGTTGTTAACCGTAGCCGCTGCAGGAGTTTCTTGTTCTGCAGTTGCTTCAACCTGTGTTTGTTCATCTGTTGCTGGAGTTTCTTGTGCAACAACATTGTTCATTCCGAATGTTAAAAAACCGGCAATAGCCAGAAGTGTTACTAACTTTTTCATACTATTCTTCTTATTTTTTAATTATTAATTTATTATTTTTGTTCTATTTATTTAATTAATTTGGCGGAGAGACTGGGATTCGAACCCAGGAAACGCTTTCGGCGTTTACACACTTTCCAGGCGTGCTCCTTCGACCACTCGGACACCTCTCCAAACAAGATTTTTATAATCTTATTTCGATTTGCTAAATTACAAAAAAAATCAATAGGTTCGTCATTTTTTTTTCAACATTTTTCTGTTGTCATTTCTCCTCTTAATGACTTGGATAACAAATATTTAATTTTTTCTGTATTATTTTCTATCCCTAAAAGATACATCATTTTAGTGATTGCAGTTTCAGCAATTATGTCATATCCGCTCACAATTCCGATTTCTTCTAATTGCAAACTTGCTTCATATTTTCCTTGACAAACACTCCCACCTCCTTTGCACTGAGTCACATTTAATATGACAATACCTTTATCTGTCGCTGCTTTCAATTCATCAATAAACCATTCTGATTGACAAGCATTTCCAGAACCATAAGTTTCTAAAACAAGACCTCGTAATCCGGAAGTATTCAAAATTGATTTGACTAATGACTGTTGTATTCCGGGAAATAATTTTAGTATAGCCACATTGGAATCCATATTTGTATTAATAATCAATTGTTTATGATTATGATTAGCAATATATTCTCTATGATATTTAATACTTACCCCAATATTGGCTAATAAAGGATAGTTCGGAGAAGCAAAAGCATTAAAATCTTCTGCGTCATTTTTATGTGTTCTATTTCCTCTATATAACTTATTTTCAAAGCAAATAGCAACTTCAGGCACCATAGCCAATCCATCTTCATTGCGAGCGGCTGCCATTTCTAAGGCATTGATAATATTACTTCTTCCGTCTGTACGTGCAATACCTAATGGCAATTGCGACCCCGTTAGAATAATTGGTTTTGATAAATTTTCAAAAATAAAACTCAATGCTGAGGCTGTATAACCCATTGTATCAGTACCATGCAATACTACAAAACCATCATATTGAGCATAATTTTCGACTATTTTTTCCGCAATACTTTTCCATATTTGAGGATTCATATCAGAAGAATCTATCGGGCAAGGGAAAGCATAAGTATCAATAGCAATATTGTACAAAGATAAACGTGGTATTTGTTCGTAAATATTACTAAAATTGAAAGGTTTTAAACTTCTTGTTATCGGGTCTTCTATCATACCGATAGTTCCACCTGTATATATAATTAATATTTTTGGATTACTCATAACTTAAATAAATTCTTCGCATTCTGAGTTGTTATTGCTGCGATTGTTTCTATATCTACTTGTTTTATTGTTGCCAATTTTTCTGCTATCAAAGGGATATAACTACTTTTGTTACGCTGTCCTCTATATGGCACTGGGGTCAAATAAGGGCTATCTGTCTCTAAAACAATATGTTTTAAATCAATATCCGACAAAATAGTATCCAATTTTGCATTTTTGTAAGTAACAGTTCCTCCAATACCAAGCAAAAAACCTTTTTCTATGATTTCCATTGCATGTTCGATACTACCTGAATAACAATGAAAAATGCCTTTTAGTTTGTTTTGTGAAAATTCGTTTAAAATTTCCATTACTTCATAATACGATTGTCTTTTATGGATAATTATAGGTAAATCGTGTTCTACTGCAAATGCTATTTGCATACGAAAAGCGTCTTTTTGTTCTTCTTGGAATGTTTTGTCCCAATACAAATCTATACCAACTTCTCCTATTGCCAAAAATGAATATTGATGATATAAAGCAAACATTTTTTGCAAAACTTCTTTATAATCTTCAAACACATCACAAGGGTGCAATCCCAACATCGGAAAACATTGTTGTGGAAAAGTACGACAAACTTCCAACATTGGCTCAATAGAATCCATATTGATATTTGGCAACAACAAATGAGTAACACCTTTTTGAAGACACTCCTCTACAATTGCTGCTCTATCATTATCAAAATCAGAAAGATAAATATGCGAATGCGTATCTATAAATTCCATAAAAGCAACATTTATAAAAAAACACCTATCTATTGTAGGTGTTTTTTCAATGTTATATCTTAAAAATCATCTTCTTCACCAGAATCACCTATAAGTGCTTGAAATTCCTCCACCGACATTACTCTATACGATGATGGAATAAGAAATTCTGCAACATTTACTTTCATTTTTTTTACTTCAACGGCTTCAGAAATAATTGTATATCCCTTTGAAGTATTTACCTTGGAATACAAAATATAACCTTCCAATCCTGGAGTTGAAGCACTATTAATTGTTGTTCCAGAACCTATTTCTGTTGTTGTATAACAAAGACTTGAACCAATTTCTTCTTCGTCTTCTTTACTCCAAGTTATTACATTGTATCCAACACATTCATAGCCACAAATTACTTTTGTATCACCTGTTTTTGAGATTCTATATTCGTAATTTGAATGTTTTTCATCTAAATCTGCTTTCGTTTCTACTACAGCAATTTGTTGTCCGGGAATATCAAGCAAACGAATTAATTTACAAGAATCTCCGTCTTCAATAATATGCATTGGAAGACCAATATTCATAGTTGTTTTGGTTTTATTGCCACAAATACGATAAAGCATTTCTGGAGGCATATTGGCTTTAATTTGAGGGTCAACATCTCCTTCGATAGTATTAGAAAATTTTACTTGACCAGTAAACAATTTTGATTTACCTTCCTTTTGAGCAAATGCTGTAACAACCATTAAACAGCAAATACAAACTGTTAAAATCGAAACTTTCTTCTTCATTTTTTATTACTTTTTAATTAATAATTTTTTTAGACTGCAAAATTAATATTTTTTTTAACACAAAAACTAAATCTATTTAATTTTTCTAAACATTCTGTTCCAACGAATTTTTCCTTCTCCCCAATTTTTAAATTTATCCAAACTCAACCAAACAAAACTTGCCTTACCAACAATATGATTTTCAGGAACAAATCCCCAATAACGAGAATCTGCAGAATTATGACGATTGTCACCCATCATCCAATAATAATTCATTTTAAAAGTATATTCATTGCATTCTACTCCATTGATATATACTTTTTTTCCTTTTATTTCCAAATCATTTCCTTCATAATTTTTGATAATACGAGCGTACAACACAATAGTTGAATCATCAATTTTTACAGTTTGTCCTGCTTTTGGCACAACAAAATCTCCCATATTATCTCTATTCCAAGAATAACGAATATCATAAGGGAAAATATCTTGTTCCCATATTGTATCAGGAGTAATATAAGGTTCTATTGATAAAACGAAAGGCATTGCCTTTATTTTTTCTACTTGTTCTGGATACAAATGATAAGCATCCATATTTGGAGCAATCTGTTGCCAATCTTCTTCATTGATATTCAATTTTTTACGTGTATTTTCATTTAAACTCATTCCATTGGTTTGCACAATATACATTAATTGAGATTGGTTTGGTTGATATGCTTTTTCTCCATTAACATAAAGAATGGCATTGCGTATAGCCAATGTATCTCCCGGAATACCTACACAACGTTTAATATAATTTTCTCGTTTATCCACAGGACGATAACGCACTTTATATTCTTTATTGATAACCTCATATTCTTTTCCCGGATAATATCCTTTACCATATCTACTATATAATTCTTTATACTGATGTAACTCATTGTTTACGATATAATATTGGTCAGCATATTTTTCTGGGTGTAAAAAAGTATTTTTAATTGCTCTCAATATGGCATAATAACTTTCACTTTGTCTTTCTAAAACTACAGTATCTCCGTCTGGATAATTGAAAACGACAGCGTCATTTCTTTGCACATTTGTTCTTCCGGGAAAACGGAAAAATGGAAATTGAACAGATTGCACATAAGATTTTGTATATTTAGTCAATGGCATAGTATGATGAACAAAAGGTACAGCAATAGGTGTTTGTGGTATTTTTGGACCATAAGCCATTTTACTTACAGCCAAAAAATCCCCAACCATTAAAGTACTTTCCATAGAAGAAGTCGGAATTTTATATAATTCAAACATAAAAGTTCTAATAATATAAGCGGCAGCAACAGCATAAATGATAGCGTCAGACCAACCTCTTGCTTTTGTTTTTACGATTCTACCACCATTAGTTTGTTCTCCTTTAATTTTCTGTTTTTTATCCAAAGGTCGTGTATCCCAAATGCCTAACTCATGTTCAGGAACTTTATCTAATGTATAAAATGTCATTTTCTTTGAAAAACCAACATAAGGCATACCCACAAAAGGGAAAATCACAAAAGGGAACAAATGAATATAACGAGTTATATCAAACATTCGTGCCGTTTTCCATATCAATAACATAAAAGTAAATATATTGATATAAGGAATCAATAAAAAAATCAACCACCACATTGGTCGCTCTACAACTTTTAACCAAGCATACAAATTGTAAAAAGGGATAATAGCATGCCATTGAGGACGACCTACCTTTTTAAAAATCCCCCACAATCCTACAAAAGTACCTACTACATAAGCAATACTATACAATAGTAATAATTCAATACTTATATTCATACATTTTAATATTTAAAATTTTATATTTAACATATCTCGTATGGTAAAAAATCCTTTTTTATCTACAAGCCATTCTGCTGCGAGCACCGCTCCAACAGCAAAACTTCGACGATTGTACGATATATGTTTTATTTCTATACTATCATTTTTTGATTTATAATTAACAATATGTGTCCCCACATCATTGTTTTTCCTTTCTGATTTGATGGACAATTCATTGTTGTTTTTATTTTCTTCATTAATCCAACATTCTTTTCCATCAATAACATTTATAATATCATTTGCCAAAGTAATAGCGGTTCCACTTGGAGCATCTTTTTTATTTACATGATGAATTTCTTCTATACTAACATCATAATCTTTGTACGGATTCATCAGTTTTGCCAAAGCGATATTCAATGCAAAAAACAAATTTACCCCTAAACTAAAATTACTTGCATAAAGCAAACTATGATTACCTTGTTCACATGCTTGTTTAACTTGTGACAATTGGTCATACCAACCTGTAGTACCAACAACTATAGGTATTTTTCTTTCAAAACAAGAATCAATATTTTGCAATACTACCGAAGGCATAGAAAAATCTATCGCTACATCAGCAGTAAGCAAATTGTTGGCATATTTTTCCCAATCAACAATATCGTCAATATATGCAACAATTTGATGACCTCTTTCGGTGGCAACAATTTCTACTTGTTCGCCCATTTTTCCGTATCCTAATATTGCGATTTTCACTTTCAGAATTTAAATGTTAACAATAAATTTGGTTGGAATGCTTTGTTAGTCAATTTATTTATAGGAACGATAGCAGGACAGACATTCATAGAAAGATTGTCTGAAACATCGAAAGAAAACAAATGAGCGTCAACAACTGCGTCAACAATATTGAGAGCATACCATACAACAAGTACAATTATTGAGATTTCCATATACCGCTGATTTTGCATTGCCAATGCTTTAAGACTTTCATCTGACCACTGCATCAAGTTCGGATTGTATTTTTGTGTATTTCCTTCCAAACGGAACACATATTCATCGCGATAAGTTACAAATTTTTTATGAAAATGATATATCAAGAAACTACTACCAGCCAAACCTGCATAAACGATAGGTATTTTCCAATATTTACGGTTGTATCCTTGTCCCAATCCGGGCAAAACTGCCGAAAATGTTGCGGCTAATTTAGGTTTTGGGGCAAATGGTTCCTTTACTTTTTCCTGCTTAAGAGAATCAACATTTTTTTGTATAAGATTAGTATCTTTTTGTGCATAGCCAAAAGATATTTTTAAGAAAAAAAATATCCCCAAAAAGACCGCACATTTAAACACTTTCATATATTATTTTTTTAATCTTTCCAACAATTGTTGTAATTCTTGTTCCCCTTGAAAATTGATAGTAATACAACCTTTCCCATTGATATTTCGCTTAATTGCAACTTTCGTATTATAATAATTTGTAAGTTCTTTTTGGGCTTCTTTCAAATGGGCAGGCAAAGTTATTTTCACTTTTTGAACATTATTGTTCTCTTCTTTGTCTTTAATATTTTTAACAAGAGATTCCAATTGTCTCACAGAAAGTTCTTCTGCAATTACTTTATTCAATATATCTGTTTGTATATCAACATCATCTAATGCTGCCAAAATTTTCCCGTGCCCCATAGTTATTTTCCGTTCACAAATTGCTTTTTGGGCGGGAGTTGCCAATTTTAACAAACGTAAATAATTGGCAATCATTGGTCTGCTTTTTGCCACTCGATTAGACAATTCTTCTTGTTTTAAATCACATTCATTCATCAAACGCTGAAAAGAGAGAGCAATTTCAATAGGATTTAAATCTTGACGTTGTAAATTTTCTATCAATCCCATTTCAAGCATTTGCACATCGTCAGCCGTTCGTACATAAGCAATAATCGTATCAAATCCTGCCAACTTACAAGCACGCATACGACGTTCTCCTGCAATCAATTGATAACGTCCTCCTTCTATTTTTCGGACTGTAATAGGCTGTATAACACCTTGTGTTTTAATAGATTCTACCAATTCATTCAGTGCCTCTTCATCGAAATCAGTTCTCGGTTGAAACGGATTTGTATCAATTAAACTAATTTTAATTTTTTCAAATTCCTTTTCTTGTATGCGACTTGGTGATTGTGGAGCGACCACACTAATATCAGGATTACCACCCAACAAAGCACCTAAACCTCTTCCTAAATGCGAATGTGCTTTCGGAGTTACATTAGTTTGTGCTTTTTCTTTTGATTTTTCCGTCTGTTGAACTTTTTTTGTGGGCATATTTACTTATTTTTTTCCGTTTTTGGTCAATATTTCTCTTGCTAAATTCAAATAATTGATTGCACCTTTTGATTGTGCATCGTACAACAATACAGGTTTTTGAAAACTTGGTGCTTCTGCCAAACGAATATTTCTATATATTATAGTATTGAAAACCAAATTTTTAAAATGAGTACGAACATCTTCTACTACCTGATTTGCCATTTTTGTTCGATTATCGTACATGGTAAGTAAGATTCCTTCAATACCAAGGTCTGGATTTAAATTTGTTTGAACTATCTTAATAGTATTCAACAATTTACCCAATCCTTCTAATGCAAAATATTCACTTTGTACAGGAATTAACACCGTATGCGAGGCTGTAAGTGCATTTACAGTTATCAAACCTAATGAAGGTGCACAATCAATAAAAATAAATTCGTATTCGTCAATAATAGAAGAAAGTGCATTCCGCATAACAACATTTCTATCTTCCATATCTACCATTTCCAACTCTGCTCCTACCAAATCGATATGGGCAGGTAAAATATCCAAATTTGGAACTTCCGTTGGTACTATTGCCTCTTTGATACCAACTTTCCCAATCATTACCTCATAAATACTATTTTGTACTTCATTGGGATCTGCTCCCAATCCTGAAGATGTATTTGCTTGTGGGTCAGCATCTATAACTAATATTTTATGCTCTAAAATAGCTAAACTTGCGGCTAAATTAATAGTTGTAGTTGTTTTTCCCACTCCGCCTTTTTGATTTGCTATCGCTATAATTTTTCCCATTTTTTCTTTTTAAACTTAATTTTGCAAAGATAACATTTTTTCTAACAATAATAAATTTTCCTACGCGAAATTTGTAGTTTTTTTTATTTTCCATAATTTTTAAAACAAAAAAAATAGCATTACCACAATGATTAACAATGGATTTAAAAGAAATATTAGATTTCATAAAATTATAGAGAAAAAAATATATCTCATTTTTTTTGAAATACCGAAAAGAGAAAAAAATACTTCGTTCTGACGAGTTTGGCAAGATTGCAAATCCGAATGAAAAACTTTTCGGTTGTCTTCGACAGGCTCTGACACCGAAAAAAACACATGAAATACGGAGGTTTCGACAGGCTCAACCTCCGAAGAGAAAAACATATAAATTTCGGTTGTCTTCGACAGGCTCTGACACCCGACTTAAGCTCAGACACCGAAAAACAAGCCCTGCAAGGCTGCAGGGCTTGAAGTGAACTGCATTAACGTTAAAAATATGCTATATTTAATTATTCTTTGACAAACTTAGTAGTATAGTTGCCCACTTTTACAAAATACATTCCTTTTGACAAGTGGGAAATATTGATTTGCAACATGTTTGTTTCTTTATTGTCTATGTTCATAACTACACGTCCAGTTATATCGAATATTTGAACATCTTCTGTAGCATTTTCTATTGTAAGCATTGTTTTGGCTGGGTTAGGATAAATAGAAATTGTATTTTCTTTTGCGATGTCTTCTATACCGCTATCGTCAAGTGTTGTAAAAGTCTTTTCTTCTCCAAAAGTTGTGTCTTCCTCAACTACGGCAAAAGCACGGAATGTATATTCTGCATCGCTTTCAAGTCCCGTTAGATTATAAACAAATTCATCTGTTGTAATATCTATTGTTGTGTAATCCTCATCGGTTGTTTTATATTGAAAACCTTTGGCTGTTACTTCGCCGGTAGTTGATACTTCGCCATTAAGTGTTGCAGCGTTTGCCGTTATATTTGTTGCATCGTTTGTTGTTACATTTATACAAGGCAATTCCACTATCTCTGCAAAGTCTTGCCAGCCCTCTGTAGTCCCGTAAGTTACTCCTGTTCCACAAGGAACAAAAAGAGTCTTAGTTGTAGGAGTGTTAAATACATCTGCTCCCATTAATGGAGGTGTAGTTGCTTTGCAAACGATAGTATCTAAATTTTTATCACCACTAAATGCCCAACTACCAATTGTTGTAACACTCTTTGGTATTGTTATACTTGTTAGACTTTCACAAGCGGAGAATGCACTAGTATCTATAGTTGTAACACTGTTGGGTATTGTTATACTCATCAAACTATAACAGCGGTAGAATAAATTTCTTTCAAGAATTGTAACGCCGTTTGGTATCTCTATACTTTTTAGACTAATACATCCTTCAAATGCACCGCTTCCGATAGTTGTAACACTCTTTGGTATTGTTATACTTGTTAGACTGTCACAACCGGAGAATGCAATAGTATCGATAGTTGTAAGGCTGTTGGGCAACTCTATTTTTGTTAAATCTTTACACGCCCAGAATGTACCTCTTCCGATTCTTGTAACACCGTTTGGTATTGTTATTTCCGTCAATTCCCAACATTTACCAAATGCACCATTTTCAATAGTTGTAACACTATTTGGGATTGTTATGCTTTTCATTTTACTACGATTGAATGCACCAGTTCCAATAACAGTAACGCCTTCGGATATTATTACAGTATCTAAGGCTGGACATTCTCTAAATGCTTCAGTACCAATAACAGTAACATTATAGGTTGTGCCATTATAGGTTACAGTGGCAGGAATAGTAACATTACCTGAATAAGTTCTATATCCGCTCTTAAAAGTTACGCTGACACTGTTATTACCATCGTAAAGATAGTTGTAATAAATCCCATCTACTACAAAATCGTAAGCCCAAACATTGTGAGCAAACAACAACAAAATAGTTGCTAAAGTTAATTTTTTAATCTGCTTTTTTGCCATTTTTTAAATTTTAATTGTTAATAAATTATATTAGTTGTTTCTAAAATTTCTAAAAAAAATACAGATAGCCTCAAAAAGGTTATCTGCATAAATTGTCGGTTTACAAAATTGTAAATTGCAAATAGAGGAATTCACCCCCCCCATGTAAATTATTGATTTACAAGAAGTTATATCGTGGTATATTTTCTTAACGTACCACTGCTTTATATCGTATTGGTTATAAAAAAATCTATTATCTTCCATATTCTTAATTTTAACGAACATTTATTTCCCTTG
>JAZSKB010000049.1:0-2696 GCA_045534635.1 Bacteroidales bacterium
ATATACAAGAGCTTCTCTATGCAGAAGAAAACATTGATACGTTGTCGGAAATAACCATATCGGAATTTCAACCTACAGGCTCTCCTGAAGATGATATTTTCTATTACCACACCAATCATTTGGGAAGTACGGCATTTGTAACGGATAATAACTCTTCTATTACACAAGGATTTGTTTACGCACCGTTTGGAGAGATAGTTGAAGAATATAATGCCACTTTTGGAAATGATGTAATCCCCAAGTACTCCTTTAATGCGAAAGAATTAGATGAAGAGACTGGTATGTATTACTACGAAGCAAGGTATTACGCTCCGCCAACGTTTATATCAAGGGACCCACACTTTGAGAGGTATTTTTGGCATTCTCCATACACCTATTGTGGAAACAATCCCGTAAACAAGATAGACCCTACGGGGATGGACGAATATGAGTTTGATAAAAATGGGAACAAAGTAAATATTATTGAAAATAAAAATGTTGACGTTGTTCGCATCGTTAAAACCGATAGAAAAGGAAATATTAAATACGATAGAGATGGGAATAAAAAAATAATTGCAACATCACAGAATTTTGAAGCAGGTACCATCACTGGATGGTCGCAAGATGATAATGCGACACAAATAGATACAAAAGATAATTCATCCAGAGTTGAAATCTTTGAGTTTCTTGCTGAAAACACCAACGTTGAGTGGGAAACTATTAATGGTATTGATTCAAAAGGAAAAGAAGTTAATATTATTGGATCTAATCGTTCTTATAATAGAACAGGGGCTTTATTCCCATATATTGATGATGTTCTTGACGGAGGAGGAACTATTTATGAACATACACATAGTCATCCGTCTGGATCTCTTCCATTTCCATCGGGATACTCTTATGCTCCATGGATAACACCTTCTTATGGAGAAGGAGATCACGGGTTTGCTAAAAGATATCATGGAAAGATTCAAACAATGAAAGTATATGATGTAAATTCTCGTTCATATATTAAATTTTGGGCAGGAGATAACCCGGGTCACAAAAATATAGGAAGATAGAATAATGAAAAAGACAACAAAATTTTCGGCAATTATTATTTTTATGCTTTTATGTTCATATAAAGCATTAGGGCAAGAAGGTTCTATTTATGTGGACAATATAAGAATATATCACCCCTATATTTCATCTTTAGACTCTCATCTATTATTTTGTGCAACATATACATATTCAAATAAATCGACAAGATACAAACCCAAAGAAACTTGTTCTTGTGTAAAAACTCGTATAGGTTTGCTTGAATGGCAAATTGATAGGCATTCATACACAAGCTCTCTTAAGACTGCAAATTATATTATTATTTGGGATAAATCTTTTGTCATGAACTATATATTGCCATTGTTCAAGAAGGCAGAATATAGAGAACCCATAGAATATACGTTATCTCATAGTGATGATAGCACATTTACGGCAGAAAAGGTAATTGATTTTGAAAACAAGGTGATAATCAATGATAAAATGTATTATTATCCCTTAAAAATCAAAAAGGGAATTTGTGTTTTTACTAGTACAGAATGGATTAAATCAGTTATACCTTTAAGTTCACGGATTTACAATTCACCTTGTTATGATGTAAAAGAAAGTGAACAGGTTATTCTACTTATACCTATTTTAGAATCCAAAGAATAATATTGTGATACCGTAAATTTGTATAACAATGATAAATAATGTTATCTTTGCAGCATGGAAATTAGGAGAATAAACAACGAAATAATAACGTTATACAATTACGACCCTGTTGGCAATGTTACCGATGTATCTAGTAACTATCCATGGAGAGCAGGTTTTAATGAATCTTTCCATTACGATGAAGCAGACCAACTTGTTGAAGCCTATGGTAACGATTATTATTTGGGAATAGATTACGGAGATTGGGGTCAAATAAATCGTTATTATAATGATATATATACAAATGGAACTTATACTAATAATTATTTTTATTATCATACAAACATTGATGCAACACAAACATCATTTGCCCCAGAATTACAAGATGGAACAGAAGATGTATATTACACTTACGGCATTAACGGTAGTTTACGCAAACGAGAAGTAGAAAATCCAGTAACTGGAGAATATGACAATATTTATTATCTATTTAATAGTCAAGGGAATATGAAGGCATACAGTGAAGAGGAGTTATATTTTGCCTATTACGGTTACGACGCCTCTAACACAAGGACTTATAAAGTAAGTATGACGAGTATAAACGCATGGCTGAATGGAGGGAACCAAGATTTTAATTTTGTCCTACAACAAGCGATGTTCTACCCTAACGCATATATAAATTTTGATGCTTACGGTAATTTTACCAAACACTATTACAATGGAACAGAGCGTATTTGCTCACGTTTGGGGAATACTCATCACGAGGCAATTTTTATCGAAGTGGAAAATAATAACGAATTTATTTACCATAACGATGCAATTAAAGACCGTTACCGTAAAGATATATTGGAATTGCTTGAGTTAAGAGAAGATAATTATGGAGAATATTATACTGATTACGAAAATATAACACCACCTACACCTCTTATGAATATTCCAGAACTAAGAAACGAGGCAAACAACGGTGATATTTTCTATTACCACACCAATCATTTGGGAAGTACGGCATTTGTAACGGAACAAAACCAAAATATAATACAAGGATTTGTTTA
>JAZSKB010000021.1:0-34681 GCA_045534635.1 Bacteroidales bacterium
CAAGTAACAGAAATAGAATAGAAAACGGGATACAATATAAATAAAACAATAGGAAACTGCAATTAGTGCAAAACAGAATTAGAGATGGAAACGAAAGAAAAAATATCGGCTTTTAAGAGAAATTACTTCAAACAAGTAATAGAGATGATATTTCCTTTGTCTTTTTTTGCATGTTTTGCAGAAACTGTTTGTAATTGCTTGATTTTCAGCGAATTGCTGGGGGGGGGGTAAATCTCCTTAAACCTCAAAAAATCGTTTTGGCAAAAGTTCCTTTTGCCAAAACGCAAAAAACTTATGGTCCCAATAGCGAAAGAAATCATATACAAATAGAACCAAACCCCGACGACTCATTGGGCGAATTTAGCCCTTGTTAGGGAGAAATCGGGCTTCGACTAACAAGGGCAACAGAAACATAAGTGAAGTCTCCGCAAGGAAATTGCAAAATGACACCTTGTAAAACCAGAATTTTGCACCACTAACATTAAGTGATGTTAGGGGAAAATTAATTAAAGTAAGAATTTAAATTTTATTAAAGATATGAAACAATTTAAATTTATCGCAATATTTGCGATGTTAATAGGAATAGCAACCACAGCAGTTTTTATGGGTTGCGAGAAAGATGAAAATAAGGTAGTAGAAAATAAAAAAATAATATCAAAAGAAAAAATACAAAAAACAGTTGCTCCAACAGAATGGAATGGTCCAACTTGTATAGCAGGAATAGATATTTATTCTTTCGCTTTTAATGAACATTTTGTAACGTTATCGGAATTGACTCCAGAACTATGTAATGAACAACAAAGTGTATTGACAAGGTCAGATATTTATGAAATAAGCAAACAATACTCCATTTTTGAAGATAATATAGGTAACACAGAATATTTATCATTATCTGATGATTTAAAAATGGAAGTATTAGAGGCCGCAGATGAGGTAATGTGTTATGGAACAAATCGTATAAAGGGATGGGGAGCGTTTAAATTTAGAGTTTGGTTTGCAGGATTGATTTGGAGTTTTGGTCTCATATCGGATACAGAATATATAGAATTAATTGAATATGCAGTAGATAAATTAAATGAAAAAAATGGTCGAATTGTAGTAGAAATAACATGGGAGGAGTAGGAAATATGAAAAAGATGGTTTTATTATATATAGTTTTAATGATATCTGGCTGTGTATTTTCTCAAAAAAATGCCGATAATTACGCCTTTGAGGTAGTCAATCTTTTAAACACATCGTTACATATAAAAAAATCTTCAGTACAATTTATTTCTGATGGAGTAGCCTGCGAATTAATATGTTTCCGAGATAGTTCTTCATCTCATTACGATTGGGAACTAAAAATTTCTGACAGCATATCATACCTATCCAAACAGCAAATATATTACAAGGCAGACCATATTAACAAGGAATTAAGCATTGTTAATGTGAATAAAAAACAAAAAAAAGCTATGTTGCAAAATGTTTTTTTAGCTTATTATACAGGGATGACGGTGGCAAGTATGGTTGCTGGTGTAAAAGCAAAAAAATCATCAGTTCGTCAAATAGACGATGTGTTAGAATATAAATATTATAATAAACACTACAAAACTTATAATACAGTATGTTATAATCCATTAACACATAAAATTGTATCCTATGAGATGAGCGAAAAGAAAACGGGACAAAAAAATAATTATACCTTACAAGAATGCAAGTTTATTGCAACCCAAAATTCGCTAAATAAAAATAAATATCAAGATTATAAATTGATTGAAACAAGAGAAGAAAGTCCTAAAATTTTTCTGTTTCATAGTTTATAAAACAGAAGAACTAATTGATGTTTAATTTCAATCCCCGCCGCCTAAGGCGGGGAGAGTTTAGCTAAAAAAGCAAATAATTAAACAAAATATAAAGATATGAAAAAGTTGAAAATATTATTATCAATCAGTTTGATAGCCTGTTCGTGCCAAAGGTATGCAAAAGACATCTCCTATACAATAGAAGCAGACACCCTTGATTATATACCAACATATAGTCAATATGGCTTTTACGAAGATGAGCAAGACAATATTTATTTTTATTGTAAACCAATGTCATGTGATTCTTTGTTGGTGTATAGTTTGTTGGATAGTACTTGGACATTGTATAAGTATCTAAAAATTCCAGAGGTTTATTCGGATACAGTAGATATGGATTATTCTGTAGGGAGATGGGCTCTTGTAAATATGGATACGGTAATAGCGTATGCTAATTTTAAACATTTTACGTTTTTAGATATAAAAAACAATAGTGTGATACAGTCTATTCCTATTATTGCCGATACCGCATTCGATGTAAGGAGTTTCAATTCCATGCAATGGAATAAACATAGAGGCACTCTTGGTCTTATGTTTTTTGGATTAAAAGATACAGGAGACATAGAAATGATGTCAGAGTATTCACCATCGAAAGGACTTCAAGTATTTTCATTGAAATATCCACGCGAAATTATGGATTCTTATTTGGCAGATTATGGCTGTGAACCTTATACTGTATTTTTTAAAGATACTTTGGTAGTAGCATTTCAAAACTCACCATTGATGTATTGTTATGATATTAAAACCCAAAAAACAACTCGTTTTTTTCTCAAAAATAAGTATTATACACCTCTACCTAAATTGGATACAACGATGTATAGCAAAATAGGTGCTCCTAATTTTCTTTATGAAATACATTTAGTGAATTATTTCTATATTTCATTGGTGTATGACCATCATAAAGAAGTGTATTATAGGTTTTTTTCAAAAGCATTGCCATTGAAAAATGATGAAGGTTTTTTTAATACATGGGACGATAAAGTTTTTGGAGTTAATTTGATAGATAAAAATTTCAATATCATCGGAGATGTATGTTTTCAATCTCACAATTGTCGATACGTTTATTACCCAACCAAAAAAGGATTATATCATGCATATCAATATGACGAATACACGGAAATATCATTACTTACATTCAAATATTAAAAAAGGTATATTCATATTATTGGCGTTTTTGATAACCAATAGTTGTACCAATAGTAGTGATTATGTCTATAGAGACGAAGAATTACTAATGAAATATTTGCAATTGTATCATTCAGAAGTATTTCAAGAAGAAGAATATTTATTATTTACCTTTCGAACAGCACGTCTTTGCCGAACTTGTAGATTGATTCCTTTGGATACCGTATTGAAAATGGCAGTTGAAGATAGAGGAGATTTGAAAATGTATGTTCTAACAGACAAACAAGAAGATATGCAGTATGTACAATCTATGTATGGACATGTTGTTCATTGTCTTTTCGGAGATGATAAAATGATGAATAAATACGGTATTCCATATATGGAACCATTGCTTTTTCATATAAAAGACAAAAAGGTATTAGATGTAAGTGATTATTTTTCGCATTAATTTTAAAGAAAGGGGAAATTTCCCCTTTTTTTTTATTTTAGATTCAAATTGGAAAGATATAAAAATGTTATCTTTGTAAAAAAAAATATCATTTTCGAGGATTCGTTCAATTTATTTGTGTACTTTTGCAAAAAAAACTATATGGTAATAGTATTAGGACATCAGAATTCGCTCGCAAACGTATTTTTATCGGAGCTTCGGAATATTGAAATTCAAAAAGATAGTCTTCGTTTTCGCAAAAATTTAGAACGACTTGGAGAAATTTTTGCCTACGAAATTAGTAAAAAGTTAACCTATCAAACACAAAAAATAGAATCTCCTTTGGGTATTGCTAAAATGGAAATTGTTAATAAACAGCCAGTTATAGCAACAATTTTACGGGCAGGACTTCCCTTTCATCAAGGATTGCTTAACTATTTCGACCAAGCAGAAAGTGCCTTTGTTTCTGCCTATCGAAAACACAAACCCAATGGTGATTTTGAAGTCAAATTAGATTATATCTCCGCTCCAAGTTTAGATGACAAAGAACTCATTCTGGCGGATACGATGCTCGCAACTGGTCAATCGATAGAAGTAGCGTTGAAAGGATTACTGCGTTATGGTATTCCAAGCAAAATTCATATTGTTTCGGTTATATCCACTGCTATAGGTATTGAATATTTACAAAAATGTCTTCCTGTTGACACTTATATTTGGACAGTCGCTGTCGATGATGAACTTACGGCTCAAGCCTATATCGTTCCAGGATTGGGAGATGCTGGTGATTTGGCATTTGGCGAAAAACTTAGTTATTGATTATGAACACATTTCTTGCTGACAAAAAAATTATTTTAGCCTCTAATTCTCCACGTAGGAAAGAATTGCTTACTCTTTTAGGATTAAAATTTGAAGTTTTTGCATCTTCTGCAAAAGAAATTATTGATTATCAACAATCTTTTGGAAAAATTACCGAAGAATTAGCAAAACAAAAAGTTCAAGCAGTCGCTCAACATTTCAGCCCTGATACCATTATTATAGGAGGCGATACTATAGTTTGCAACGATAATGTTATTCTGGGTAAACCCAAAGATAAAGACGAAGCCATTGAAATGTTACAAAAATTATCGAACAAATGGCATTCTGTAATATCTTCATTATGTGTTTATTATAACGGAAATTTTTGGCTTGACCATGATGAAACAAAAGTTCATTTTTTGTCACTCACCGATGAAAATATTCATTTTTACATTGACCAATATACTCCTTTTGACAAAGCAGGTGCATACGGCATACAAGAATGGATAGGTTTACATTATATAGATAAAATTGAAGGTTCGTTTTATACCGTAATGGGATTTCCTACTCACTTATTGTACCCTTTACTTCATAAAATAAGTTTTTAATTTGTATATCAATAATCTCATACGATAGCAAACATTTTTTCCTATTGTATATTTATTTTGTAGAAAAAAATATTTTCCATTCTATAGATATTTTGTTATTAAGATTCAAACAATTACATTTTTTTTGTTATTTTTTTTCCTAATTTTATAGAATAATTGAATTTTTTTTTATACCTTTGTGCCGTATATTGGAGAATCGACAATAAAAAATGCAATTCGCTGTTTTTTTTATATTTAATATATAATTAAACAGCATTTTTCGAGTAAAAGCAATAAAATCAAACTTTTTTTTGTACAATTTTTCTCCATACTAATAGAAATATAATTATTTCACATAATTATATTTTAATGCGAATTGAGTAATTAAATGCAATATAGTAATATGAAAAACTTTAATTTTTTATTAATGGCTATATGTATATTTTCTACAGCCATTATCTTCGCACAAACACAACAAACAGGTATTGTTGGAAATACAGTTTATTTAAATGATTTAGAAAATCATTCTTGGAGTTATTATAGCGACCCCAATAATCCTATTCACAGTCTTAATCCTGCTGATATAAAGATAACCTATAATGGCAACGGGATAGGCACTGTAACCAACTCTAATGAATCAGGAGAAAATCCAACATCATTCAGCCTCAATTCTACAACAGCACAAGTAGGTCTCAATGATCCAGCAAACGTTTTTGTATATTACAAAACGTTAGAAAGAGAGAATATTGATGGTACAGGCAATCTCCCTTATACCACTATTCCCAATCCATTCTTGATAAGACCTACAGGAAATGGCAGTACTATAACTCCAACGTATAGAACGGTATATTTAGATTGGAATTGTTCTAATTGGACATATAATGGAAATGATGCAGAGGTAACCTATGAATATACCGATGCCAATGGTCAGCAACAAATAGGTCAAGCTAATTCAAACGGCAATACCACAATATCGGTAAAAGTTGGAACAACTATTACCCTGACAGCACAAGGATGTCGTAACAGGACAGGCTATTATCCCACTATTACAGCCCAATTAGACAATAGTTCAGGTAGCCAGATTGGAACTATAACAGCAAATGGAACAAATGTAAGAACGGCACAAACAAGTACAATTAGTGCTACATCACAAACCATTACTACAAACTATCGTGGATTCTATGCTTGGCGAGTAAAAAATCTCTCTTCTGGATTGACTATCAAGGATGCAGAATCCTCTACAAGTTATGCTGTAGGTGATATTATCTTTGCAGAACGTAATATCTTGTTTGTTACCTCAAATGAATATGGAAACGAGGTAGAATTCGAGGCACTATGGGCACAAGCTTACGTAACAGATGGAACAAGTGATTTATCCATCTATTCTAACTCTTATGAAAGAAATTTCCATGTGGTAAAAAGCAGAACCGCAGCTACAAATTATCGAAAGAATTATCCGCTTACTATTACAGCACTTTATCCAGATGGAACAAATGGTGGTGGTAGTATTACAGGAGAATTTACCGCAACAGCGGACACCAAGTTTGAAAATATCAATATTACTGGTAATAGAAATTTTACAGCCGCAGGGCATGACCTTATTTTTGGTCGTGGAGTCATCTCTGATGTGGGAACCATACAAGGATTCACTAATAACATAACAAATCCTAATTATACTATTCGTATTGAAAGCGGAACAATTAATAAATTATACTTTACAAAAAGTACTAATAGTACTATAACTGGTACTGTTGATATTATAGGAATTTTAGGTTGTGATTACGACAGAGCAAAAAACAATAATTCCTTACTTGAATTTGAAAGTGCTATTTATTATGGTACTTCTGTCACTATTTCTAATAATTCTAATAGGAATAGAAAAACATTGGATTTAACTATTAAAAGTGGAAAATTTAACACTGACTTAAATAATGATATGGGTAATGCTGATGCAGATGAAAGTATATATATGAGTATTTCATCTGTCCAAACAAATGTTGGCGAACGTCGTTTGACCATAGAAGGAGGAGAATTGGCAAATATTGCTGGTGGTATAGATAAGGATAATCAAAGCGAAAACAATAATGGTACTCGCAGTTTAACTCTTTATATGAAAGGCGGTATAGTTAAAGGTGCTATTTACGGAGGAGCAGCGAAATCTCCTGCAAGTGGAGACCGTCGTATGATATTCACAGGAGGTACTGTAGGTGGTTGGATTGCTACAGGTTGTAACGGAACTGAAAATGATGGAGGTCAAACATACGGTCGTTCTTACTTATATATAGGTGGTAATACTTCTGTAGGAGGATATACTGACAATATCAACGGCTGTGCTTCTGGAAATGTATTTGCAGCAGGAAAAGGTTGTGCCTCAACAAATAATGGAACCAGCGGAGAAATGACATTTGGCTCCAATATCGTTATTGCAGATAGTGCTTATATCTCTAAAGATGTTTACGGTGGAGGCTATTATGGTTACGCTAAAAATACCACAAATGTATATATATTAGGAGGTACTATTAATGGAAGCGTTTTTGGAGGTGCGTTGCTAAAACAAGGTCCCGTTATTAATTTGCAAATGAAAGCAGGTAGTATTAAAGGTTCTTTGTATGGTGGAAGTAATGAAAATGGAACTATAAGCGGACCTATTACCATAAATATTATAGGAGGAAATATTGAAGGTAATGTTTTAGGTGGGGGATATGGTTATCAAACAAGAGTTGATGGAAATATCACTGTTACCATTGGTGATGAAAACAGCACATTAATCCCTACTATCAAAGGAGATGTTTATGGAGGTTCAGAACAAGGTTTTGTAAACGGAACATCATATAGTAATAACAAATTTACAAAAGTAATCATCAATAAAGGTCGTATCAATAATGTTTATGGTGGTGGTTATGGAACAAATACAAACGCAGCAAATGTATATGGAAATGTAACTGTATCTGTAAATGGAGGTTATATTAATAATATTTTTGGTTGTAACAATATCAATGGTGCTCCTCAAGGAAGTGTTATTGTAGATATTAATGGTTCTGATACTATTAATAATGTCTATGGTGGAGGAAATTTAGCCGACTATACATACTCCAATGGTCCAGAGGTAAATATCAACGGAGGTTTTATTCTTAATTCTGTATATGGAGGAGGTCTTGTAGCGAATGTTAATAAAACAAAGGTAAATATTACTGGTGGTTATGTAAATAATAGTGTATTTGCAGGAGCAGAAGGAAATAATAAAGATATTACATTAGTATCAGGAAACAAAACTGTTAATATGTTAAATGGTACTGTTGGCAATCTTTATGGTGGAAGTTATACTTCTCTTGATAATGCATATTCATTTGTTAATATTACCGGAGGAACTATTTTATCTAATGTTTTTGGTTCAGGTTATTTTGGTAACATGGATGGAAATTGTTATATCTATATTGGTGAGAATGCTGTATTGAATGCTCCTCATAATACAGAAAATACAGATAAAAACACTAAGAATATTAATGCATTACACATAAAAGGAAATATTTATGCAGGAGCAAATTGGGGAACATATACGGGTACTTTTGGAGAACATACTATCACAGGAGAATCTAATATTTTTATTGACGGAAAAGGGTATAATATGGAAGAAAATATTTCTGATAATTTTATGGTGATAGAAGGTAGTATTTATGGTTGCGGAACATCTTGCTACGCTGGAATAGAAGACAATAGCATTATTATTCGTAACTACGGCCAGATGTCCACAGGAAATTATATCTCTCGTTTTCTATATTCTATTCAACAATGTAGGTCATTAAATATTGATGCAAGTAGTATTATTTTCGAAGGACAAACAGATATTGCTTCAACACAATCAACAACAATAAAATATGGAATTTACAATGTGGATACTATTCGTATAGCAAACAATAGTAATATCGCCTTAGCCAAACCACTTGACCATGTAAAAAAAGTTGGTAGTTATACTTGTGCAAATACATACGCATTGAACCCAATATACAATAAAATAAATATCGGAATAGAAGGTAATGAATTATCTCACACAAATTATAATAGTATCCTTATTTTAGATGGAGGTTATTTTATGGTACGTTATCCAGAAGGCTATAATAAAGTTTTTGGAGAACTTGAAGGTTTCTTTTATATGCAAGAACCAACAAGTGCAGATGGAATTAACAACGAAGGTTATTTCTTTGCTCGTCCAAAACTTATTAGCGTTTCTGGTCAAAATAATTACGAAAAAGATGTTCATGTTGAAGATGGCGGTTTTGTAGATTTCAATACCAATTCTCACAAAAATACATTCGATATAAATGGTATTTTCAGTCATTCTGCTGGAGTTCAAATACCTTACACCAATCAAATAAAAAATATAGGCGAAAACAATGATTTTAACTATCGTTTCTGGAGATATAGAGTCAATGAAGTAGCAGTAAGTACTCGTGATATTATGTTGATAGCAAAAGTTAATCCTAATTTAACTACAGGGGCAAGTTCTGATGCATTTATCACAACAATATCAAATACTGTATTACCTCCTGCAGCGACTAAAACGCCAAGATATCATATCTCTGAAATATATTGGGGAACAAGCAAAGATTGTTTCAACGTAAACGGAACAATGAATGCTCATGGTAATTGGATAATGTTTGACGAAAATGAGGCTATAAAAACACCTAATAATGATGAATTGGATTATATCAAAGATGAATATTATATCAATCCTAATAATAATTTTGGTTTGCTAATAGATTTTGAAGGAAGTTTCAACCATGTTGATGGTGATGAAATTATTATTTGTAACGAATCTTATGATAAATATCTTGCTACAGAAGCGTTACAATCAATTGATACAACCAAAACAAATGAACTTCCAACTTTATCTTTCCTTCTTACTTATAGCAATCGTATCAACTTAAATACACAAGGAACAGGTGTTATTATCACTTTAGAAGAATACGATAGTACAAATACTTTGCAACAAATTGTTTATCTATATTTAGATATTGTTACCCAAACCGCTATGGGACAAGATATGGAAGCATTTGTTTTTGCAAAAGTTGGAGATGACAATGTTTGTGAATATACCACACAAATAAAATTACCTACATTTGCATTGAAAGATATATATAATGTTTCTACTAATTTTAATATAACAAATACCCAAAATAATTTGCAAAATAACGCTATCGCTATTGCAAATTGGAATCAAATAGAAGGAAGTACCAATATTGCACTTCGACTTAATGCGGCTCAAGGTATTGATGATGGTTGGATTTCTCGTGGTAATACAAACAATTTACACGAAGTAGTTTATCACGATTTCAACAATTTATCATCTAATAATCTTGTAGGACAAGCCGATGGTAGAAAATCTCCTATTGTGGATTTTACCCTGCAATACGATGCTTCAAAATTGAAAGAACATTTTACCAATGGTCAATATTACCTTGGAAATCTAACTATTTCTCTCGCAACAGACAATATAGAAAATTGCCAAAACTTTGACATTACCGTTCACGTCTATGTAACTGGAGACCCTAAATTCTTCTATTTAGATGCTGAGGGAGGTCGTGATGGTAATAGTGGAATGTTCCCTGATGAGGCTAAGAAAAGTTTATCTAGTATTGTCCAAACGAATGGTTTTACAAGCAATGATATTATCTTTGTGATAAACGAAGTAACTACAGAACCCAACTCTACTCTTACTTGGGACGGTTCAAAATTAGAAAAAGTAAATGTTTATCGTTATCCTGGTGGACACATGTTGAAAGATGGTAGTCAAGATGAAAACGAAGTTTATACTGGTAAAATTCTTCATATTATTGATAATTCTGCATTTGTAATGAACAATATCTATCTTAGTGGTAGTCGCGATATTCAAGACAATGTGAAATTCAACCCTAATAACCAAGAAATTACCTCTTCTGATCCTTTAATAACTATTGCAAATAATAGTGAAGTTTCTATCTATAATTCTTCATTGGTTCATAACAACAATACATCTCATAGTTTCTCTGCTGCAATTTACAATGAAGGAACTCTCAATATTGATGGTGTTGTTATTGAAAACAATTCTTCTAATGAGGTTGGAACAGGAATATACCAAAATGGTATTATGAATATATCCAATACACTTCAAACTATTATTAACGATGAAGTTTATTTACCTGATACTCGAATAATGACTGCATTAAATGGCTATTTAACTCCAGATTCTCAAATAAATAATATTCGTGTTGAAGGTGGTACCGATACTTCTTATTCTGGTCGTGTGATTTTACGTCACTTCAATACTAATCCTACTTCTATGAGATGTCGTAGAAAAGCAAATGCTATAAGAGCAAATTTAACTTTAAATCAAATACATACTGATGCAGAATTTCTTCTTGCAAATGCAGATGATATTGAATATATTCCATACATCACTTATGGAATGAAAGAAATTTACTCTCCACTTCCTACCGATATTATTATGGTATCTCCAAATGCTAATTTACCTATTGAATTAATCGCTTTCAATAGTACATGTTTTGGTAATACAATACAATTGTCGTGGGCAACTGCAACTGAAACAAACAATGAATATTTTACAATTGAACGTAGTTTCGATGCCATTAATTTTACAGAAGTTGCTCGCATTTCAGGTACAGGTACATCAACAAATGTAAAACATTATACATATATAGTAGAAAATACTTCTGATGATATTGTTTACTATCGTTTACGTCAAACAGATATTGATGGTAAAAGTGAAGTTTTCCAACCTATTGCTGTACAATGCTCAATTGATACGGAAATTATAGACATCAATGTTTATCCACAACCTGCAAATGAAATGCTACACGTGGTAAGCAATGTTGAAATGTATCAAATAAGCCTTTTCAATACTATGGGAGCTTTGATTAAAGAGCAAGATGTAAATAGTTTGCAAACAACTATCAATATTGCAAGTTTGGAAAGTGGTATCTATTTATTACGTATCATTACAAATGATGGTCAGACTATTAACAAAAAAATCATCAAAAAATAAATTTGCTTTTTTTTAACGTTAATATATATTTCACTTCAAGGTCGGACTTCCCAAATCCGACCTTGAATTTTTTATATGATTCATACTTTCTTATCTTAAAAAATCATTATAGATTCTACTTGGAAAGTTATAAAAAAAGAAAAAAATATATAAAACTTTGTTTGACAATTTACAATTTCCTATTTCCTATTTCCAAAAAATATTCTGTTCTACAAAATCTCATGCAAAAAATAACAGGGCAACTATATGTTGCCCTATGTTTGATTATAAAAAAATACATCTTTTTAAGAAAGATTATTCTTCCTTACTTTTTCATTCTATTTATTTTTATGGAACTTTACAATACTTATTTGTGACAACGTATAATCCATTGTCCGCTGTCTAACTTTACAAAGGAACCCACCCAAGATTCATTGGTGGTAGTATCAGTAAAATAAACATCACCACTATCAGAATCGTCAAAATATACGGATAAGTTTTGTGGATTATGACCACATATCACATTTTTATTGGAGCTATCATTCTGTAGTTCTGTTACCTCTTCTGTCTCATTATTTGTCTTACATGCTATCAATACCAAGCCTGCAATCATTGTCGCTATTGTTGCTACCAAAAATAATTTTTTCATCTTTCTTTTTTTTTATTGTTTGACAATTAATTTATTCAATAACATTAATTAATGTTATCTGTTTATTTTATAAAAAAATATTTTTACAAAAATATAAAAAAAATTAATACAAACAAAAAAATGAAACTTTTTTTACTTTTTTTTATTAAAGTACTGTTAAACAGGAAGAAAAAAATATACAACTATTTTTTCAATGGTCTTATTATTTTTTTTATAACTTTGTTTGTTGAATCTATAGAATATTAATGTTAAAAAAATTAAATAAAAAGTGTTATCTTTGCAAAAAATTATAATTTTAAATAGATTATGGCATTTTATGATGTTGTAGTAGTTGGAGGAGGCTTAAGTGGCTGCACTGCTGCTCGAATTTTAGCAGAAAAAAATTACAAAGTGCTTATTATTGAGCAAAAAAAACACTTAGGTGGTCAGATATACGATTTTAAAAACGAAGTAGGGATAACTATTCACAAATATGGTCCTCATATTTTTCACACCCAAATAGAAAAGGTTTGGAATTTTGTTAATAGATTTACTGATTTTTCAAATTTTCAGCATAGAGTGTTGAGTTTTGCAGAAGGCAATTTTATCAATTTCCCAATCAATAGGCAAACGTTAAATGCTGTTTTTGGTACAAATCTCACAACAGCAGAAGTGCCGAATTTTTTAGCCAATGAAGTTGCAAAAGCACAATTCAACAATCCGCCATTGTCGTTTAGAGATAAAGTAGTTTCGCAAGTTGGAGAAAGATTATATACTTTATTTTTTGAAAAATATACTGAAAAACAATGGAAATGCAATCCAGATGAACTTTCTCCCGATTTGGCAGGAAGAATTCCAGTAAGAAGCAACAACGATACTCGCTATTTCGCTGATAAATATCAAGGAATGCCTGTGAACGGTTATACTGCAATGATTAACAATATGATAGACCATGAAAATATTGCAGTTTTATTGGGTGTTGATTATCATGCTATTAAAAGCGAAATCAATCCTAAATTATTGATTTATACAGGAGAATTGGATAAATTTTTCGATTGCAAATATGGCAAATTAACTTATCGTTCGGTGAAATTGAATTTTCAAACATTAGACCAAGAACAATTTCAGCCTGCTCCTGTTGTGAATTATCCCAACGATTACGATTATACTCGAATTACCGAATTTAAACAAATGACAGGAGAAAAGTCTTCTAAAACAACAATTTGTTATGAGTTCCCTTCCGAAGAAGGATTGCCTTTCTATACGATGCCAAACAAAGAAAATGAAATGCTGAGAGAACGTTATATGCAAGATGTTAAAATTTTGGAAGAACAACAAACACATCTTTTTATTGGTCGTTTGGCAGAATATAAATATTATAATATGGATTTAGCAATAGATTCAGCGATTAAACGTGTTGAAAAATGGCTTGCTCAATAAAATATCTTTTTGAAAAATACCGCAATTTTATCCTTTATGGTATTATTGGTGGCTGTTGTGCTACAATAGATTTTGTTGTAACAAATTTGTTTTACCAATATTTTGATTTTAATAGCTTGGTTTCCAATGTAATAGGTGTTACTTTGGGTGTTACAATAAGTTTCTTTCTCAATGCTTTTTACAATTTCAAACGAACAAATTCTTTGTTTCGTCGAGCGTTGATTTTTTATCTTGTTGGATTTTTAGGATTATTGTTATCGTTGGCTATTCTTATTGTTGGCGATATTATTTGTGGATACAACAAACCGATAGAGTTTTTTGGAATTGTTCTCGGAGAAGAACGTTTAATTTCCGATGCTATTGATTGGAATTTTATTGTAGTGAAACTTATTTCCATATTTGTAGTGGCTTTGTTCCAATATTTTCTTAATAAATTGATAACATTTAAAAAATAAATATATGGCAGATAAATTGTATATAGTAATGCCGGCTTATAATGAGCAGGCAAATATAGAAACCGTTGTTCAGCAATGGCACCCAGTGGTTGAAAAAGTTGGTGCTGATTCTCGTTTAATGATTGTTAACGACGGAAGCAAAGACAATACTTATCAAATTTTGCAAGAATTACAAACAAAATATCCATTTTTGGTAGCAGTAGATAAGCCTAATTCTGGTCATGGGGCTACTTGTTTGTTTGCTTATCGAAAAGCGATTGCCGATGGAGCAGATTTTGTTTTTCAAACAGATTCCGATGGACAAACCGACCCCAACGAGTTTTATCAATTTTGGGACAATCGTGAACAATACGATTTAATCATTGGCGATAGAACTCAACGTCAAGATGGATTTGGTAGAATTGTTGTTACAAAGGTTTTGCGTTTGTTGGTGTGGATTATTTTTGGCACTTGGGTCAAAGATGCCAATACGCCTTTCCGATTGATGAGAGCAAATATTTTATCAGAAATTATGAAAGTGATACCTCAAGATTTTTTCCTTTGCAATGTTGTAATTAGTACTATTGCAAAAAGATGGAAATTACGCACACTTTGGGTCCCTATTACTTTCAAACCTCGTCAAGGTGGGGTTAATTCTATCAATTTTAAACGCATATTTAAAATCGGTATTCAAGCAATTGGAGATTTTCGTTTGATAAACAAAAATTTAAGAAATTATAAAAAATAATGACTAATAAAATTTACCTCAAAAGTATAGCTCAACATGATTCATTGCAAATTTTGATGACAATGAGTCAAGAACAATATCCTTATTGTGCATTGTTACCTATTTTGCATGCGGAATTTGATACCGAAAACATTGCCAAATTAGCGGTTCTTGTTCCTGAAAGAAATCGATTGTATGATATTGTGAACAATTTTCAAAATTTGCTTGTGTCGGAAAATGCTAAATTTGAGGAAAATACTATTGATAAAAATCAAAATGTAAATCTAACACCAATTTCTGAGAAAAATAGCACTGCAATTTGTTCTGCTGAAGAAATTTTACAACAACGTTTACAAGAATTAAACCAAGAAAATGTGAACAATAGTGCAATATTGGCACAAAATACACAAAGTGAAATTCCATTAGAACAAGATGAATATTCTGAAAATGAAGAGGTTGTAAATACTTCAAATATATCAGTTGATGAACTTATTGAAAATTTGAAATCGATACCGCCATTTCTGCCTGCCGATTCGGAAGATTACGACGAAGAAGTGCAGTCTTACAAAGATTTAGCCAAGGGAAGTTTGATGGAACGTACCAATATTGTTAGTGAAACACTTGCCAATTTGTACTATGAACAACAACTTTATGACAAGGCTATAAAAATTTATGAGGCATTAAAGGCAAAATATCCAGAAAAAAGTGTTACCTTTGCAAATCGTATTGATGAGATAAAGTTTAAGAAAAAAAATAAATAAAGATGGTACATACAATAATAATTATTCTTATTATCATAGCCGCGATATTATTAGGCTTAGTTGTTTTGATGCAAAATTCAAAAGGTGGTGGTTTAACAGAAACTTTTGCCGCTTCAAGTCAAGTAATGGGTGTTAGAAAAACAACCGATTTCATGGAAAAACTTACTTGGGGATTAGCCATCAGTATAGTTGTTTTGTGTTTCCTTTCAAGTATGATTGCTGGTTCAAGAACTGGAAATGATACAGTTAAATCAAGTAAGGCGACACAAGCTCAATCAACAACAGGAATACCTGTTCCAGCGGCTCAAATGCCAACAGCAGTTCCTACTCCTGAAACTGCTCCAGTGGTAGAAGAGTAAACAATAACAAACTCTAAAATAAAAAGCCAAATTGTACAATTTGGCTTTTTTTATAAACAAAAATTATGTAAAAGATGTAAAAATGTTGCCCCACTAGGATTCGAACCCAGACAAACAGAACCAGAATCTGCGGTGCTACCATTACACAATAGGGCATTCGATTTTGCAAAATTAGTAAAAAATAAGATACAAAATCTATCTTTATCGAAAATAATTTTGATATTATAAATGTGAAAAGGTTGCAAAACCAATCTTACATATTATAATAATTGTATAAATATTAGTTTCAAAAACTTTACCATACTTGGTCAAAATTTTCTTCTTGACGAACTTTTTCATCGCGTTGATATTCAAGTAGTCGTGCGTATTTTTGATAAGTGGAACAAGCAACACTAATCGAAATGTTCAATCCGTCAACTCCCCCGAAGATACCTCCATGTAAAAAGTATTTGGTGAAAAATGCAGAACAAAAATGTACAATAGGAGTAAAGGCATTGGCTTTTTTTCCTTTTAGGTACATAATTTTTGCACTGCGAGTAGGGTAATCGCGTTCACTTTTTCCAAACAATTCTCCGACATTTTTAAAAGAATAGTGCAATATATCGGCTTTGAGCAAACACACATTGTTAGATTCTACGTATGCATGTTCTTTTTTAGGTGCAAATCGTGTATATTTTTTGTTGTATAGTCGGGTACAATAATCTGGATACCAACGGCAAGATTTAATCCAACGGCTGCCGATATGATTGCGACGACGAATGGCGAATGCCTCAAAATTAGTTTGGGATAAATCTATTTTTTTGATTGTTGCTACCAATTCTTCGGTGATACGTTCATCGGCATCTAAACTGAATATCCAAGGATTAGAAGCATATTCTATCCCAAAATTTTTCTGTAAACCATCACCAAGATAGGTTTGTTGGATAACTTTTGCCCCTGCTTGCTCTGCTAAAAATACCGTATTGTCTTTGCTATATGAGTCAACAACAATGATTTCGTTACAAATCTTTTGTAGAGAAACTATACAATCTACAATATTGTTTTCCTCGTTGAGTGTGGTAATGATTCCTGTTATATTCATATTTTAAGGCATTATTTGGCTAAACTTGTCTTATCGGAAATCCCAATTTTTACAAAAATTGTATTTATTTGGGGAATTTATATCCTTTGTTGTTTGATTTTTTGCTGTATATCAATACAATATTTTCAATTGTGTATGAATTTTACAGCGAACAAAGGTACAAGTTTTTTTTTGATTCTAAAAGGATATGGGTTAAATATTTTTTCTTTGAAATACAAAACAATAAGTAAAAATGTTGCTGATTTAGGTTTATTTTTTTTGTTATAGTTTTTGAATGTAATGTTGCTAATCGAAAAAAAAATGAAAAAAAATTGGAGAAATAGACTTTTTATAAAAAAAATATTATAATTTTGCAAAGTAGATTTTTTTTGATTTGTCGAAAGAATTCTTAAAATATAAATTAAGCAAAATCAATTTAGTAATGAATGGAAATATGATTGTTAATGAAACGGTTAGGTGTGTTATGCACAACGTGGAAATCTATTTCAATGCAGACAAAGATTACAATGCTTTTGCTTTTGGACAAATGGTTGGTATCAATTTGAGAAATTTTATTTATTAATAATTTATGTAAAGCGACTTTTTAATAAAGTCGCTTTTCTTTTAATCTTAAAACATAAAAATAAATATGAAAAACAGAAATTTAATTTCTATTGCAGACTTTAGCAAAGAGGAGTATTTGAAAATACTTGACATCGCAAGTGAGTTTGAAAAACAGCCTGTACAAGATATTGCTAAGGGAAAAGTTGTTGCAACTTTGTTTTTTGAACCTTCAACACGTACAAGATTAAGTTTTGAAAGTGCTGCTTGTAGAATGGGGGCGAAAGTTATTGGTTTTTCCGATGCTTCAAATTCAAGTACAGCAAAAGGAGAAAGCCTTGCTGATACTATACGTACAGTTTCTTGTTATGCCGATATTATTGTAATGCGTCATCCTTTGGAAGGTGCTGCTCAATTGGCAAGTGAAGTGGCTTCTGTTCCTATTATCAATGCTGGTGATGGTGCCAATCAACACCCAACGCAATGTATGTTAGACCTTTATTCTATTATGAAGACACAAGGAACTTTAGACAATTTAGATGTTGCTTTAGTTGGGGACCTTAAATATGGACGTACCGTGCATTCGCTTGTTGAGGCGATGTGTAATTTCAATACTACTTTCCATTTGATTTCTCCTAATAGTTTGAAATTGCCTTCTATTGTAAAAATGCATGTCAAGAAAAAAGAATTGAAATATTTTCAATATACTGAAATTCAAGAGGCTATAGACAAAGTGGATATCCTTTATATGACAAGGGTACAAAGAGAACGTTTCTTGGATATTCAAGATTATGAAAAGGTGAAGAATGCTTATATTTTAGATAAATCTATGCTTGCCAATTGCAAAGAAAATATGAAAGTTTTGCACCCGCTTCCTCGTGTAAATGAAATTGATACCAATGTGGACAGCACTCCTCAAGCTTATTATTTCCAACAAGCACAAAATGGTGTTTATGTGCGTCAAGCTCTTATTGCTGCTATATTGGGTCTTAAATAATTGTTTAACAATCAATAAAATAGATTATGAGTAAAAGAGAATTAGTAGTAACCGCTATACAAAATGGAACTGTAATTGACCATATCCCTGCTGATAAATTGTTTCAAGTGGCAAGAACGCTTAATTTGACTTCTTGTGACACTTTGGTGATGATGGCTAACAATTTAGTTAGTATGAAATTAGGAAAAAAAGGTATCATAAAATGTCAAGATAAGTATTTAAGTCAAAGTGAAATCAACAAATTGGCACTTGTTGCTCCTTCGGCGACATTGATTACTATCCATAATTATGAGATTACAGAAAAAATCAACGTAGGTATTCCTTCTTATATCGAAGGTACTGTAAAATGTTTCAATCCGAAATGTATTACCAATGTAGAAAAAGTAACACCTCGTTTTGAAGTTTTAGATAAAGAAGATTTGAAATTACAATGTGCTTATTGTCAAAAGATTACAAAGAAAGATACTTTAAGTTTCTTGTAATATAATCTTATAAAAATTATTGGCAGTAGCAATTTTTTTTTGTGTTTTTTTCTGTTTTCATAAAAAAAATATTTCACGATTCAAAAAAAAATTGTACTTTTGCATCGTGATAATGCTCAGGTGGTGGAATTGGTAGACACGCCACTTTGAGGGGGTGGTGCGGGGTCCCGCGTGCAAGTTCGACTCTTGTCCTGAGCACTCTTTTTTGTTATAATATATTTATATGTTATAAGTATTCAACAGTGCACCTATGTCCTATAGGTGTACTATTTTTTAGAACAAAAAGCTATTATTTCAATTTGTTATTTACTTGCTGTTGTCTGAAAAATAGATTTAGGATAAACAATATCAGATAGATATAATGCGTGTGCAGGAACTGAAATACCTGCTTTACAACGATTTTTTTCTTCTATAATTTTACAAAAATCTTCGATACTGCATTTTTCTTGACCTACTTCGAGTAGAGTGCCTACAATGGCTCGTACCATATTACGAAGAAATCTATTTGCACTAATTTCAAAAACAAGTAATCCTTCTTTTGAAAAATACCATTGGGCTTGTTTTATCGTACATAAATTGGTTTTATTTTGGGTGTGTACTTTTGAAAATGAAGTAAAATCGTTGTATTCAAACAATTTTTTGCAGGCTTCATTCATTTTTTCTATATTGAGTGGACGATAAAAATGATAAGTATTTTCGATATTAAAAGGATTTTTTGTTGTAGTGATATAATAATTATATGTACGAATTAGAGCATCGAAACGGGCGTGTGCTTCTGGTGACACTTCAAAAATGGAAAAAATAACAATATCAGCAGGTAAAAAGGCATTAAGCCTATATGCAAGTTGCTCACATTCATTCTTTTTTATATGTATAGAAGTGTCGAAATGGGCATAGAAATTTTTGGCATGAACGCCTGTATCGGTTCTGCCGGCTCCGACTATAGAAATTGGTGTTTTCAATAATAGGGAAAAGGCGTTTTCAAGTGTAGATTGTACCGATATGGCATTAGGTTGACGTTGCCAACCAAAATAATTTTTTCCGTTGTATGCTAAATGTATAAAATAACGCATTATTGTTTAGGTTTGTTTTGATAATAAATGCATACCTTTTTTACTCCACATTGAGTACATTGTGGTTGGCGTGCCATACAAACATATCTTCCATGCAATATCAACCAGTGATGAGCAAGTGGTATCAATTCTTGAGGGATATTTTTAACCAATTCTTTTTCTGTTGATAGTGGAGTTTTGCTTTTTACCAGACCTATTCTGTTGGAAACGCGAAATACGTGGGTATCTACTGCCATGCGTGGTTGTTGAAAAAGTACGGAGGCTATCACGTTGGCGGTTTTTCTTCCTACTCCAGGAAGACGTTGCAACATTTCTATATCTGCGGGAATTTCTCCTTGAAATTCTTCGCACAACATTGTGGACATTCCTTTGAGGTGTTTCGCTTTGTTGTTTGGATACGAAACACTTTTTATATATTCGTAAATCTCTTCAACAGAGGCAATTTTCATTTTTTCTGCAGTAGGATAGGCCGCAAAAAGAGCAGGAGTAGTTTGGTTCACTCGTTTGTCGGTACATTGTGCAGAAAGTATCACAGCAACAAGCAATTGATACGGATTTTCGTATTTTAATTCTGTTGTTGCTTCGGGATTATTTGCTAAAAAATAATCTATAACATATTTATATCTTTCTTTTTTAGTCATTTATTGATAATTTTTCTCCTAAATCTAAAATGTATTCACTATTGGGATAGGTTTGGGATAATGTTTGATAGATATTTTGCAAAATAGCTTTATCTTCTGAGGGTGAAAAAAACGAATTTCGTCCCAATGTTTGATAAAATGCAAGTAAAGATGCCAATTTATCGGGATTTTTTTCTATAAAATTCATCAAATAGGCTCTGTGATTGTCGTAATAAATATTAAATTGGTTTTCTAATATCCGATGAAGGCTATCAAATTGTGTATCATATTGATGTGCAATAAAATAATCAGATAATTTTTTGACACTATCTTCCAATAAAAACAATTGTTGACGCGTTTGTTGTAGCAGATCGGTTTCTATATTTCCTTTTATCTCCATACTTCTATTGATATTTGGGGCGGTGGCTTTTATATATAATGTATCTAGAGCTTGTAAAATAAATGAGGCAAAACAAGTATCGTTGAATCTTAATAGATAAACGCTGATATTTTCCACTTTGGGATAATGTACAAAATGCCCGTTGGTAAGTAAAACAGTGTCTTCTGCTTCTATGCTCGATGGGGTTAATTTGTATAATACTGCGTATTGTTTGTTGTAATTGGCGATATGACCACTTATTTTTGTCCGTTGTTTACAACTAAAGGACAATATTAAAACGATTATTGACAACAATATTGTTATTATTCTTTTGAATTTCATACATTAATATTTATTTTACAAAGATAACATTTTTTCTTGTATTTATGCTTTCATTCTCAAGAGGCTATCTATTTTTAGAATTTGCGGAAGAACCAATACATTGTCTGCGTTGTTGATGATGTATTTCGATGATTGTATTTTTTCTTCGGAGATTTGCTGATGTACCAATCTTTGTTTGACTTCTTCTATTGTTAAATTATTGCGTATTTGAACGCGTTGTATCAATTCTTCCAATGGTGTATTTACAAAAATGATGTCATCGAAAGATAATTTTAATTCTGTGCTGTAAATAAGGGCAGATTCAAACAATACGTATGGTGCTTTTTGTTGTTTACACCACAATAAAAAATCTTGTTCTATATATGGGTGAACAATTTTATTGACTTTTTGCATTTCTTCTGGACATTGAAATACTATTTCTGACAATTTTTTTAAGTCTATTTCTTGTGATGAACTAAATATTTTATTTCCATAGATTAAACGCATTTGTGATTTTATAAAATTAGTTTTATAACTTGCTTTTGCTTGAATATCACTATAATAAATTGGTATGCCCAAATGTTCAAATACTTGGCATATTGTTGATTTTCCTGAACCTATACGTCCTGTTATTCCTATTTTCTTCATTTTGCAAAGATAACATTTTTTTGTTTTACCTTTGTTAGCAGGGAGCAATAGTCGCGTTGTTCTTATATTTTTTTTCGATGTTTGAGCTTAAGTCGGGGTTCTGAGCCTGTCGATTTTTTCGGTGTCTGAGCCTGCCGAAGACATCGAAAATATAGTGTCTATAAAAAAAAATTAAAGAATAAATATTTATATTAAAAAAAAGTTGTATTTTTGCAAAAAGTTTGAAATGGATGGCGTTGAAAATTATTTTAGGATATAGAAATTTATTTATAACTACTTGCAAAATAGCAGTTTATAAAACAATAGTGGGTATGTTTGTTATCTTCGGCTTTTTGTTTATGTACTTATAAATCAATGATATACGCAGATAATATTTGTGTTGCTTGTGTTTTTTTGAAATTATTAAATAAAAGTATAACTAAAATTCAAAGTAAAATGAAAAAAAGTGATTTCCTGCACAGAAGTGCAAAAAGATTTTCTCTACTATTGATAGTAAGTAGTATAATGATTAGTGGCTTATATGCCCAAAATATGTCTCGTTACATAACCCTCAATGTTGCTAACGACACGCTAATTTCGATAGATTTAGCGGCAGATTCCGCCAATACACCAATAAAAATAGCAAGTGGTGATTGGGATACAATTATAACTGCTGGCACATCTTGGACAGGTTATATCTGGTATCCATTTCACGATACCATTATGACAACTTACGGCGATGTAAAGTGGTTTGATTGTATGAAAAATTATACCAATCTTACGGGCATAGATGTTAGCCATAACAAAACATTAGTAAGCTTGCTTGCTCCCAACAACGATATAACTTCTTTAGATGTAAGCGGTTGTACAAAATTAGAATATTTGGGTTGTTATGATAATCCTTCTTTAACAACTTTGAAAGTAAGCGGTTGTACTTCTTTGAAAAACTTGGATTGTCATAATACTGCATTAACAACATTAGATGTAAGTGCTTGTAAGAATTTAATATATTTGGATTGTTATGATAATCCTTCTTTAACAATTTTGAAAGTAAGCGGTTGTACTTCTTTGAAAAACTTGTATTGTTATAATACAGCATTAACCACATTAGATGTAAGTGCTTGTAAGAATTTAAGATATTTGGATTGTTATGATAATCCTTCTTTAACAACTTTGAAAGTAAGCGGTTGTACTTCTTTGAAAAAATTGTATTGTTATAATAGTGCATTAACAACATTAGATGTAAGCAATTGTATTTTCTTGGAAAACTTGTATTGTTCTAACAATAAATTAACTTCCTTAGGCTTAACTAATTGTATAAACTTGTCTTATTTGTATTGTGATACCAATGTTTTAACATCGTTGAATGTGGCGGATTGTATTAATTTGTCCACTTTGTACTGCTTTGGCAATGATTTTTCAACAGAAAGCTTTGATGATTTAATGTGTTCCATGCATGCCAATGGAGGTGAATTCTATCCGCTATACAGTGTAAGTGATTCAAAAGCAGAAATATTTTCAAAAACGAATGGTCAAAATGCAATAGACAAAGGATGGAAAATTCGTTATCGAAACGATGATGCAATTTTGGCACCAACAATAGGAACAGCAACATGTGGAGCAGTAGCCAATATGTCAAATGCGATAAAATTAAATGTTATAAAAGATACGATAGTAAAATTTGGCTTAATAGCAAATAGAGACAATATGCCAATTAAGGTAGTAAGTGGCACATGGGATACATCATTAATAATAGGAACAACTCTAATTGCGTACGAAATACCAACATTTGCAGATACGATGATTATTTATGGCTATCCAATGGGATTGCTTTCATTTTCAGGAATTGGTGGAGAAATTATCGGAATAGATGCAAGTAATAATGTTTCGTTACAAGGTTTGGAATATATAGGAACTGATTTATCAACACTTAATCTAAAGAATTGTCCTTCATTGGTGTTTGTAAACTGTGCAGATAATGCTTTAAAATCTTTAAATGTAAGCGGTTGTACTTCTTTGGGAGAATTGGATTGTAGTAACAATGAACTTACTAAATTAGATGTAAGTGGTTTAATAAAATTGAAATATTTGTATTGTGAAAACAATGCTTTAACATCGTTGAAAATAAATGGCATCGATTTGGAGGTATTATATTGTGGAGGAAACAAACTCTCAGTCAAAGGATATGATTCTATCATGTGTTATTTACCAGAAAGAGATGAATATTATCATGGAGAATTTTATCCAGTAATAAACACTTCAGATACATTGGCTTATAAATCGTTTATGCAAACAAATGCTAATAATGCTATAGCCAAATATTGGGATATAATGTTTAGCGAAACAGGAAATGATTTGCCTCAAACAATAGGTAGTTACGAATGTAATGGTTTATCAATAGAAGAAATAGAAGAAGCATTGGAAATAGTATTGTATCCAAATCCAGCGAAAACAATGCTCAATATAGAAAATGCCACAGAAGATGTTCATATTTTTGATATAACAGGTCGTATGGTAATGAAAGTAAACAATTACGGAGAAACATTGTTACAAATCAATGTGTCAAATTTATCTCGCGGAATGTATTTTGTGAGAATAGGGAACTATACCACCAAGTTTGTCAAAGAATAATTTAACATTGCCTTTTTATTGAAACTTTAATATACATTTCACTTCGAGCTCTGCAGCTTTGCGGGGCTCGTTTTTTTTTGCAACGCTGTTGCTTTTATATTTTTTTATCAATGGAGGTTGAGCCTAAGTCGGGTGTCTGAGCCTGTCGAAGACAGCCGAAATCATGTGTTTTTATCTTCGGTGTCTGAGCCTGTCGAAGACATCGAAAATATAGTAAAAATTCAACTTGAAAAAGTTATAAAAAAATGTTATCTTTGCAAAATTAAAAAAATAGTAAAAAAAGTATATGTTTCAATCTCTCACAGACAATCTCGAAAGGGCGTTTAAGTTATTAAAAGGTCAAGGACGTATAACAGAAATAAATGTGGCGGAAACAATGAAAGCTGTTCGTAAAGCATTGTTGGACGCCGATGTCAGTTATAAAATAGCCAAAGAATTAACCGAAACAATAAAACAAAAAGCGATAGGTCAAAATGTATTGACAACAGTATCTCCAAGCCAGTTAATGGTGAAAATTGTTCACGATGAGTTGGTACAATTAATGGGAAGTAGTCATAGTGAATTGAATTTAAAACCCAATCCGAGTATAATATTAATGGCAGGTTTGCAGGGTTCAGGAAAAACGACCCATAGTGCAAAATTGGCACATTATTTAAAAAATAAACGTTCTAAAAAAGTTTTGTTGGTAGCCGGAGACGTATATCGTCCAGCGGCAATAGACCAATTGAAAGTTTTGGGCGAACAAATACAAGTAGATGTTTTTACCCAAGAAGGTAACAATAAACCAGTAGATTTGGCTAAAAAAGGAGTTGCTCACGCTAAAGAATATGGTTACAATGTTGTAATAATAGATACCGCAGGTCGTTTGGCGATAGACGAAGAAATGATGGAAGAAATTGGCAATATTAAAGATGCCGTTTCACCAAGTGAAATATTGTTTGTAGTTGATGCTATGACTGGTCAAGATGCAGTAAATACAGCCAAAGCATTTAATGATAAATTAAATTTCGATGGCGTAATACTAACCAAATTAGATGGAGATACTCGTGGAGGAGCAGCCTTAACGATAAGATATACAGTAGAAAAGCCAATAAAATTTGTCGGTATAGGCGAAAAAATGGAAGACCTTGACGAATTTTATCCTTCTCGAATGGCAGATAGAATATTGGGAATGGGTGACATAGTTGGTTTTGTAGAAAAAGCCCAAGAACAATACAATGACGAAGAAGCCCGTAAATTGCATCGCAAAATTGTAAAAAATCAATTCAATTACAATGATTTTATGCAACAAATTCAACAAATAAAAAAAATGGGAGATATGAAAAATCTTATCAGCATGGTGCCCGGATTGAATAAATTGGCAAAAAATGTTGATATAAAAGACGATGCATTTAAAGGTATGGAAGCCATTATTCAATCGATGACCCCAGCAGAAAGAGAAAATCCAGAAATACTCAATAGTAGCCGTCGCCGTCGTATAGCAGAAGGAAGCGGAACAAGTATTCAAGAAGTTAATAAACTTGTAAAACAATTTGAAAGTACAAGAAAATTAATGAAAATGGTGGCGACTAATGGTGCGAAAAATATGTTTCAACAATTTAATTAATAATTAATCTTATGAACATTATTGATGGTAAAAAAATTGCAAATCAAATAAAATCAGAAATAGCAGCAGAAGTTGCTCAATTACGGGAACAAGATGGTCGTTCTCCTCATTTGGCTGCAATTTTGGTTGGTAACAATCCTGCAAGCGAAACTTATGTAAAAAATAAAGAAAAAGCATGTGCTGAGGTGGGAATGTCGTCTTCGGTGTATAAGTTACCTTCAGATATTTCTGAAAAAGAACTTATCGAAGTAATAGAGTTTATCAATAATGATGAAGAAATTGATGGCTTGATAGTTCAATTGCCTCTACCTGAACATATTTCCGTAGATAATGTAATCGCAACTATCAATCCAAAAAAAGATGTTGATGGTTTTCATCCAATCAATGTGGGTAGAATGGTTTTAGGACAACCAGCATATCAATCGGCAACACCAATGGGAATTTGTATGTTGTTGGAACGTATGAATATTGATACCGAAGGCAAACATTGTGTCGTATTAGGAAGAAGCAATATTGTTGGTACTCCTGTAAGTATTATGTTGTCTCGAAACGAGAAACATAGAAATTGTACTGTTACACTTTGCCATAGTAAAACTAAAAATATCAAAGAGATTTGCCAACAGGCTGATATTTTGATAGTTGCTATTGGTAAATGTGAAATGGTAACAGCAGATTATATAAAAGAAGGAGCAACGGTGATAGATGTTGGTATTCACAGCGTTGAAGATAATACTCGTCAATCGGGCTATCGCTTAAAAGGTGATGTTAAATACGAAGAAATTGCTTCTAAATGTGAATATATTACTCCAGTTCCCGGAGGAGTTGGTCCAATGACAATTGTCGGTTTATTGGTCAATACTTTGAAATCTTTTAAAAATGAAATATATAAATAATTGAAAATAAATTATTTATGTGTTTATAGAAAGACTTTATTTTTGTAAATTATTTTATAAAAATATATCATTCTTTTTTCTGAAAAAATGTATTTGATAATTGTAACATCTTTGTATAGAGTATGTTACATTTTTTTTATATAAAAATAGTAAAAGATAAGAAAAACAAAGAAAAAAGTGTTATCTTTGCAAAATCATTGATTAATATAGAAGAGGAATAAATATTTGTATAAATTGTTTTTTTTATGAAAAAATTTTTATTAGTAATAAGTATAATATTGTTGATAGTGTCAACAACAAATGCTCAAGCGTGGTTGGGCACTTCGCATACCATATCAGTAGGTATGGGTTGGTCAACAATGTTGGGCGATTTAGGTGGAGGTCCTGGTGTGGGAACTTATGGATTGAAAGATTTTGACCGTCAAGCCATGTCACCAGTATATACATTGGGATATATGGTAACCAAAGATAAAGGTAAAGATGTTGGTGTTTCGTTTAAATTAGATGCTTCGTATTCGCGAGTAAATTCGTGTGATAATTATACAGAAAATGAAGCAAGAAAAATTCGTCAAGCAAGCCGTATCACCGATATAGTAGAACTCTATGCAGGATTAGAATTTTATTTTTTGAAACAATCAGTATCTTCTTTTAAAAGAGGTTCGCTATCTTCACAAGATTTTAGAAGGTCGTCTCGTTCTTCTTCTGTAAGGTCTAAAATACCATTTTCTATGTATTTAATTTTGGGGGTAGGTGCATTTTGGTACGATTGCAAAGGAAAATATACCGATGGTAATTGGTATTCTTTGCGAGAATTGAATACTGAAGGTCAAGGATTTATAAAAACACGCAAGCAAACTTTTCCTGTACAACCTGTAGGTGTATTGGGATTGGGTATCAAATATTTAATTACGCCCGTTTTTGCTATGAAAGCTGAAGCATCAATGCGTTTTACCTTTACCGACTATTTAGATGATATAAGTGCAACATATATATCCCCAACATCAGTTTACGAATATGTATTAACCCAAACTGGAGATAAACAAAAAGCAGAAATGGCAAGATATTTTGCAGATGGTAAACGTTTAGATGGAACGCTTGCTCCAGGTCAAATAAGAGGCAATGCCTTGAAAAATGATACCTATTTTAGTGTACAATTGGGATTCTGTTTCGTTATTCAAGGTAAAAATGGAGCAAGAAAAAGTTATTATAGATAGAATATTAATAAATTTAAAATAAAAAAATTATGAAACGATATTTTTTGTTTGTATTAATAGCAGTAAGTATTTTGGGCGTAAATGCACAATCATCGGAAATAGGCATCGCTGGTGGAGTATCGTTTTATATGGGAGACTTAAATCCAGATGGTGTTTTTCGAGGCTCAAAACCTGCTGGGGGATTGATATATCGATACAATATTAACAAAAGATTGGCAGTAAAAGCCACTGCTTTGTTTGGTTCTATGGCTGCCGAAGATAGAGATTTTGGTAATGTTGAAAGAAATTTGAGTTTTACTTCAAGTCTTTCTGAAGTATCTGCTCAATTTGAAGTTAATTTCTTGAAATTGTACAATGAAAAAGGAAAAAATTGTATAGCACCTTATCTTTTTGTTGGTGTTGCTGTTTTTTCTTTTAATCCACGAACAGAATTGAATGGAAAATGGTACGATTTGCAAGCCTTAGGGACAGAAGGTCAAGATTTGAATGTAACAGATACCAATGGAATAAGATATGACCAAAGACGCTATTCGTTAACCAATTTTTCTATACCTTTTGGATTAGGATTTCGTGTTAATTTCTTGAGATTTTATTCTGTAGGTATAGAATGGGGTTTTAGAAAAACATTTACCGACTATATAGACGATGTAAGTGGAAATTATGTAGGTAGAGATTTATTTATCGAAAATCGTTCTCAATTGATAGCCGATTTAGCAGATAGAACATTATCAACTAAAGAAGTTGCAGGAGAAACTGTTCCAGATTATCATAAAGCAGGTTCTGCAAGAGGAACAAGCAAAGCAAAAGATTGGTATTCTTTTGCTACATTGAATTTTACATTTAAAATTACAGATGCTATTCGTGATTGTTCTTCACCATTGCAATCGAGAACAGCTAAAAGACTTCCAAGAAAAAGATAGCCCCAATTATGGCAATTTTTATTGATGAAATTAAAAAGAATCCTATTCCACAGCATATCGCTGTGATAATGGATGGTAATGGACGTTGGGCAAAAGCAAGAAACAAAGAACGTTTAGAAGGTCATCAAAAAGGAGCAATGGCCTTACGTGAAACATTAGAAGGTGCTATTCTATTGGGGGTAAAATATATCACTGTATATGCATTTTCTATAGAAAATTGGCAACGTTCCCCAGAAGAAGTGCAAGGTTTGATGGCTTTGTTTGTGCAAAGTTGTTCTACTGAATTGCCAACATTACAAAAACATAATATCCGATTCAAGGTTATTGGTAATCTAAATATGTTAGATGAAGCGTGTCGTCAAGCAATTAATGCTGTAGAACAACAAACTAAAAATAATACCGCTTTGACGTTGCAAGTGGCTATCAGTTATGGTTCTCGACAAGAAATATTGCATGCCGCAAAATCTATAGCCATAGCAGTGCAAAAAAATAAAATAAATATTGCCGATATTGATGAAAATGTTTTTGCATCGTATCTTTATACAAATGATATTCCCGACCCAGATTTGTTGATAAGAACAAGTGGAGAGTATAGAATTAGTAATTATTTGTTGTGGCAAATTGCTTATTCTGAATTATATTTTACAGATATTTTTTGGCCAGATTTTACAAAAGAAGAACTTTTTAAAGCTGTGGCAAATTATCAGCAAAGAGAACGAAGATATGGCAAAACAACAGAACAACTCAATAGGCAATAAAATTGTTAGTTCTTCGTTAAACAAAATGTCAATATAGAAAAGAATTTTGATGCGTAGATTAAAATTATTGATTATAATTCTTTGTTTAACCTTTGTAGGAAAGGGCTTTTCTCAAGTGTCTTTGGGCGGAGGGCAAGGTATATCACTCAATTATAATAATCCAGAAGAATACGAGATAGGTGGTATCACTTTTAGTGGTACAGGTCGATGTGATTTGCGAAGCCTGAATTTTGCAGTAGGCGAAAAAATACAAATTCCCGGAGATAAAATTAAAAAAACTATTCAACGTTTGGCTTCTATGGGCTTGTTTAAAGATAATATTAAAATTACAGCCTCAAAAGTAGAAGGAAAAGTTATCTTTTTAGATATTTATCTTGAAGAAATGCCTCGATTGAGTTCTTTTGTTTATAAAGGTGTTAAAAAAACTGATATAGAAGAATTTGAGAAAAAAATATCTTTGGTACAAGGGCGTGTGGTGAATGATAATTTGAAAACAATAGTTATCAATGTGATTTCGGATTACTATAAACAAAAAGGATTTTATCATGTTCAAACTACAATAACAGAAGAATTAGATACTATGAATCAAAATTTTGTAATTCTAACTGTTGATGTCAATAAAGGGAAGAAAGTAAAAGTTGGTACTATCAATGTTTATGGAAATAAAGAAATAGAATCTTCAACTTTGAGAATGGCAATGAAAGAAACTAAAACCAAATTTTTGTTTCAACCATTTGAAAAATGGGATACAACAATCACAGATTTTTTCCGTAATCACAAAAAATATGAAGGAAAAGACCTTTTGCAATTGACAAAAATGTATTTTGCCGATAGAGTAAGATTTCGATTCAAAGCCTCTAAATTTGACCAACAAAAATATGAAGAAGATAAAGTGTCTTTAGTTGCCAAAATGAATGAATTGGGTTATCGAGATGCTTATATAAAAAGTGATAGTGTCTATTTGATAAGCAATAGAGAAATGAATATTGATATTGAAGTAGAAGAGGGGAAACGTTATTATTTCCGCAATATCAAATGGGTTGGAAATACCAAATATTCATCAGATGTGTTGTCTAAAATATTGTCTATCAATAAAGGAGATGTGTATAATACGAAATTGTTGGAGCAAAATTTGAATATGAGTCCAGATAATATGGACGTAAGCTCTCTTTATTTAGATGATGGTTATTTGTTCTTTTATGCAATGCCAGTAGAAGTTTTGGTAGAAAATGATTCTATAGATTTAGAAATACGTATTCGAGAAGGCATACAAGCCAAAATAAATAAAGTAACTGTAAGCGGAAATACAAGAACATCGGATAATGTTATTTTAAGAGAATTGGCAACAGTTCCAGGAGCAACATTTAGTCGTTCGGATATTATTCGTTCACAACGACAATTGTTACAATTAGGTTATTTCAATCAAGAAAATATGAATGTAATACCTAAAGCCGATGAAAAAACAGGAACAGTTGATTTGGAATATGTTGTAGAAGAAACTTCTTCCGACCAATTGGAGTTGTCAATAGGTTGGGGAGCAAGTATGTTTTATGGTTCTGTAGGATTGGCATTTAATAATTTTTCTACAAAAAAATTCTTTAAAAAGAATGCTTGGACTCCGGTCCCAAGCGGTGATGGACAACGTGTCGCTTTTAGAATACAAGTGTATTCCAATTATGCACAATATTATAGTTTTTCATTTACAGAACCTTGGGTAGGTGGTAAAAAACCTATTGCTATGAATTTTGGTGTATCTCATAGTAGAAATGCCGCTTACAATACAGAAAGAACGTCTCCAGATTATTATAGAATGGATATTACACGATTTTTTATTGGCTTATCCAACCGCTTGAAACTTCCTGACGATTATTTTTATATGACAAATACACTTTCTTATGAAAGATATTATGTTGACAATTATGCATATATCGCATTAATGGATTCAGGAACAGCGAATAGTATCAGTTATACTTTTGCTTTAGGTAGAAATTCTTTAGATGCTCCGATATATCCAAGAACAGGTTCTGAAATGTTGTTCAGTGCTCAATTTACACCTCCTTATTCATTGTTTGGACATAAAAACTATAACGATATGTCTAATAATGAACGTTTTAAAATGTTGGAATTTCATAAATGGAAATTCAATTTTTCTCAATTTGTAAATATTGTTGAAAATTTGGTATTGAGTGCCCGTGTGAAATTTGGTTTTTTGGGTTGTTACAACAAAAAAGTTGGTGTGATTCCATTTGAACGTTTTTATTTAGGAGGTAGCGGAATGACAACAAGTTATCTTTATGATAATCGAGAAATTGTAGGTATGAGAGGTTATACCGACGAATCGTTATCCCCGACAGGTGGTGGTACTATTTATCAAAAATTTACTTTAGAATTGCGTTATCCAATCACATTAAATCCTTCTGCAACTGTGTATTTATTGGGATTTGTTGAATCTGGTAATTCATGGAGAAATTTTAATGAATATCAACCATTCAAAATGTATCGTTCTGCGGGTGTTGGGGTAAGAGTTTATTTGCCTATGTTTGGTTTGCTTGGTTTGGATTGGGGATATGGTTTTGATAATGTTCCGGGTAATTCAAATGCGAACAAATCTCAGTTCCATTTTTCTATAGGTCAATCAATAGATTAATAATTTAAATAGTAGATATTATGAAAAAATTATTCAGTATTTTAGTATTAACAGTAGGGATTTTTGTTAATGTATATGCACAAAAATATGCATATATAGATTCAGACTATATTCTTGGAAATATGCCAAGTTATGTAGAAGCACAAGCAGAATTAGAACGTTTGAGTATCAATTGGCAAAAAGAAATTGAAGCAAAATTTAAAGAAATTGATGCAATGTATCGTAAGTATCAACAAGATGCTGTACTCTTGCCAGAAGAAGCAAAGGTAAGACGACAAAATGAAATTATCAATGCTGAAAACGAAGCCAAAGAATTGCAAAAAAAACGTTTTGGTACTGATGGCGATTTATACAAAAAACGTGAAGAATTGATAAAACCAATTCAAGATAGAGTTTTTACCGCTATCGAAGAATATGCTCGTGAACGTGCTTATGCTTTTGTTTTTGATAAAGCGGGAGATATGACTATCGTTTATGCAGATAGTAAATTCGATATTAATGACGATATATTAGCAAAATTGGGAATAGTTCCCGGAAATAAAGCTGACAAATAATCAAATAAAACGACAAAAAAACTCCCAGAATTTTCTGGGAGTTTTTATTTTTTGAAAATCTTAATGGGGATTTTATTTTTTGTTTTTCTATATAAAAAAAATGCAAATAATCCTAAAAAAACTCCTATGCTATCGGCAAAAAAATCAAACAAATTACCGTCTCTGGAAATGAAATCCAAACTTTGAAACCATTCTGTAAATCCACTATATGTAAGGCAGATTAAACAAATGATACTATAATGCAATAGTTTGATATTTTTTAATGTTTGTTTAGAATAATCTGTTAAAATACAGAATGATAGTATGCCAAATATAATAAGATGAACAATTTTATCCCATTGTAACCAATCTTTAAAACTACGTACTGTTGGAATAAAATTTCCCGGAATAGCAATAAGAATAAAAATGATTATTCCACAAAAAATAGATAACCGAAATTTTTGTAAAGTGTTCATTATAAAACAATAAAAAGGAGTAGAAAAACTACTCCTTTTTTATTATGAAGTAAGATGATAAATTACAAACCAATTTCTTCAGTATATTGAGCAGCATTTAACAATTCATTAACTTCATCTGGGTTGGTCATTTTAATTTTGATAATCCAACCTTCGCCATAAGGGTCAGAATTTATAAGTGCTGGATTTTCTTCCAATTGAGCATTGAATTCTAAAACTTCACCACTTGCTGGCATAAATAAGTCAGAAACAGTTTTTACTGCTTCAATAGAACCAAAAGTTTCTTCTTTGTCAAGTGTTGAACCTTCGCAAGTTACGTCAACAAAAACGATGTCTCCTAATTCGTGTTGTGCAAAGTCGGTAATACCGATAAATGCTTCATTTCCTTCTATACGAATCCATTCGTGGTCTTTTGTGTACTTTAAGTTTTCTAATACTTTCATGTATCTATATTTTAAATGTTATTAAATTAAAAAAATCAAATATATTTTACAAAAGTATAATTTTTTTTTTAATTATTTCATATTTATCAATTTTTATTTTTTATAGATTTTACAAACAAAATTACAGAAAATAGAAGCCTGAATTTTTAAAATGTCTTATAAAATTTTTTCTCCCTGTATAACAGTGTTTTAATAAAAAAAAGTAAAAAAAGTTGTATTTTTTTGTTTGTATTAAAAATTTTTGTATATTTGCAAAAAATTATAAATGTAAAAGAGCAAGTAACAGAAATAGAATAGAAAA
>JAZSKB010000027.1:0-12532 GCA_045534635.1 Bacteroidales bacterium
GGAAATCGAGCTCTCAATAAATGAGAAAGTTTTTTATTCTTTTCTACCATTTTACAAACCTCTTTTTATAGCATAAAATATAGCATTTTTTAGAAGACATTACAATTTAAAAACACTTAAAACTTCTTAATATCAACCGTTTGCATGATTTAAATCTCTACAAATGTAGTATATAATTATAATAGAGTGTTAAACTCTTTCATTCCCAAAAGAAAAGGTAAATAATATGTCATTCGGTATTAATGGTCCAGATAGAACACCGGCAATACAAAAATCACACCACACTAATGATGGTGGCGCTGGCAATTTAGGATATTTTCAACAACAAAAAAAACAACAAGAGGAAGAAGAAAAATCTGATGTTTTTGAATTTTCTTCTCAAGAAGATGATGAAGAAAATCCACTTATGGTTGAATTAGATTCCATAGGAAGTAAAATCAAAAACTTTTGGTTTAAAGCAAAAAATTCATTTAAAGAAGAAAAATCCGAAGAAATATAATCTTCGGATTATTAATTAATAATATTGTGTGTATGTTTTTATTCTTGTGTAAAAGTTAATTCATCATTATCAACAGCAATTTTAACTTTTGAATGTGGTTTAATTTCTTGTTTTAAAATAGCTTTAGATAATGGATTTTCTACCAACTGACGAATTGTTCTTTTTAATGGTCTTGCGCCATATATTGGGTTATAACCTTTTTGAGCCAAATATTCTTTTGCATCTTCATCAATAGAAATTTGGATATCTTTTTCAGATAAAAGTTTTTGTAAATATGCAACTTGAATATCTACAATTTTAGATAATTGTGCCATTGTTAAACCTTTAAAGAATACTATCTCATCTATTCTATTAATGAACTCGGGTCTGAATTTTTGTTGCATTAACGCCATAACTTCTTCACGAGTTTGTTCTGTTTGTTTTTCCGAGAACATCGCTTCAAGCGTATTTTTTAATATAATCTCACTACCTATGTTACTTGTTAATATAATTAAAGTATTCTTAAAGTCAACGGTTCTGCCCTTAGAATCAGTCAATCTACCATCATCAAAGATTTGTAGCATTAAATTGAACACATCAGGGTGAGCCTTTTCAATTTCATCGAAAAGAACTACCGAATAAGGTTTCCGACGCACTTTTTCTGTCAATTGCCCACCTTCTTCATAACCCACATATCCCGGAGGTGCCCCTATCAAACGAGAAACAGTGTGTGCTTCTTGATATTCCGACATATCAATACGCACAATAGCATCTTCGGTATTGAACAAATATTCTGCCAATGCTTTTGCAAGTTCTGTTTTTCCTACCCCTGTTGTGCCTAAGAAAATAAATGAACCGATAGGACGTTTTTCGTCTTGCAACCCTGCACGACTTCTACGAATAGCATTTGCAATAGCCGAAATTGCATATTCTTGTCCTATCACTCTTTTATGCAATTCTTCTTCTAAATGCAACAATTTATCTTTTTCGCTTTGCAACATTTTACTTACAGGGATACCTGTCCAACGAGCGACTACTTCTGCAATATCGTCAGCGTCAACAACTTCATCTACCATTGGTTTATCGCCTTGTATTTCTCTCAATTTTTTAGCCGCATTTTCTATTAAATTTTCTTTTTCTTTGATTTTCCCATAACGCAATTCTGCAACTTTGCCATAATCACCATTACGTTCGGCTTGATTGGCTTCAAATCGATAATTTTCAATATCATTTTTTGCCGCTTGTATTTCATCAATCAAAAATCGTTCTTCTTTCCATTTGGCTTGCATTACATTGCGTTGCTCAGTCAATTCTGCAATTTTTAACGACAAATGTTCTATTTTTGCATGGTCTGCTTCGCGTTTTATTGCTTCGCGTTCTATTTCCAATTGTCTAATTTTACGCTCAATATCATCTAATTCTTGCGGAACTGAATTGATTTCAAGACGTAATTTAGCCGCTGCCTCATCAATTAAATCTATCGCTTTATCTGGAAGAAACCGTTCTGTGATATAGCGTTTTGATAAGGTAACCGAAGCAATTATTGCTTCATCTAAAATTTGCACTTGATGATGATTTTCATAACGTTCTTTCAACCCTCGCAATATTGACACCGATGATTCTACATCGGGTTCATCAACATAAACCACTTGAAAACGACGCTCCAAAGCCTTATCTTTTTCAAAATACTTTTGATATTCAGATGTAGTAGTTGCTCCTATTGCTCTCAATTCTCCTCTGGCAAGTGCAGGTTTGAGTATATTGGCAGCGTCCATTGCCCCTTCTCCTGCTCCTGCCCCAACCAAAGTATGTATTTCATCAATAAACAAAACAATTTCTCCATCGGAAGCAATAACTTCCTTTACAACACTTTTAAGTCGTTCTTCAAATTCTCCTTTGTATTTTGCTCCAGCAATCAATGCTCCCATATCCAAAGAAAATACTTGTTTCGATTTTAAATTTTCAGGCACATCTCCTGAAACTATTCTATGTGCCAAACCTTCTACTATTGCAGTTTTTCCGACTCCGGGGTCTCCTATCAATATTGGATTATTTTTTGTTCTTCGGGTCAAAATTTGCAACACCCGTCGAATTTCTTCATCTCGTCCAATAACAGGGTCTAATTTTCCTTTTCTGGCCAAATCATTTAAATTTTTGGCATATTTATTCAATGCATTGTAACTATCTTCTGCATGAGGGGAATCCACTTTGCTACCTTTTCGCATTTCAAAAATGGCAGCCTTCAATTCTGATTCATTTACACCTATATCTTTTAATATACGAGCAGCATTGTCCGTACTTTTCAATATTGACAACAATAAATGTTCCAAAGCAATATATTCATCTCCAAAATCTTTTAACAAATTTTCTGCTTTGGATAATATATTGACCGCATTTTGTGAAAAATAATTGGCAGAAACTCCCGATACTTTTGGAAAAGTATCTATTTCTTTATTTATTATTGTCTGCAAATGAGCAATATTTACGCCACATTTTTTCAACAAATAAGGAATTATAGAATTTTCTTCTTCCAACATTGTTTTCAATATGTGAATAGGCTCTACAAACTGATTGTTATTATTTGAGGCTAAAGTCTGCGACTTTGCTATTACTACCTGAGATTTTACTGTTAACTTTTCTACATTCATAATATTCTTATCCTTTCTTTTTGGTTCTATCTTGCTATATGCAAACATTGTTCCAACACAAATATTATGCCACTTTGTCAGCATTTAACATATACTAAACGACATTTTGTCATTCCTGTGATTTTTTTTTATTTTTGTATCTTTTTACAAATTATTTTATTTCAGTCTATTAGAGCAAAAAAAACGTTAAATAGATTAAAATTTAAAAAAAATATTCAAAAAAAAACGTTCTTGTATATTATAATAATGTATCTTTGCATTCTAAATAGTATATATAATAAAATTCTTTTAGTTACTGATTTGTAAAGATTTAGAACAATAAAACAATGATGATGAAAGCAATTAAGTACATTTTGTTAGGGTTATCCGTATGTGTAATGTATAGCGGTTTTGCCCAAAATCCAAAAGGAAGTAAATCAAACAACGGTTGGACATCAATAGGTCCGAATAACATTACAGGTCGAGTACTCACAGTATGTATAGACCAAACAAACAACTTGCGTTTGTATGCAGGTGCCGCAGGTAGTGGTTTGTGGACATCTACTAACGGAGGTGCAACATGGATAAAAAACAATGCATTTTCTGGCTCTGCTGCCGTTTCTGCTATCGTACAAGATAACACAGGTGCATTGTATGTAGGTACTGGAGATGGTATGGCAACTGCTTCTTCAGATGGTTTTGCATCTCCTGGAGTAAAAAACACCTATTATACTTATGGTATCAAAGGTGACGGTTTATACAAATCTACCGACAATGGGGCATCGTTTACTCGTTTACCAGACTCCGAAGATTGGGAAGAAATAAATGCTATGAAATTTGATAGTTACAATAATAAATTATATGTTGCAACAGATATTGGTTTAATGGTTTCTTCCGATGGTGGAAATTCATTTACTATGGCTTCGGCACAACCAATTAAATGTACTGATATAAAAGTAAGCGGTACAGGTATCGTTACTTATTGTAATGCAACAAATATCGCAAACGCATATATATCAACAGATGGTGGTGCAAGTTTCAATTCGCTTTGTGGTACCAACAAATTACCTGCCAATGCAAGTAGAATTAGTTTAGCAATTGCTCCTACTTGTCCTGATATGATTTATGCTTTGGTTGCAGATGCCAATGGTCGTTTTGCTGGTGTTTACCAATCAAGAAATCAAGGAGAAACTTGGAGAACTATTGCTCCTATTGGTGGATTGTTCGACCCATTTGGTGGTGCCAACGGTCAAATTTGTAACCAGATTGTAGTTTCTGATAAAGATTCTTCTCTAATATTTTTAGGAGGTCGTGCCTTATGTCAAGGACAAGAATACGATAGTGAACAAAACTTCAATTGGAATACCATAAATTCAACTTTATTCATTTATAATATTACTTACCATAATGATAATTTATATTTGTGTACCCGTGTAGGTATTCAAAAATATAACATTACAAATAGAAGTTTTAGCACTATCAACAATTACTTAGCAACAATGCAAGCCTCAACATTAGCCATTGCTAATGATGGTCGTTTTATGAGCGGTATTCCTAATGGTGGTATTGCATATCTTGAAAATCCTAAGAGTATTGCAAAATCTGCTAAAGAAATCAACACCTCTGAAGGTGATGCTGGTAATTGTATTTTCTCATATATAAAACCAGAAGCATTATTCTATACAGGATATTATGGATATTGTTATCGTCAAGCAAGTGTTAGTAGCGATGCTCAAGCACCTGCAGATTGGTATGGTAATACTAATAGAACAACTCTTATGGATAAAGATAAAAAATATCCTCGTTGGCATCCAGATGAAAACAATCTTAGCAACACTTATGCTATAGCAAGAGCAAATCCATTGGCATTCTGGGAATCAACAAATGACTATAATAGCATTGATTCTGTAATGTATATACCAGATAAAACTTATGTTACTGGTGATGTAATTTGTGTAAAAAGTTCAAGAAACAACTATCCTATTTGGTATAAATACACTGGACAAGATACGCTAAAAAGAAATCAAGATACCATTATGGTTCAAGATATAGTTACTTCTCGTTTCTTTATTGGCGGAGCCTCTCACAAATATTCTCAAGGTGCAAATGTTGCTGTTGGTGCTCCTGTATATATGTCAACCAATGCTTTAGATTTCGCAAATACACCTTCTTTCACTTGTGTTTTCCGTACAAAAGATTCTACAGAACAAGTACTTGATTTACAAGTTAGCCAAGATGGAGACCATTTATTTGTATTAACAAAAAAATACTTAGGTAACACTGCCGCCTATTCTATTTATAGAGTTTCTGGCTTTGACACATACAGAACTCCAGAAGAAATTGACGTTTCAAAATATGTTTACGACCAAAGTGCTGGTTTTACTACAGATAACGATAGACGCAGACTTGTTGATGATACATTAGTTTCTGATATTTCAGGTATTGATATTACCTCTATCTGTTTAGACCCTCAAAATAATGACATCTTACTTTATACTACTAATGGCGATGGTGTTGGAAATTATAGAATTTACGCTATCAATAACGCATTAAGTGCAACTTTAGCTAATGCTGATATTGTATCAAAAGAAGGTTCTGGCATCCCTGAAAAAATAGCAGTATATAGTGCATTAGTAGAAATGTCTAACTCAAACATTGCATACATCGGTACAGAACAAGGTGTTTACAAATCTGAAAATTTTGAGACAGATTCACCTACTTGGGTTCTTTACAACAATGGTATTAATGTTAAAGTGCCTGTTTTCAAACTTATACAACAAACTAAACTTCTTGAAAACAATCACTCTATTACCTATTCCGCAGACGGGCAAGCCATTAGAATAGAATTCCCTGGTGTTTCTAATTATGGTAGTATTTATGCTGCAACCTCTGGTTTAGGAATATTCATTGATAGCACTTATTTCAATGCTATTGCAGATTCTCCTCGTGGAAGTATTGCTCATGAAAAAACAAATATAGTTGTTTATCCTAACCCAACAGCGGATTTTGCTACTATCAACTTTGATATTAATTCCGATTGTGAGGCTACAATTCAATTGATTGACGTTACCGGTAAAATTATTTATAGCAAAGATATGGGTAATATAGTAGCAGGTAATCATAATCAACGTATTGATTGTTCGAATTTATCAAATGGTATTTATTTCGTTAATATCAAAACAACTAATAGCAATAGAACAGTTAAATTAGTTATTCAAAAATAATAAATTTGTAATTATATAAAAAAGATTGGCATTTTGTGTCAATCTTTTTTTCAATAATCTTTAATAAAAATATTTATAATGAAAAAATTAGTTTTAGCATTAAGTTTAATCATTTTTTTTGGAAATTCTTTTAGTCAAAATGTTAGTGTAAGTCAATCAACAGCAGAAACTATTGCCTTAAATTACATAAAAGCCGTTGATAAAAGTAATTCTACTTATACAATAGAAACCATCACTACTAAAACCACCGATGATGGAACTATTTTGTATTATGTCATCAACTTCAAAAACAATGGCTTTGTAATAGTTGCTGGCGATAAAAGAATCGACCCTATTATTGCTTATTCTACAGAAAATAAATACATTATTGGTAAAGTTGATGCTTGCGAAACTTTTATGAACGCTTGCGAAAGAAACATTGCTGATGTTATCAATTCTAACGAAATAGTTTCTGAAACAGTAAATGCCAATTGGGATAATATTTACAAAGGAAAAATTCGTAAAGAAGATAATACAGGCATTAAACTTTTAACTTCTCAATGGAATCAAGATAAATATTACAATGCTCTTTGTCCATATATTTACGAAAACGAAAAAGCATTATCTGGCTACGACAACCACGTTCCTAATGGTTGCGTTGCTGTTGCTATGGCTCAGATTATATACTATCACAGATATCCACAATCTGGATATGGTAATTCCTCTTATAAGTCTAATTATGGTCGTTTGAGAGCAGATTATGCTAATACTATATACGATTATGATGCAATGGCAGACGTAGCAACAGGTTATAGCGATGCATTAGCACGATTAATTTACCATTGCGGGGTATCTGTTGAAATGGATTATGACCCTGAAGGCTCTGGCACTCAAAGTTCAGATGTCCCCGCCGCACTAAAAGGTCGCTTCCTCTATAATGGTGCTGATTTAAAATCTAAGTCTGGTTATAGTAACGACGAGTGGTTTAATATGATAAAAACAGATATTGACAATGGTCTTCCTATTTATTATTCTGCTCATACTGGAGGAACAGAAACTCATGCTGGACACGCATTTATATGCGATGGATACGACAATACAAAAAAAATACATATTAATTGGGGATGGGGTGGCTACAATGATGGTTATTTTAGCCTTTCCGATATGAAAGGATACACACAAGCGAACCAAGCAATTTTTAATATTAAACCCAAATATGACACTACCAACTTCTTTACAGGAGTAAAAACACTTACAGCAACATACGGTTCTTTCAACGATGGCAGTTGTCGCCTACAATACAAAAATAATACCAATTGTGCTTGGTTGATTGCTCCTGAAGGAAATGTTACAAAAATAACGCTCTCTCTTGCAAAATTTGCTACTGAAGACGGGAATGATGTAGTTACCATTTACAATGGTAGTGATACATCTGGCACTGTCGTAGCAACTCTATCTGGTATTATTGATGAAAACCGAACTTATACTATTAATGGATCTAAAGCCTATATTAGATTTACCTCTAACGAATCCATTACAAGCGAAGGGTTCCATTTTAATTATACTACCGAACGCAACTCCGCAAACTATTGTTCCTCAACCACAACTCCTATCAAGAAAACTGATGAGTCTGGAACAATAACCGATGGTAGCAACAACAACAATTACGAAAACAACAAATATTGCTATTGGTCTATTGCTCCTAAAAATGCAACCGATAAAGTCGGACTTATTTTCCGCAAATTCGACCTCGGACAAGGTGACATTCTTGAAATATACAAACCGGGGTCTGCTGTTGCAATAACCTACCCTAAACACGGACAATATAGTTTCTCCAACGAGAACCCTCCAACATTAGATTCTGCATATATTGTTAATTCTAATGTTGCATATATTCGTTTCAATGCGGATAACAACATTTCTGGAGAAGGTTGGGAAATTGAATGGTTTGGCAATGTCAGCGTAACAGAATCTGAAAATGGATTTACTGATATTTCTGTTTACCCTAATCCTGCTAATAGCATTCTTAATATTGCTATCCAACTTAAAGAAGAACAACAAACCAATATTGAACTATTCAGTATAATGGGACAAAAAGTATATGAACAACACTATTATGGTAACCAAATAAATACATCTATTTATACAAGTGATTTGGCAAAAGGTATATATATGCTTAAAATCACTACTTCTAATGGTACAACTACAAGAAGTGTTTGTATTCAATAATATACATAAAATAAATTCCATAGCCTCCTTTATAAAATAAAGGAGGCTATTTTATTATTAGAACTTTAATAAAAAAATTGTTTATCTATAAAAAAACAACAAATATTCTTAAAATTTAGAATTATCGTTTTTTTAATTTTGTTTGAAAAATTTATAAAAAACGATTTTTTCTAAAACAAAAGTATAGTTTAACTGAAAAATGGTATCTTTGCAAATTCAACAAAAAGAATATGAAATCAGAAAAATTTGCTGTAATTGGCATTGGACATTTCGGAAGAGCAATTGCTTTGAGTTTATCTCGAAGTGGAGCAGAAGTAATGGCGATAGACAACAACTATGAACGTATCGACCAAATCAGCGACGAAGTTTCTTATGCGGTAACATTAGATGCTACCGACAAAAGAGCTTTGTTATCTCAAGATATTCGTAGTTTTGATGTTGTTATTGTAGCTATTGGGTCTAATTTTGAACAACGATTACTTTGCGTAGCTCTCTTGTTAGATTTAGGTATAAAAAGAATCATTTGCCGTTCTATGGGTCGAAACCAACGAATAATTCTCGAAAAAATGGGACTCACAGAAATTCTTTCACCAGAAGATGAAGCCGGACAATCGCTTTCTCGTCGATTGATGAATCCAAGTATGGTATCTTATTTAGACCTTTCTGACGATTATTGTGTTATGGAAATCATTGCTCCAACAAATATTTGTGGAGAAAATCTTGGAAAAATTGACCTTAGAGACAAATACAAACTAAGTTTAATTACAATCAAACGTGCATTTGTTGAAAAAAAAGGAGAACAAATATCTCAACAACAACACGTTATTGGTGTCCCTGATACAAAAACTATCATTCAAGAAAGCGACACATTAATTTTGTTCGGTAAAAATAGAGATATTGAAAAATTTGTAGAAATTAATAATTAGTGCGAATATTTAAACGAATACGAGAACATATTAAATTAGCCATTTGGGATTATATCGATGCTATTCATAGTATTTTCCGATGGTTAAGCGTTGCTGTTTCATTGTTTGCTATGAGCATCATCTTTTATTATTATGGATATGCTCAAACTATACAAAGTGCCAAATTTTGTAATATCGTTATTTTAAGTAGTTTATTTTTCTATATAATTAAATATTTCATCTTATTTATTTTTAATAAACACTCTTTCAGATATTTACAAAGAAATTGGATAGAAGGAGTTGTTATTTTAATACTTGGAATTTGGATGATTATTACTTATACATTAGAAATCAACTACTTAGAACTTCTTTTTGGCTCTATTCAGGTGAAAAATTTCAATCATATTGCAATTATTGCTGTCCAATTGTACTTTTTTATTCTGATGCTCACAGAAATATCTCACATCGGACATTTTTTAGGTAAACTCAAATTAGGTCCTGGCGGACTTCTCATTGGCTCTTTTCTTATTTTAATCACTTTAGGAACCATCCTATTGCTTTTACCTGAAATGACTATACATGGAATTTCTTTTATTGATGCCTTATTTACAGCAACTTCTGCCTGTTGTATTACAGGACTTTCCACTATTGACATTGCCACAGAATTGACTATTAAAGGCCAACTTACATTGCTTTTACTCATTCAATTAGGAGGGATTAATATTATTTGCTTTGCGACGTTCTTTACCTCTTTTTACAAAGGAGGAAATCTTCGTTATCAATCTATTATTAAAGAATTGTTAGCAACCAATTTACAAAATTCTAAACGATTAACACAAGAAATTTTTGTTTATACATTTGCTATTGAATTAATTGGTTTTGCTCTAATTTTTGCATACCTTTATTTTTCTGAAATTTATTCTTCTACAATAGGTGATAATATTTATTTTGCAGCATTTCACGCTATTTCTTCGTTCAACAATGCTGGTTTTAGTATAATGAGCAATGGAATGCAAAATCCGATATTGATTAACAATTATTACATCCAAACTATTACCATGTTGTTGGCATTTTTAGGCGGTATCGGCTTTCTTACCATTCACGATGTTCTTAATCCACCAAAAGCAAGAGGAAACAAACATTTATGGTATAGACTTCAAATTTCTACCCGAATAATTTTAAAATTATCTATTTTACTTTGGATAGGTGGAGCCCTTTTCTTCTTTATTTTAGAATACAACAATCCTATTATTGGACATCGATTAATTGACAAAATATACAACGCATTTTTTATCTCTATATCTTGCCGTAGTCTTGGATTCAATACGCTTCCTATTGGAGCACTATCAAATGCTACTTTACTGATTATGATTATTTTAATGTCCATAGGAACGGCTTCTGGCTCTACTGGTGGTGGTATTAAATTATCTACATTTCATATTTTAATAAAATCTGCTTGGGCTACAATAAAAAACAAACGACAAGTTTCCGTTGCCAACAGAGCAGTTTCTTTCGATTTAGTGAATAAATCTTACGTTGTTTTGCTTTTTACCATTTTTATGATTCTTGCTGGAACTGTTGTTTTGTCAATTACAGACCCAGAATTTTCATTTTTAGAAATATTATTTGAAGTTACTTCTGCTTGTGGAACTGTAGGATTATCTATGGGAATATCTCCATTTCTATCTACTTTAGGAAAATTTATTCTCGTTGTATTTATGTATATCGGAAGAATTACTGTGCTCACTTTGGTAATTTCTATTGCAAGAAAGGTTTTCAATGGTTATAGTTTGGCACAGACTAACTTAAGTTTAAACTGATTTATTGATGATAAAATATTTTACTACAATTATTTTTGTTATTTTAGGAACTATCTTTTTGGGATTTCCAGGAGCCATTTTTGGATTGCTTTTAGGAAATCTAATCTTTAAATTTTCTGACAATTCAGAACATTTTTCATACAGCAACGAAAGAAAAATGAAAATCACAGTATTGGAAGCCATTATTCGCATTGCTGCCGTTGTTATGCAAGCCGATAAACAATTGATGAGGTCGGAATTATACCTCTTTCGCGATTTTATGCTCAAAAATTTTGGCAATGAAGCGGCTTCTCATGCTATTACTTATTTGCAAAATATTCGAGACTTGCATATTGATGAACAAGATGCTTGCGACGAACTCAATAATGCTCTCAATTATACCGAAAAAATGCAAATTTTACGATTTTTATTCCAATTGGCATACGTTGACGGAATTATCAATAGGCAAGAATTACAAAAAATCACTTATATAGCAACGTTGCTATACATTAGAAAATCTGATTTTGTCTATATGAAAGCCTCTTTTGAATACGCTCAAAAACAATATAATAACCATTCTAATAGCAAACATTCTTATTACAATTCCTCTTATAATACTAACAACGATTTAGATAATGCTTACGCAATTTTAGGAGTAAAAAGTTCCGATGATAACGAAACAATAAAAAAAGCATACCGAAGTTTGGCTATGGCAAATCACCCTGACAAAGTTCAACATTTAGGGGAAACCGCTCGCAAAGAAGCAGAAAAAAGATTTAGCGAAATTGCTCAAGCATACAATAAAATTAAAAAAGTTCGTAATTTATAAATTATTATTTATTGCACTATTTTGTAGTTTTTTATAAAAAAATGCAGACTTTAAAGTCTGCATTTTTTACTATTTTATTCCATTTCCAATGGGGTAAAACCATTTTTACCTATTCCACAAAACGGACATGTCCAATCGTATGGAATATCTTCAAACGCTGTTCCTGGAGCAATACCATTTTCTGGGTCTCCTTTCTCGGGACTATACACATATCCACATGGACAAACATAATTCTTCATACGCATTTATTTTTAATTTATTATAAAACGCTTTTTTTCCATTTTTATTGTACCTCTCAAAAAAAAGAAACTTGTTTGCACTAAAAAAACAAGCCCCGCAGGGCTGCAGGGCTTGAAGTGAAATATATTAACTCTAAAAAAAACTATTATACTACTCTTTGACAAACTTGATGGTATAGTTGCCGACTTTTACAAAATACATTCCTTTTGACAAGTGGGAAAC
>JAZSKB010000015.1:0-28704 GCA_045534635.1 Bacteroidales bacterium
TACCAGAAGAAGATTATACATTTATAATGATACCAAGTGCGTCGTGTGGAGGATGTGTAAGTAGTGCAATATATGTTCTTTTTCCGAATAGTGGCAACAATACAACATTGATAGTGAGTGAAAAAATTGCTCAAGAATATACACAACTATATGATAAAGAGCGAGTTGTGATAGATAAAACATCTTTGTGCGATAGATTGAATTGGGAATATGCAAATATCATAGAGATAAAAACCAAAAATAAGCAAGTTGTTTATGCCAAAAGTTATTCCACTGAAGAGATGTATAATATGTAAATCCGATATTTCCGATTTTATTCAAGTGAATTTTGCTAAAAATGGTTTCAAACAAGTAATAAAGATGAATTATTTTAATTTTAAACTAAAAAATATTTAATTATGAAGCAACAGACAATAGTATTACTAATGAGTTTTTTTGTGCTATATTCATGCAGCACAAACACAGAAAAGGAAATAGCGTATCAAATAGAGAAAGATACCTTGGTAGATGTTCCGAAATATGTTTATTCAGGTTTGTATGAAGACGATACGGCGTTGTTTTTCTATTGTAAACCCTATGAATGTGATTCACTGCTTTTGTACAAGAAAGGAGCAACGAATTGGGAATTTTTTAATTTTTTGAAAATTCCAGAAGTATTTGCCAATAGCAAGAATCTTGATAAGGCTATCACGAAATGGGTTTTGGTCAATCAAGATACTATTATCGCATACGAATTTCATAAACAAATTACATTTTTAGACGTAAAGAATAACGATGTAATTACAACATTTGCTCTTGAAAATGAAGAAAAGAAATATTCTTTAGAGCATCGATGTTTTCAACAATTTCAATGGAATAAAACAAATCAATCTTTGCCATTTATGTATTTTTCATGGGGCAATAGCAACAGAAAATACAATGGAGATGTAGAGATAATAGCAGAATACTCGTTGAACAAAGGTTTGACAGTATTTCCGTTGAAATATCCGTATGAAGTTTATGATACTTATATTGCAAAATATCCTTATTGTGAACCTATAGTAGTGTATCATGGGGATACAATTGTTGTCGCTTTTAATCACTCTCCTATGGTATTGTGTTATGATGTAAAAACCCAAAAAGTGGATTCTATGTATATTAAAAATAAGCATTTTAAAAAATTACCACAATTGGATACCACAAGTTTATCTGAAATTTCTGTTCCAAATTTTATAGAAATGACATATTTGTTAAATTTCTACTTTGAATATTTGTTATATGATTTTCATAAAGAAATTTATTATCGTTTTTTCTCCCAAGATATGCCATTGAAAAATGAAGATGGTTTATTTAATACAATAAATGATAAAGTTTTTGGAGTAACTTTAATAGATAAAAATTTCAATATCATAGGAGATGTGTTGTTTAAACCTACAGAATATCGTTTAAATTATTATCCTACTTCCGAAGGGCTTTTAGCAATAGATAGAGATAAAGATAAAGTAATTATTAGTAAACTGACATTTGATTATGAATAGAATAATAAAGATATTAATACTAATTATCTCATTTAGTGCTTGTTCAAACTCAAATAACCAAAGAGCATATCAAGAAGAAGCATTGTTAATGAGATATTTAGATGAATTTCAGCAAGATAAAATACCACAAGAAGAATATTTATTGTTTACCTTTCGTACCAAGCAACTTTGCAAGACGTGCCGTAAAACTCCTTTGGATACTGTTTTGAAAATGGTGGTTGAAAATAGAAACGATTTAGAATTGTATATTCTCACTGATAATCAAAAAGATATGAATGATGTGATGAGTCAATACGGGAATCAAGTACATTGTCTTTTTGGAGATGCCCAAATGATGAATAAATATGGTATTCCATATATGGAACCATTGCTTTTTCATATAAAAGACAAAAAGGTGTTGGAGGTAAGTAATTATTTTTCACATTGATTCAAATTTAAGGAAAGGAGAATATCTCCTTTCCTTTTTATTTTTTTAATAAAATACAAAAAATGAAAGCAACAAAATATTTGTGTAGATGCCTATTTTACTCAAGCGGCAAAAGAACAAATAGAATGGAAACAAGCAAATAAATAATAAGCTAAAATATTTATTCAATAACAGCGATAGACTATATTTTTTTAGTTTATCGTTGTTTTTTCGAGTTATTAATAGACAACAAAAAAATCATTATTTTTTGTTAGTTCCTATTATTTTTCTCATATAGAATAGGAATATGTTACTTTTAACATTACAAATGCTAAAAAATAGCACTATTGGTAAAAAAATAACTTAAAAAGTTATAAAAAAGGGAAAAAAAGTATTATCTTTGCATTTTAATAGTAATGTAGAGAAAAGATGATAAGCAAAAGTATTGTTAACAAATAGCAAACATCTTTTTCAATACTATCTTTTTTATAGCAGAAATATGCAAAATGAACAATATACAGAAATAACGTCGAAAAATAAGTTGCTCAATTTAAATATTAAGGAACTTATAGCATATAAAGATTTGATAATCATGTATGTTAAACGAGATATTGTTACTTTTTATAAGCAAACAATTTTAGGACCAATATGGTTTATAGTTCAACCAATATTGACAACATTGATGTTTATGTTTGTTTTTGGTAATCTTGCGGGGATTTCAACAGATGGAATTCCAGGTCCGTTGTTTTATTTTGCAGGAATTATCTTGTGGAACTATTTTGCAGATTGTTTAAATAATACATCGGGAACATTTCTCACTAATCAAAATGTATTTGGAAAGGTTTATTTTCCAAGATTGGTTGTGCCGATTTCTGTTACAATTTCTAATTTAGTCAAATTTTTTATACAATTGAGTATTTTTTTTGTAATATATGCGATATATGCATTAAAAGGAATAGGTATAACTCCCAATTGGTATGTATGTTTGTTTCCATTGCTTGTGATAATCACAGCAGGTCTTGCTTTAGGATTTGGAATAATATTCTCATCATTAACAACAAAATACAAAGATTTAACGTTTTTGTTGCAATTTGGAGTACAATTGTGGATGTATGCAACACCTGTAATATATCCGTTGAGTACAATGCCTACCGATAAACAATGGATATTCTATCTAAATCCCATGACATCAATAATAGAATCCTTTAAATACGGATTGATAGGAAGTGGAATTTTTTCATTAGCATGGTTAGGGTATAGTTTTATATTTATGATAATTTTATTGCTTTTAGGAATAATGATATTCAATAAAGTAGAGAAAAGTTTTATGGATACAATATAATTCTATTAGAAGTAAATATTTGTAGAGAATTATGGCACTGTCAATAAAAATAGAAAATGTTTCAAAACAATATCGTTTAGGGGTTATTTCAACAGGTACCTTGTCCCATGATTTAAATAGATTTTGGGCAACAAAAATTCTTAGAAAAGAAGACCCTTATATGAAAATAGGCGACCTCAATGACCGCTCAATCAAAGGACAATCAGATTATGTCTGGGCATTGAAAGACATAAATATGGAAATAGAACAAGGTGATATTGTTGGAATTATTGGAAAAAATGGTGCAGGAAAATCTACGCTATTGAAATTGCTTTCTAAAGTTACTAAGCCAACAACAGGAACAATAAAATATCGAGGAAGAATAGCTTCATTGTTAGAAGTAGGAACAGGATTTCACCCAGAAATGACTGGACGTGAAAATATTTATATGAACGGTACTATTATGGGAATGACCAAACAAGAAATAACACGAAAATTTGATGAAATTGTAGATTTTGCAGGAATCGAACGTTATGTGGATACGCCTGTCAAACGTTATAGTAGTGGAATGACTGTTCGATTAGGATTTGCAATAGCCGCACATTTAGAACCAGAAATTCTCGTTGTTGATGAAGTTCTTGCCGTTGGTGATGCCGAATTCCAGAAAAAAGCCATTGGCAAAATGAAAGATGTAAGTAGGGGAGAAGGAAGAACCGTGCTATTTGTGAGCCATAATATGGCAGCGGTGAAAAGTATGTGTCAAACAGGTTATCTTTTGCAAAATGGAATAATTATTGATAAAGGAAATATTGATAATGTTGTCGCTCATTATTTAAAAGGAGATAGTGTCATAAGTAATTATAAGAAATGGACTGATAATGATATTGTTAGTCGGAATGGTTTTGAATTGCTCGAATTTGGTGTCCGAAAAAGAAATACTAATTTTGAGGAGGTAATGCGGGTTGATGATGAATTAGAAATAATTGTCCGATATCAATTGACAAGAGAATTTAATCAACTTCATTTAACCTTGCATTACAAAGATGAGCAAGGAAATAAATTGTTTTCAAGTACGGGAATGGAACGTTGTATCCCATTGAAACACGAAAAAGGTATATATGAACAAGTTTGTATAATTCCTGCCAATTTCTTTAATTGGGGTACATTTTCTTTAGATTTGTATGTAGTAGAAAATAAATCCAAAGCGTTTATTTTAGAAAATGATATTGTTAAATTTACTTTATCAAATAAATCGCAAACTTTAGGCTCTTGGATGGGAAAAGAACCCGGAGCGATATGTCCACAATTTGATTTTAAAGAAGTAAAGTTATGAAAGAACCTATTACCGTAACATCTCCACTTATTCCACCTTTGGAAAAATTTATTCCTTATCTTCAAAAGATTTGGGATAACAAATGGCTTACCAATAATGGGGAAATGCATCAGGAGTTAGAAAAACAACTTGCTGATTATCTTGGTGTTAAATATATTTCATTATTTTCAAATGGAACACTTGCTTTAATATCGGCTTTGCAGGCTCTTAATATAACTGGAGAAGTAATTACTACTCCATATAGTTTTGTTGCAACAACGCATTCAATATTTTGGAACAAATGTACACCAGTATTTGTTGATATAGAACCAATGTATTGTAATATTGACCCCAAAAAAATAGAAGTGGCAATTACAGATAAAACTACGGCTATAATGCCAGTGCATGTTTATGGCAATTCTGTTGATACTATTGCCATACAAAAGATAGCAGACAAATATCATTTAAAAGTAATTTACGATGCAGCCCATGCATTTGGTGTAAAGAAGAATGGTGTTTCAATTTTGAATGCAGGAGACTTGTCTGTTTTGAGTTTTCATGCCACCAAGATTTACAGTACCATAGAAGGAGGTGCTGTTGTTTGTCATTCACAAGAAATGAAACATCATATTGACAATTTGAAAAACTTTGGTTTTCGTGGTGAAACAACGGTTGAAGAGCCAGGAATAAATGCTAAAATGAATGAAGTACAAGCCGCATATGGTTTGCTTTCTCTAAAATATATTGATGAAGCCATCGCAAAACGAAAACAAATAGTAGAATATTATCGAACTGCTTTGCACGGAATAAATGGAATTTCATACATATCTGAACAAAATGGTGTTGAATACAATTATGCGTATTTTCCAATATTTGTTGATGAGGAAAAATACAAAATGAGTCGTGATACATTGTATGAAAAATTAAAACAAAATAACATATTTGGACGGCGATATTTTTATCCGTTGATTTCAACTTTTGAACCATATAAAAAATTATCATCGGCACAAAATTTGCATGTAGCAAAAAAGATAGCAGAACAAGTTCTTTGTTTGCCATTGTATCCTGATTTAAAATATCATGATATAGACAAAATTATAAATTTGATTAAATTATAAAACCTTGGTACAATGAAAATAACATCTTTTTATACAGAACAAGAACTTAAAACATTGGGTCTAAAGTCGTTTGGAAGTAATGTATTAATTAGTAGATTTGCTAAAATATATTCACCAAATACAATTACTATTGGAAACAATGTTCGTATAGATGATTTCTGTATTTTATCAGGAGAGATAACAATAGGAAATTATGTTCACATAGCGGCTGGTTGTTATCTTTTTGCTGGAGAATATGGTATTGTTTTCGAAGATTATACAGGGCTTTCGTCGCGTAGTGTGGTATATGCAACTACTGATGATTATTCTGGAGAATACATGACGAATCCTACTATCCCCGATGAATATAGAAATGTTATTGGAGGAAAAGTAATATTTGAAAAGCATGTACTTGTAGCGACTGGTTGTACGATATTACCAGGGGTCACAATTGCAGAAGGAACAGCAGTTGGTGCAATGTCTTTGGTAAATAAAAATCTTCCGGAATGGAGTATTTGTTTTGGAATACCAGCAAAAAAAGTTTTAGATAGAAAAAAAGATTTGTTATTTGTTAATAGTAAGTCAATAAAATAATATTGAAAGTTAATCATGTTGTTGTCATTACCTATATTTTCATGATGTTATATTCAAAATAAATATGTAATAAATGAACAAGTATCGTAAATATATTTTATTAATAGCAATATTTTTTATAAATTACATGGTTTTAACCGCACAATATATACGACCTATATTTCCTAAAGATGGACAAATGGTGTTTGTTGATACGGTGCATTTTCAATGGAACTCATATCTTGCTACTTCTATTTATCATTTGCAGATAGCGACCGATACGGATTTTACACAATTGTTGGTCAATGTAGATGTATATAGAACAGACACGGTGGTAAGAGGCTTCTTGCCCGATAATATTTATTATTGGAGATTGATGCCACAAGGAGGAACCTATGGTCATATTCTAAAATTTATCTATTTTACTCCACGTATGATACCGAATTTGGTGGGTTGGTATGCTGCAGATAGTTGTCATGTAACGGATACTTTGATGCATATAGATACTTTATACGATAAAAGTGGAAATAATCGACATTTATCTCAACTAACTATTGCTAAACGACCAGTGTTAATTTCTATTGATAGTTCCATAAACAATTCTCCTTCCATCTATTTTGATGGTCAGGATGATGAATTGAGAATGAATAGTACTATTAGATTTTCACAACCCAATACCTATTGTTTTTTGTGGAAATTAACTTCTCCTGCCAATGCGAATACTCGTGTAGCTTTTAGTGGGGAAGATGTATCTTATAGAAATCAATTTGGATATTCTTCTACTTTACAAACAATTGAGATTCTTGCTAGTCGTAATGTCGTATATGGTAATGCTTTTTCTTCTATTAATTTTGATTATACTAAATTTGTAGCATATTTTAATAAAGCGAATTCAAAAGTAACTAAAAATGATACTAGTATTTTTATCGGAAATGTTGGAACCTATGATATGCAAGGATTAATATTAGGAAATTTATTTCTTTCTGGATATAATATGCAAGGAAATATTCCTGAGTTTATCTATTATAATGCCTATATAGATAGTAATAGTCATTTATATTTATCCCAATACCTATCAGAAAAATATCATGGACGTTTAAATTTAGGAAAAAATATAGTAACTACTTCATTATGTTCTATGGTGTTGCAACCTGATAAGGAATATACTTCTTATCTGTGGAGTACGGGGGATACTACAGCAAGTATTACTGTTCAACAAAATGGGACGTATTGGCTCACTACTATCAATCGTTTTGGTTGGCAGGAGACGGATTCGATAGAAGTATTTCTTAATGTACCTACGATATCAGATACACTCATCTGTTATGGTGATAGTGTAAAATGGGATATGAATTATCAATATCCTTACACCTATCAATGGAGTAATGGACAAATAGGAGAACAATTTAATACGGATAAATCAGGAAAATATTATGTAATTTTAACAGATATTACCAATCGTTTTTATATAGAAAAATTTACTATACAGGTAGATAGTTTATCTTATAATACATCTATAGTAAGTGTGGATTCTTTGTGTAATGGTAATGATATAGAGTTAAATTACCCTCCAACTATAAATAATTATAATATACTATGGTCAACAGGGGATAGTAATACCCTCAATACTACTTTTACACAAACAGGCTACTATGGGGTTCAAGTGCAAGATAGTATAGGATGTATTGGTAGGGATAGTATTTATGTAGTAAAAAAAGGCAATGCCCCCTTAGTAAGTTTTACGGCAGATAATATTTGTAAGAGAGATAGCACCTCCTTTGTTAATACCTCCATTACCGATGATGGCACTACCATCGTATTATCGGAATGGGATTTTGGTGATGGACAACAATTAACACCTACTTCTGCTTTACAAGGTTTAAAACATTTGTATGATACTTCTGGTATGTATAGGGTAAGCCTGCATTGTGTGAGTTCTTCTGGATGTGAGCAGGATTTTAGTCAAATGGTAACAGTGTATTCTTTGCCAGAACCTGAGTTTTCTCCTATAATGGCATGTAAAGATGCTTCTGTATCTTTTCAAAATTATACTCGTTCGGAGTATAGAGTGAATGAATATACATGGCGTTTTTCGGAAGAAGATAGTTCTGAATTGATTCAGCCAGAATATATCTTTACTGATACTGGAATGCATCAAGTGTGTTTAATAGCTAAAAATATTTTAGGTTGTTTCGATAGTGTTATCCATACGATATATGTAAAACCTAATCCACAAGCCGATTTTATATACCATCATCCTTGTGTAGGAGACGTTCTATATTTGAATGATATTACGGAATTGCCAGTAGAGCAAAAAGTAATTAATCGTCATTGGAGTATTAATGGGCAAACATTAGAGAGTCATGCTAATCATGCCCAAATGATGATACAGCAATCAGGTGATTATCATGTGGTCTTGAAATTACAATATCTCAATGGTTGCAGTTCCGAGAGTGAAGCAGATATACATGTTGCACCGCTTCCGCGTGCGGATTTTTATGTAAACGATGTATGTCAATACGATACTTTAAACATACAAGATGTATCCTTTATTGATAGTGAAGGGAATAATCTGACCTATTTATGGGATTATGCGGGTAAAACTTATTCCGAAAAAAAGCCCATGATATTAGCAGATAGTGCAGGAACACATATTTTAAAATTATATGTATATGATACCAATTCTTGTTCCGATTCTGCATGGAAAAGTTTTTTTGTATCGTCATCTCCTAAGGCGGATTTTAGTTATGACTATGCTACGGATGGATTATATACACTTCATTTTATCAATCATAGTTTAAATGCGAATACTTATAATTGGCAGTTTGATGTGTTGGGCAATTCTACCGAGGAACATCCAGATTTTGATTTTCACGCTTCAGGTAGTTATGAGGTAAGTTTGATAGTCGCTAATGAAAGTAATTGCATCAATGAACAAAAAAAGACAATAGTATTACCGTCATATCATTTGGACGCGTATTTATTGGATTTTCAATTATCGGACAAAAATGGGGTGCTGACACCGCAAATATTGGTACTCAACAAGGGCAATAGAGCATTGCCGTTGTTACAATATGCATTTAGTTATGATAATCTTACGTTCTATGAAACCGATAGCCTGCCGTTGCCAGCAGGAGAAATGCGATTTTATACATTTCGTACCTCCATTGTTAAGAATTCTACTGTCGATTATGCCTGTGTATATTTATCAACACCTTATGACTATATAATATCTCCTATGTCTGAAGCAGAAAAAAGAGAAAAATGTCAGATATTGAGTCAAAGTAATTTTGTGCAACCGCCTTATCCTAATCCTGTTGTTGATAAATTTAATATTTGTTATGGTGTGGCGGAATCATCAACTATAGTATGGGAAGTATATGATGTTTATGGAAAACTTTTACATAAAGAACAAGATAATCAGAATCAACAAGGAGTTTACCAAAAAAATATTAACATAGATAGTTTTGCACAAGGAATTTATATATTAAAAGTGATGGTTGGAAAAGATATTTATTCCTATAAAATTAGTAAAAGGTAATGGAAAGCAATGGTATAGATATAGAACGGTCATTAATGGTGAGTATTTGTTGTTTGGTTTACAACCACGAACCATTTTTACGAGAGTGTTTTGATGGTTTTGTAATGCAACAAACAACATTTCCGATAGAAATACTTGTTCATGATGATGCATCTACAGATAATTCTGCTGAAATTATCCGTGAATATACAGCAAAATATCCCGATTTATTTAAACCAATTTATCAGACTGAAAATCAATATTCAAAAGGGAAAGGTTATGTTGGTATGACTTTGAATGTTGAACGTGCTAAAGGTAAATATATTGCTTTTTGTGAAGGTGATGACTACTGGACAGATATGTTCAAGTTGCAAAAGCAGGTGGAGTTTTTGGAGGAGCATGAGGAATATGTCTTGGCTTTTCATGATGCAAAGATTATTGATGAAAAAGGAAATCTTATTACTGAATCTAAAATGAAATTGTATTACACAGAAAAAATGTGTCATGATTGGTCTGAGTTTGACTTGATGTGTGCTTATACACCTCCGACTCCAACAGTGATATATAGACAAACTATTATTAGTAAAGCATTGATTGAAATGCAAAATGCCAAAAGATTAATTAATGGAGATACTATAATAGCTTCAATAGTAGGAAAATATGGTAAAGGTAAGTTTATGTTGGATATTAGCAATTCAGTATGTAGAGTGCATACTGGAGGTGTGTGGCAGATGAAATCAGAATTATATAAAAAAATAAATTCCTATAAAACATTGACTTTTCTTGAATCTGTGCATAAAAAAAACGAGGACGTAAAAAAATATATATTTAATCTTAGAGTTAATTTATTGAAAAGTATTATAAAATTATATATTGAAACTGGAAATATAAAGAATTGTTTCTATTCTTATTTAATGATACTTTATGTCTTATTTACAAGATTTAAGCTGAAAAAGATATATCATGTAAGCAGAAATGTTGTATATTGGTTGAGAGTAAGAAAAAAATATTGATGAATAATATTGTTTAGAATTGTAAAAATAGATAGTTCAAATGAATAAATATGTCATATATACAGAAATTGTTGGAAATTATGACAACGGTTTACAGTCCAAAATTGTTGATGATAAGGCTGTTGCTTTTTGTTTGCTTTGGGGAATATGTATAGGATTTAAGTGGTTAAATTTTTTTATTGGAGAAACTCTAAAGAAATATTTTCCTAAATATTATGTATTGAAAAAATCTTTTAACCCTTAATTTGTTAATATAGTGTAATTGGTTGATTATGTATTTGCTAAAAATATTATGAAAAATTCTCCGAAAATATCAATAGTTATTCCGACATACAATCGAGAAAAGGTTATAGGTCGAACTTTAGATTGTATACTTTCTCAGACCTTATCCGATTGGGAATGTATAGTTGTTGATGATTTTTCCACAGACGACACAAGGAAACTAATAGAAGCATACGAGCAAAAAGATAGCAGATTTCATTATAAGCTGAACGAGCGGAAGAAAGGAGCACAAGGGGCGAGAAATACAGGTCTATATCATTCGAGTGCCGATTGGATGTGGTTTATGGATTCTGACGATATTGTGCATAACGATTTTCTGGAAAAGCTATATGGTGCGATAAATGAAAAGATAGATGTTGTAACCTGTTTCACTAATGTTATTGATAACGATTCTAAACAAATTATAGCAACTCGGAAGTGGGATTGTGAAGGAAATATTCATGAGGATTTGCTTTCGTGGAAGGTTTATGTGTTTTTTCCAAGTAGCATTGTAAGAAAAAGTAAATTGTACGAGATTGGCGGTTTAGATGAGAATTGCCCTTCGCATCAAGAATATGATACGCATATAATGTTAAGTAAAACAGCAAATTATACTACTGTTCCAGAAATTCTATTCGAATATTATGTCGGAGGAAATGATAATATATCTGTAAATCAAGGTAGGAGTGTTGAAGGTCGGATATATTTGTTAAGGAAGCATAAGAAAGAATGGCTTAACTATAGGGAGGCTGGAATTAATTTGTATGATATGTTATGGAATTCTATAACATGGAGTTATACAAGCAGATGGAAGAAATTATGTGCGTATATTCGAACATTTGTAAGTTCTCCAAAGTTGTATTTTGCCAAAAATAGCTCTAAAAAATAAGCGTATGGATTGGGTGTTGCGGAAGTTTGCATATTTGTATTTAAGATGTGTAGAATTGTTTGTGAATTTTGTAGTGTGTATGTATTCAATAATATATTGCAAAAAAGATAAAAGTGTCCCAATAAAAAAAATTGCTGCATATTGGTACACACCTATAGATTTGACTGGTTCTAATATACGGTTGGGTGGTTGGAAGAAGTTTTTTGAGAATGATGGATTTCAATATGACAATTTTTACATAAACACCTTGGCAGAATGTACTGCGGCGGATAATGGTTCTTGGACTCATAGATATTTGTTTTTTGCGAAATGCTTATGGAGAAGGTTGCCACAAATATTAAATGCTCACAATTATGATGTAATATGGATAAGCCGTAGCATTATTCCTGATTATCCACGAAAAACTGCATACATAGAGAAGAGATTACGAAATGTTGTGTGCCGATTGATAATTGATACGACAGATGGCGGAGATTATTCTGCAAATCCAAAGTTAATGGAGGATACATTGAAACAAGCGGATGAGATTACTGTTGGTTTTAAATTTCAGATGGAAATGTATGGAGACAGGTTTAAGGTTAACCAAATATATTGGACAATTCCAACAGATAATTATATAATTAAACAGGAACATAAAATTAAGGATATTCCAATTATAGGCTGGATGGGCTCTCCTCCGAATTTTGAACAGGTTCGTCGTCTGCTTCCTGTATTAAAGAAAGTGCGGGAGACTCACGAATTTGTTTTCAGGTATATCTGTCGAAAGAATCTTGACACTAAACTTGAAGGGTTAAATGTGGAACATCATTTCTATGGTGATGACTATTATGACCTTATTGCATCATTTGATATTGGCATTTCCCCATATCTGGATGTAAATATCAGGACAAAAGGGAAGATTGCAATGAAACATCAGGAGTTCCTTATGTGTGGAATACCTCAGGTGTGTTCAAATGTAGCAATATCAGAATTTGTTGAAACAGGAAGAGATGTATTGATTGCTACAACAGAGCAGGAATGGGAATCATGTATCACATCATTACTGGATAATGAAAGTCAGAGAATAAAACTCGCAGAAAATGGTAAGCATATATTTAATGAATATTATCTTTTTGAATCTCAGTATGAAAAATTGAAATCAACGTTGACGAGGATTTGTTGATAATTGGTACAGGATATTTTAATATACAAAAATTATGGAACTTATAAAATTCAGACGGCAATATTTAATAACAGCCAAAGAAGTTGCAGCACTTGATGGCTGGCAAAAGGAAACTTTCAACGGAATGAATGTTTATGCAGAACAATCGTTACAAGTGCATAAAAGAAATATTGAAGATAGAGAATTTCTCCTTTTGGGTTATTGGATAAATCCGCATTTCCCAGAAAAAAACAATTCTGAGATAATGGATGATATGGTTGCGAGATGCGATACATTTGAGAGTGTTCTGCATTTTCTGTATCCATTGTCGGGCAGATTTGCGTTGTTTTGCAAGTTCAGGGAGAAAATATATGGCATAAATGATGCCTCTGGTTTTAAATCTATTTTTTACTCATATACTAATTATGGGATTAATATTTCATCAAATATCAAGTTGATGAGTGTTGTTGAGCCATTGAAAGAGAAAGGTACTCTAAAAAAATATTGTGATTCTTCATATTATTTTTCATCGTCAACTTATGCATGGCCTGTAGGGTATTGTTTTTTTGAGAATGTATATCAATTAATTCCAAATCATTATTTGGACATTGAAGAAAGAAAGATTGTTCGTTTTTCCCCTAATCAGCAATTGCAAAAGTTAACCAATAAAACCGATATAGAATTAACCATAAAAGAAACGGTGTCTTTGCTGAAAAATAGTATTAATGCTTTATGTGGGCGGGAGTCGGTATCTTTGAGTATAACATCTGGGGTTGATAGCAGAACATTATTGGCACTAAGCCGTGATAATGTAGATAATATTTATTTCTGGATTAGTTACAATTCAAGAAAAGAGTCCGATTATTATTTGTCACAGTTGATTCTTTCTGATTTAGGATTAAAATTCCATCCAATAAAAAATGTAAGGAAAAATGGTGATTTTCGAAAGTTTTATAATAGCGGTCTTGTATTGCCTCACCCTATTTGGAGAAAATATTTGGGTTCAATGCTTAATAAATATCCAGACAATATGATTGTTATAAGGGGAGCGTCTGCGGAAACGGCAGAAAATTATTATTATCAGTCTCAGCCGCATCCCGATGTTGTTTCAATAGAAAATTTGAAACATCAGAATTTTGGTTATATCGCAGAAGTACCAGAATTGAGACGGCAAATGGAATCATACTTGGTCGAGGTAAATAATGTATGTAGAAAATACGATTATAATGTTTTGGATTTCGTTTTTTGGGAACAACGGGAAGGACAATGGCAAGCGGCTTCTCAGTTGGAATCGGACTTTTTATTTGATGTGTTTGTGCCATTTAGTAATAGAGAATTTCTTAATATGTTATTAGCAATTCCCAATGAGTTGAGAAATAAGAAAAATTGCCATGTGTATAAGCGAATTATTGAGTCTAATTGGCCAGAACTTCTAAACTATCCATTTAATCCTCCTCCAAAATATTCTAAGTTTGAATTAAAAATGCAGTATTACAAGGAGGCTGCAAAGTTCAAGTTGAAAAAAATGCTTAGGTAAGTAAATCTAAAAGGAATTTATTAATATTATATTTTTTTATGGTATTATGTTAACATGTCAGAGTTAGATACAAATAAAATTGTTATCTTTGCAATAATTTAAAATTATGTTATTTGCCATATAAAAAATAAATAAAATAATTTAGATGAGAAATTATAACAACATATTGGTACTTGCTCCGCATACCGATGACGGAGAATTGGGCGTAGGCGGAACAATAAGCCGCCTGATAGAGGAAGGTGCAAATGTTTATTATGCTGCATTTTCTACGGCAGAACAGTCTGTGCCGGAAGGTTTTGAAAAGGATGTGCTGAAAATAGAGGTAAGGAATGCAACCGCGAAACTCGGTATAAAACCTGATAATCTTTTTATATATGACTATGAGGTTCGTAAGTTGAACTATTCGCGTCAGCCTATACTTGAGGAAATGGTCCGCTTGAAAAGGGAACTTAAGCCTGATATGGTGTTCATGCCAAGTCCGCATGATATACATCAGGACCATTCGACTATAGCACAGGAAGGTTTGCGTGCTTTTAAAACTACGAACATACTTGGCTACGAATTGATATGGAACAACCTGTCGTTTGATACCACTTCGTTTGTGCCTTTGGAGGAAAGACATCTCATGTCTAAATACAATGCCTTGCAGGAATACAAATCGCAGGCAAGAAAGGATTATATGTCAAAGGATTTTGTATTTTCGCTTGCAAGAACAAGAGGAGTGCAGATAGGTTGTCAATACGCTGAGGCTTTTGAAGTATTAAGAATGATATTCTAAATATTAGCAAAATAGTTAAAATGAAGAAAATACTTGTATTGCTTGATAATTCTTTTACCAACGATAGGAGAGTGTCGCGAGAAGCAGAAACCTTTGTCGGGGTAGGATTTGATGTGAATCTTGTCGCTGTCAAGGGCAAGGAATTGCCAGAAAGGGAAGACATAAATGGCGTTAAGGTTCATAGAATTTTGAACAGGGACATTTATGATATAAAGAAATCATCATGCTTTAAGAGATATGCATCGGAAATAGTAAGGTCGTTTGAGTTCGACATCATTCACGCCAACGACCAGGCTATGTTGCATCTTGGCACTTGTATAAAGAAGATAAAACCATCTGTAACACTTGTCTATGATTCCCATGAACTTTTTCATTCTTGGCCGCTTAATGTTTCTAACTTCAATAGTTTTTCAATTCTGCTGAAGTCGTATCTCGTAAGGAAGTTGCAGATAATACGAGAAAAACGTAATCATAAGTATATTGACCAGATTATTACGGTTAACGATTCGTTGGCAAATGACCTTCGGAAATATTTAAAGGCAAAAAAGCAGGTTTGTGTCGTTCGCAATATTCCAGAAAAAAGTAATCTTGTTGAAAAAACAAATATTTTACGCGAAAAGTTTGGTATTTCGCAGTCAACAAAAATTCTTGTTTTTATAGGAGCAAACATATATCCTAGAACATTAAATCTCGAACAAGTAATTGACGAATTTGCTAATGTTCCGAATAGGGCATTGATTTTTATTTGCGGAGAAAACAAGAATGCCGATCCAATACACGAATATGTAAAGGCAAAAAGTGCTACAAATGTTTATTTTCATGGCTTAATTACACCAAGTGAAATTTCTTCATATTTAAGTTCTGCTGATGTTGGACTTGTGCCTACTTGGAACAAGAATGATATGTCATATTGGTTCGCTCTTGACAATAAATTGTTTGAATACATAAATGCAGGTATCCCAATATTGGCTACGCAGCAGCCTGAATATCGGAACATTGTGGAAACCTATAAGTGTGGCATATGTGTAAACCCTGATGAAAAAGAAGCTTATATTAATGGTTTTGATGCAATATTGAACGACTATGCCGTTTTGCAAAAAAATACTATTGTCGCTTCGAATATTCTGACGTGGGAAAACGAACAAGAGAAATTAATTGAATTATATAAATCGTTGTAATGCAGAAAGTTTGTGCTATACATCAACCCAATTTTTTTCCGTGGTTAGGCTATTTTTATAAGATAGTAAAATCTGATGTATTTGTAATTCTTGATACGGTTGATATAGAAATAGGAACAGCCGATGCTATAACTAATAGAACAAAAATAAAGACCTCTTCTGGAGTTCAATGGATAACTATTCCCATAAAGAAAAGAGAAAGTAAGCTTATCAAGGACATACAAATTGATAATAATAGAAAATGGCGTGACACCATGCTTAAAACTATCTTTTTCCAATATAAAAGGTCTAAGCATTTTGAAACATTTTATCCTATTGTGGAAAATCTTGTGAATTATAATACTGATAATCTTTCGGAGTTTAATGTAAACATAATAGAAAATATTTGCAGGTATATGGGAATAGATACCAAGATTGTTTTTGCATCTTCTATGGGAAAACTGTCTTCCGATAGAAATATGCGTCTTATTGATATTTGTAAATTAAATGGTTGTGATACCTATTTGTCTGGAAATGGAGGTAGAAAATATCATAATGAGCACTTGTTTGTTGATAATGGAATAATTGTAAAATATACCGATTTTGTACATCCTATGTATAGTCAATTACATGGAAATTTTGAAAAAGGTCTTAGTTGTATAGATTATTGTTTTAATGAAGGTGACAAATTATGGAAGTAGTTGTTTCATACGATAATCCGAGAACTATTGATGAATGGAATGCTTTGTGCAAGAAGTGTGGAAATTTTGTTCAGACGACAATGTATTCCGAGATTTCGGCATTTTATGGAGGTAAGAGTATATATGTGCAAGTGTTTGATGGTGACATGTTGGTAGGAGGGGTGCAGTTGAGGTATAGTCAAGGCACAAAACTTCCAATGCTATCAAAAAGCTTGGGACAGTTCGGCGAAATTATTGTACTTTCAGGGAAAGATGCGATAGCAGTAGTTAATGCCATAAATGCAGAGGTCGAAAAAATAATCGCTAAATTGAAACCTTGTGTTTTCTCTGTTAAGGGATTTTATGGAGGTAAGGATTTGCTATGCAATATAAAGAAGTACAAGTGCAACGAAGTGGAATACGGTTTGGCGTATCTGGATTTGGAAAAATCGGAAGAAGAATTGCATAAGGCAATAGACCGTAATCATCGCCGAAGTATAAGGAAGGCAGAGGAAGCAGGATTGTCATTTTTTGTTTCGCATGATTCCCAATATGTTGTAGATATGTTGCGGGAAACATATTCAGGTCAAAGTAAATCTGGTCCTAATCCAAAGTATGTAGAGCATGAAATAAATTTTGGCACAAAGTATGGTGTTTCGTATGTTGGCGTTACAAAGCATGGGGAAGAAGTACTGTCGGCAAATGAAGCCGTGTTGTATGGTGATGTTTCGTATCTTACATTAGGAGGGAATAAGAAAAACAACTATGGTGCAGGGGCTTTTGAGCATTGGTATGTGATAAAGGAACTGAAAAAAATGGGGTGTAAGAGATTTACATTTGGTCAGGTTGCGAAGAATAATAATTTTGGCGACAAGCATTTTGTTGACGGAATAACTGATTTTAAAATGAAATTCGGTTGTTATGTTGTTGATACTTGCAATAGACAATATATTATAAGACCATTTAATAATTGGTTGTGGAGAATGTTATGTAAGATATTTATAAAGTAGTTATGGGAACAGAATATAAGCAGGGACAAGTAGTTGATGATAATAAGGTTAGGGATTTGTTCGAAGCTCGTTCGTCTATAAATGGCATTAATACTATAAAAGTACATTACAAAAGTACATAAAAAATTGCAATTATTTCTAATTAAAAATTACTTTTTTTCTAAAATAACATTTTCAAGTAAATAGAATTGGATAAAATTTTGATTACCAAATAGTATTTGTTTTCTATTTAATTTATTGAAAAATAAGTAAATAAAAATAATATTGTTGTTAATGTCAAATGGTATTGATTTTTTTTGTATCTTTGCAAAATTGAAAAATAGTAAAAATTTAAATAAATAAATAAAAAGATGAAATCAGTATCAATGAGCGGTTCTCTAAGAGAGAACGTAGGGAAAAAAGATGCAAAAATGCAAAGAGCATCTGGTATGATTCCATGTGTATTGTATGGACAAGGAACACAAAAACATTTGTTAATCAATGAATTGTCGTTTGCTAATTTGATATATACCCCAGAGGTATGTTATGCAGAGATAACAGTAGAAGGTCAAATGCACAAAGCAATACTTCAAGAAGTTCAATATCATCCGGTAACAGATAAAATATTGCATGTGGACTTTTTAGAAATCATCGATGAAAAACCTATCTGCATAGCAATACCAATGCGAATAGAAGGAAATTCTCCTGGTGTGATGAAAGGTGGAAAATTGAGCAAAAAAGTACGTAAAATTCGTGTAAAAGGTTTGTTGGCTCATATTCCAGAAAATATAAAAGTAGATATTAGTAAATTGGATATATTAGATACGATTAAAGTTTCTGATATTCAAATAGAAAATATCACATTGATGGAACCAGCATCAAAAATTTTAGTAAGTGTTTTGTCAACACGAAATGTTGATGAAAATGCTTTGGCAAATGCAGAAGAATAATTGTTTTTTATATTTTGAAAATCAATTTTTTTTATTATAATATTTAAAATTTAATTTTAGTTTTTTTTGAAGGCAACATTTTCGTTGCCTTTTTTTTATAAAAAATGGGCGACATTATTGTCGCCCAAAAATGAAAAATTTAAAAAACATAGCTCATAATGCAACTTAATCAGAATTTTGTGAATTGGTAATTACTAAAATGGCTTTCTCAATTCTGTTTTTACATTCTTCAAGTCCTAATAATTGTATAATATCAAACAAGTCAGGACCTTTGGGAGCACCCACCAATGCCAAGCGTAAGGAATTGAGAATTTGTCCCATGTTTAGTTCATTATTAGTGATATATTCAATAACTTTGTCGTGAGCCTCATTTTTGTCGTAAGTGGGAATGTTTACCAAAATAGTCACAATGTCTCTTAATCGTTGTGGGGTATCGTCTTTCCAACGTTTTTTTATGGTTTGTTTATCGTAACTATCGGGAGCAACAAAAAAGAATGCCGATTGTTCCCATAAATCGCTTACAAAATTGATGCGTTCCCTCATCATTTCAACTATGGTTTTAGCATAACAATCTTGAGCAACAATATTGTGATTTTTCAATATTTCTTGAAAACGACAAGTAAGTTGTTCAATAGGTGTTTTTTGTAAATATTTATGATTGAACCATTTGGCTTTTTCAAAATCGAATTTTGCTCCAGATTTACTAACTCTATCTAAAGAAAATTGTTCGATAAGTTGTTCCAAAGTAAACAATTCTTGTTCTGTTCCAGGATTCCAACCAAGTAAAGCTAAAAAATTGATAACTGCTTCAGGAAGATAACCTTGTTCTCTATAGCCAGAAGATATTTCGCCAGTTTTAGGGTCTGTCCATTGCAAAGGAAAAACAGGAAATCCCAATCTATCGCCATCGCGTTTACTTAACTTTCCATTGCCTTCTGGTTTTAAAATAAGTGGTAGATGAGCAAATTGTGGCATAGTATCTTCCCAACCTAAATAACGATATAACAACAAATGTAGTGGGGCAGAAGGTAACCATTCGGCTCCACGTATTACATGTGAAATATTCATTAAATGGTCGTCAACAATATTGGCTAAATGATAGGTCGGCAAACCATCGGCAGATTTCCACAAAACTTTGTCATCTAATATTGTTGAATTGATGTGAACGCTTCCACATATCAAATCTTGAACTTCTATATCTTGATTAGGTTCTATTTTTATACGTATAACATATTGTTGGTTGGCATTAAGTCTTCCTTCCACTTCTTCTTTTGAAAGTGTTAAACTATTTTTCATTTTCATACGAGTTTGAGCATCGTATTGAAAATTTGCGATTTTATTTCGTTGATAATCAATTTCTTCTGGTGTATCGAAAGCAATATAAGCAAGACCGGCTTCCAATAATTGTTCAGCATATTGTTTGTATATTGCCTTTCGTTCCGATTGTCGATAAGAAATATTGTTTTTGTTAGGAATATGTACACCTTCGTCGAAAGTGATGCCCAACCATTGAAAGGACTCAATAATATATTGTTCAGCACCAGGGACAAAACGAGAAGAATCAGTATCTTCAATACGCAAAATTAATTTGCCATTGTTTTGTTTTGCAAACAAATAATTGTACAATGCAGTTCTCACTCCACCAATGTGTAACGCTCCAGTAGGGCTTGGGGCAAAACGAACTCTAACTTCTCTCATTACAATTGTTTTATTTTATTGTTAAAAAAAGGGGACAAAATCCCCTTTATGAAAAAAATTGAAATATTAAATTTAGTTATTTTTGTTATCTTTTGGATTATGTTTTTTGTGAAAATTCTTTTTATTGGAATCTGTTTCAACGTAACCCTCAGGTTTTGGTAATAATACTTTGCGAGAAAGACGCAATTTGTTTGTTTTGGCATCAATTTCGATAAGTTTTACCTCAATATGGTCACCAACTTTTATAGCATCTTCAATATTATCAATGCGTTTGTAGTCAATTTCGGAAACGTGTAATAATCCATCTTTTCCGGGTAATATTTCTACAAAAGCACCAAAAGGAGTAATGCTTTTTACTAAACCATTGTAAATTTCACCAACTTCTGGTACAGCAATAATTGCTTTGATTTTAGCAATAGCCGCTTCGATAGATTCTTTATCAGAAGAGGCAATGTCAACAATACCGCTTTCTCCTTCTTCGGTAATGGTAATAATGGTATTGGTTTCGCGTTGCATTTCTTGTATTACTTTTCCACCAGGACCAATTACAGCTCCAATAAAATCTTTTGGAATAATCATTTTGATAATACGAGGAACAAAAGGTTTATAATCTTCTCTTGGTTCTGCAATGGTTTCGGTGAGTTTGCCCAAAATATGCAAACGTCCACGGCGTGCTTGTTCCAATGCTTCTGCCAATACTTCGTAAGAAAGACCTTCTACTTTTATATCCATTTGACAAGCGGTAATACCATCTGCAGTACCGCAAACTTTGAAGTCCATATCACCGAGATGGTCTTCATCGCCAAGAATATCCGACAAAATAGCGTATCTTCCTGTTTTGCTGTCGCTTATCATTCCCATAGCAATTCCAGAAACTGGCTTTTTGATTTTAACACCTGCGTCCATCAAGGCTAAAGTACCAGCACATACTGTTGCCATAGAAGAAGAACCATTAGATTCTAAAATATCGGAAACAATACGTATAGTATAAGGATTATCTTCGCCTGTAGGCAACATAGGTTTAAGTGCTCTCATTGCTAAATTTCCGTGTCCAATTTCTCTTCTTCCTGTGCTTCTTATTGGTTTTACTTCGCCAGTAGAAAATGGAGGAAAATTGTAGTGTAACAGAAAGTTGCTTGTTCCTTCAATAATTGCTCCATCAATTATTTGTTCGTCTAATTTTGTTCCTAAGGTACAAGTTGATAAAGATTGTGTTTCACCACGTGTAAAAATCGCCGAACCATGAGCAGAAGGCAAATAATCAACTTCGCACCAAATAGGACGAATTTGGTCTAATTGTCTTCCGTCTAAACGAGTACGAGTGTCTAAAACTACATTGCGAACCGCTTCCCATTCGACATCGTTGTAATAACGAGCCACCATAGGTTCTTTTTCTTCGCGTTCTTCTTCTGGAATAGTTTCCAAAAAGTCGGCTAATATTTGTTCAAATGCTTCTGTTCGTTCTTGTTTGCTTGTAGGTTGTGACGCTACTGCAACTACTTTGTCATAAGTTTCATTTTTCACTCTTTGGCGAAGTTCTTCATCGTTGGTTTCGTGGCAATATTCGCGTTTAACTTTTGCTTTTTCAACTTCTTGTGCCAATTCTATTTGTGCTTGACATTGAATTTTAATTGCTTCATGTGCCACTTTCAATGCTTCCAAGAGGTCTGCTTCTTGTACTTCATTCATTTCCCCTTCAACCATCATAATATTGTCCATAGAAGCAGCAACAATAATATCAAGGTCTGCATTTTCAAGGTCTGCAGCTGTTGGGTTGATTTCGTAATTGCCATTAATACGAGCAACACGAACTTCTGAAATAGGTCCATGGAAAGGAATGTCAGAAACTGCTAATGCTGCAGAGGCTGCTAATCCTGCCAAGGCATCTGGTAATTCGTTTTTATCACCAGAAATAAGTGTTACAAGCACTTGGGTTTCAGCGTGATAATCTTCTGGAAAAAGAGGACGTAATGCTCTATCTACCAAACGGGCAATAAGTATTTCGTAATTAGATGGACGGGCTTCTCTTTTGAAAAAACCGCCTGGAAAACGACCAACAGCAGCATATTTTTCTTGATATTCTACCGATAAAGGCATAAAATCGGTACCTTCAACAGCATCTTTTTTACTACATACTGTTGCTAAAAGCATCGTTTTTCCACAACGAACTACAACTGCTCCGTCTGCTTGTTTGGCCAACTTACCAGTTTCTATGGTAATTTGTTGACCATTATTCATATTAAAAGTTTTTGTAACTATCATCTTGATGTGTATTATAAATTATAAAACAACAGAAGACAAAATAAGAATTGTCTTCTATACGCATATAAAAAGAGGCAAGATAGCTTGCCTCCTTTCTATCATGAAAAACTTATTTTCTGAGATTGAGTTTTTTAATAATTGCTCTATATCTGTCGATGTCGGTGCGTTTTAGATAATCTAACAATTTTCTTCTTTTACCAACGAGTCGAACAAGTGAGCGTTCGGTATTTAAGTCTTTGTGATTTCTCTTAACGTGTTCTGTTAAATGAAGAATACGTTGTGTAAATAATGCAATCTGTCCTTCAATGCAACCAGTGTCAAATTCAGATTTGCCAAATTCTTTAAAAATATTCTTTTTTACTTCAGGTGTTAAATACATAACTGATTTACTTTAATTTTTTCTATTTCTTCTTCTTTATTTCCGACTGCAAAGGTACAATTTTTTAACATACAAAATGCAATAAAATGCTTTTTTTTTTGAATTTCAAATAATTATTATTGATTTTTTAATGTAACTTGCTAATATTCAAATCGTAAATGTTTTATTGTGATATTGTTTTCCATCAATTTTTTTAGAGAAGAAATCCCAATTTCAAGGTGTAAACGTACAAAATCTTTTGTAACTTTGTTGTCACTTTCTTCAGTTTTGATACCTCCAGCAATCATTGGGCGGTCGCTGACCAAAAGAACCGCTCCTGTAGGGATATGATTGTGAAAACCAACAGAAAACAATGTTGCAGTTTCCATATCTACACACATTGCACGAATTTTGCGTAAATAATTTTTGAAATTTTCATCAAATTCCCACAATCGACGGTTGGTTGTATATACAGTGCCTGTCCAATAATCTAAACCAAAATCACGGATAGTAGAAGATGTTGTTTTTTGTAAATTGAAAGCAGGAAGTGCTGGCACCTCTGGCGGAAAATAATCGTTGGAAGTTCCTTCTCCTCGAATGGCAGCAATAGGAATAATAAAGTCTCCGAGTTGATTGATGTGTTTTATTCCACCGCATTTCCCCAAAAAAAGTACCGCTTTGGGTTTTATCGCAGTGAGTAAATCCATAATTGTAGCAGCCATTGGGCTTCCCATAGAAAAATCTATAATTGTGATATTGTCGGCGGTTGCGTTGAGCATTGTTTTGTCTCTACCTATAATATCAACACGGTATTTTTCGGCAAAAAGTTCTACGTAATTTTTAAAATTGGTCAATAAAATGTACTCCCCAAATTGATTGAGCGGTAAACCTGTATAACGTGTTAGCCAATTTTTGGCGATTTCTTCTTTCGATGTCATAAGAATTATTGTTTTGCTTTGTTGATTAATTCATCGCCTTTTGCTTTTGCCTCTGCAATGATTTGATTTGCTTTTTTCTGTGTTGCTACTGTTTGTTCATCGGCTTTTTGTTGTGCTTGTTTCAATATAACATCAGCCGTTTTTTGTTTAGCAATTTTTTCTATAGGATTTTTTGCTTCGGCTATTATTTTATCTGCTTTTGCTTTTGCTTCTGATAGAATTTTATCATTCGCATTTTTTTGTGCTTTTACCAATGCGTCGGCCTGTTGTTGTGCTGCATTGAGTAATTTATTTGCTTGGATTTGTGCTTCTTCAAGGGCTTTGTTGACGGTGTTTTTGGCTTGTTCTACCACTTCTTGTTTTACCTCTTCTATTTTTTCGGACACATTTTCTTTTATAGAACGAGCTTTATTCATTCCGATGCTAACTTTGGGTTTATCAATAGTTCCTCCAATGTTAACTGCAAAATCAACAGTATTGCCCATAGATAAAGATGCACCTTTGGCATTGACTTGATTTATCAATCCTTGTGCGTAATCAATGGCTTGTTTTCCCATAATCGAAGTAGGTATTTTTACCACAGCGGTATAATGTAATGATTTATCTAAACCGACATAACCATCTTCTACGTTGACTTTTGTTTTATCTATGTCAAAATCAAATGCTTGTGTTAGCAATTGACCATTTTTGATAGTATAAGCCAATGCTAAATCTTTAATTTTTATTGTTTTAAGTTTATCAACTTTGATTTGTTCTATCACTTGGTTGACAATATCCAAATTTTGAATATCGATATTAGTTAATAATAGTTTCCCATTAGAATTTATGCTATTATAATCAGGAGACATTGTTTCGTTTAGGGTAGTTTCAAGGGCTAATTTTACAACAACATTGCTGTTAAGTTTGGATAAAATAGGCATAAATTTATCGAAAATAGTAAACGATTTGCATAACTCTTTTGTGGAAATGTTATTGATGTCAAGATTGATATTTGCCAAACTTTGTAATGCGTTTTTAGAAGCATAAAAACCTTTTATTCCGATAGTACCAGTAAATATATCTGCTTTTAATTCATTGATTGATAGTGTTTTGTCTTTTATTCCGCAAGTCAAAATGGTATTTTTCATATTTATTCTATCGTAAATAAGTTCTTTGATATTGGCGTTAATATTAATATTCAGATTGTCAGGAACTTGAATGAGTGCTGTTGTGCTTTCTTCATTTTCTTGGTCGTTTTCGGGAGAGGATTCATTTTCTGAAGAATATAAATCATTAATATTTATGTAATTAGATGTTAAATTGATATTTCCTTTTAGTAAAGCATTGCTAAAAATGTAAGGAATATAATTTTCAATTTTTCCATAAATATGTACATCGTTTTTGCCAATATTGGCATCACATTTCGATAATTGGGCGTATGCAGGTGTAAAATCTAAATTAACTTCAGTGATTTCAATATCGTTTTTCAATTGTGCATTGTCTTGTTTTAAAACAACATCTTTGATATTTAAATTGCCTTTTGCCTCAAATTTTTGATATTCTTCTTTTTCGATGTAAGATAATAATCCCTTGAGTGCTAAATTCATAGAGAAAATTCCTTGTAAATCAATATTATCGTCAAAAGGATATACTTTTTTGATGTCAGCAAGATTGATTTTTCCGTTCATTGTTAATTTGATGTTAGGGTCGGAAATAGGAGTAGCAATAAAGGCTGTTAAATCGAAAGGATTTTTAATAATTTCTAAATGCAATTTGCTAACATTGATAGTAGTATTATTCAAACTGCCTCCGGGATTGTTGACATTGGCTGCAATATTTATGTTGCTTATTTTCTCAGGTAGAGTAGGGTAATAGAATGAAGCGTTTGCGACTTGTAAATTTGCTCCAAAAGCAGGATATTTGTCTTCTGAAAGTGTTCCTTTGGCAAATGCAGAAAATCCTATGTTGCCCGTTACTTTTATATCTTCAAAATCTTTTTGATAAATGGCAGGAATAAGTGAAAGTAAATGCTTGAAGTTGTTTTTTTGCATCGCTAAATTAATATCCATATCCATATTGCCATTATTTAACAATGCTAACCATCCTTCTAATTTTAATATTAAAGCATTGATAGTGATTTCATTGTCTCCTATTGTGTATTTGTTATTTTTTAAATCAGCATTGATAAGGGCTTTTAAACCAATGGCAGTATTGTTGACATATTTGATGCCATTCATTTTTAAATCAACACTTTCTGTTGTTAATTTTGTTTTTAGGGTTGTAACTTCGTCAGATAAATTGCCTTTGAGACTTAAATTTAGTTTTTTAATTTCGGCAAACATATTCGATTGATAATCAGAATATCTTATGTCAATGTTTTTAAGATAAATATTTTCCATATTTAAAGCAAACGACGATGGTTCAGATTCTACAGTATCGGGTGGAAAGATATTCCAATTGCCATTGCCATTGGTATCTATTTTTAGATTTGCTTTTAATCCATTGATATTCACTTTGTTGATTTTGTAAACATCGGAAAAGAAACTAAACAAATCAACGCTGACAAATATTTTTTCGGCAAAAACTAAAGTATCTCCTTCAAAATCGCCTTTTAGTTCTGCACAAACATTTTCAAGTTTTACTGTCGGATTTGGAAAGTTGCGAAACATTGTTAAGCGAAAATCTTCCAAAGAAAATTTTGCATTGAGTCTTTCATTTGCTTCTTTGAGGGCCAAATCTACAATTTGTTTTTGAAAAAAAGTTGGAACAATAATCAATAATGCTAATAGGCTAACAAGGATTATTCCACTTATTAAAAACGTTTTTCTTAATTTTGAGTGTTTCATTTTTATTAGTATTTTGGTGTTAAAATTATTTTGCAAAATTAGCATTTTTTTATTTAAAAGAGAGAAAAATCAAATTTTTATTATGTTGAAATGTTTATTAAAAAAAAATGTTTTACTTGAAAAAAAATACTAATTTTGCATTCTGATAAATTTATAACAAAAATAGTTTTATATATTTTAATATCAATATTTTATGAAAGATGTATTAGCAATTTTAAAGACAAAAAAATTCTGGGTAGAGTTTTTTATTATGACAGCAGGAATGTTGATAACGGCTTGTGCGGTGTATTATTTTCTTGTTCCGAGTAAGTTGATTATAGGAACAATATCAGGGTTATCGATTGTCATTAGTGGTATATCTGAAAATTTGTTTGGTGTCGCATTGCCAGTTTCTACCGTTATATTAGTGATAAACAGTGTTTTATTGATTCTTGCTTATTTTTTAATCGGAAAAGAATTTGGAATAAAAACTGTTTATACCGCTTTGATATTAGGTCCAATGATGCGATTGTTGGAAACCTATTTTCCTTACGAAAATTTTATCCAACAAGGAGTAGAATTTCCATCATTAATGGGAGATATTTGGTTTGATTTGTTGTGTTTTGTTTTGCTTTTAAGTGCAGCACAAGCAATATTGTTTAAAATCAATGCTTCAACGGGTGGGCTTGATATTTTGGCAAAAATAGTTAATAAATATCTACATTTTGATATTGGTGCTTCTGTTACTATTGCAGGAGGAATTATTTGTTGTACGGCATTTGCTATCAATCCGTTTCACATGGTGGTAATTGGTTTGATTGGTACGTGGATAAATGGTTTGGTAGTAGATTATTTTACTGCTGGACTTAATATGCGTAAACGCGTTTGTATTGTTTCCAAAGATTATGAATTAATTCGTCAATATGTAATTAATGATTTAATGAGAGGTTGTACATTGTACGAAGTGATAGGTGGTTATTCCAATGAACGTTCTATTGAATTGGAAATTTTACTTACAAAAGATGAATTTTCAAATTTGATGACCTACATTAACAAAAACAATATCAACGCTTTTATAACAGCGGGCAATGTTAGTGAAGTTTATGGCTTGTGGATGAAAGATAAGAAAAAACTTCGTAAACGGGTTGATGAAAGATAAAAAAAATATTAATGGATTATATAAAAATAGAGTTGCAAAAGAATGCAACTCTATTTTTATTTGTAGTATTGTTTCTCCAACAATGCAAAAAAAAAAGTCCCGAAAGCCTTGCGGGACACAAAAAAGTATTTAATTTAAAAAAAATAAAATCTAAAACTATTCTTTTACAAACTTGGTGGCATAGTTGCCAATTTTAACAAAAAACATTCCTTTTGCCAAGTTGGAAACATTGATTTGTAACAAGTTTGTTTCTTTATTTTCTACATTGATAAGCAAACGACCAGTTATGTCGAATATTTGAACATTTTCTGTAGCATTTTTGATATTTAACATTGTTTTGGCTG
>JAZSKB010000035.1:0-4406 GCA_045534635.1 Bacteroidales bacterium
CAAAAACGGCAATGTGTAAATTCTTGTTTCTTTGGTAATTTCTCCCATATTGCCATATTCATAGCACATTACGCCACTTTCATCGTAAATGCTTTCTACTTGTCCATGAGCATTATAATTGTAAGTTATGCCTATACCATCTTCATAAGTTTCTTCGTCCAACTCTTTAGCGTTAAAACTGTACTTAGGAATTACATCGTTTCCAAAAGAGAAAATTTTACCGTTGTTGGTTTGCCTATGTTTCATTCTGCAAAGATAACACTTTTTTACTTTTTAAGTTGAATTTTTATTTGTTTGAAGTCTTTGGATTTTCTCTTTCCCATGCTTCACGATATTTTTTTTCATATTCTGCCGCTTTTACACTATCTTGAGGAACATATTCCCCTTTCTCATATAATTTTGATAATGTACTCAAACAAAAAATCTCATTCAATTCCGCTCCTTTAAACAAATAAAACAAAATAAAATTAATTGTATTTGTATCCATTTCTATACCACATCTTTTATAAAAATTTCTAGTATAAAGGTAAATATCTGCACATGCATCTCCAGAATTATATTTATTTGCCATTATTAAAGCAATAGGCAAAAATTTTTCATAATGATAATCCCAACCTTCTTTGTATTCTACTCCTGAATACATTGTAAATTCATTATATGCTTTTATATCTCCTTCTTTTATTGCTTTTTGTTTACACTCCCAACTTTCTTGTTTTGTTAATCGTGGTGTTATTGATTCTGAGATTATATTGTTGTTCGGTTGCTTAGTATTTCCATTATTTTGGCAATACACGTTTAAAGAAGGTATAATTAAAAAGAAAATGATTAAAACGTTTATACCTTTATTCTTGTTGAGAACCATTAATTTTTTGATATATCTGTTCATATTTTTCTATTGTTTTTTGTGGGTTTCTAAATATGGGTTTTGTATGACCATCAAAACTATCTACTTTTACACCTTTATAATAAATATTCCATACACCTCTTTTTCCTGTACCTCCATCTTTATTTGTTCTATTAACACCTGTTTCATAACTAAACTGTTTAGATGTATTCGTATGTTCAGTAAAAACTTTAACTTTTTCCGAAGGAGCAACAACCAACAAATTTAAATCATTCGACAATTGTTTTGCTATATTGTCTTCTCCTTTTCCTGTTTCACAGGAGTGTAAAACTAAAATAGATGTTTGTCCTTTTGCTTGATTTTCTTTATAAATAGTACTTTGTTCTGTCAAAAAATTATCCATAGCTCTTGCATCTCTTATATAACTCGCACCTCCTTTTGTATTATCGCAATATTCTATTCTGTCTTGTTCTCCATGTGCCCATAAATGTATAACAGGTTCATTTTCCATATATCTATCTGCAGCATTGTAAAGACGTTGGTTTTTTCTATTTTTAGAAGTATTTTCAGAATTCATTACTAATGAAATAACTTTTTCACACCCCGTTGGGTCAACATACTTCACTGGATTATTTGCACAATAAGCGTATGGAGACATCCAAAAATATTTCTCAAACAAAGGGTCTCTGCTTGTAAACACTGGCGGAGCGTAATACCTTGCTTCGTAGTAATACATACCAGTCTCTTCATCCAATTCCTTGGCATTAAAGGAATATTTAGGTATTGTATTATTTCCAAAATTGGCGTTATACTCTGAGATTATTTCTCCAAACGGTGCGTAAACAAATCCTTGTATTATATTTTGGTTTTGTTCCGTTACAAATGCCGTACTTCCCAAATGATTGGTGTGATAATAGAAAATTTCGCCGTTGTTTGCCTCGTTTCTTAATACTGGAATATTCATAAGAGGTGTTGTTACATTTTCGTAATCATGATAATATTCTCCATAATTATCTTCTCTTAACTCAAGCAATTCCAATATATCTTTACGGTAACGGTCTTTAATTGCTTCGTTTTGGTAAGTATATTCTTCTTTATTCTCTACTTCTATAATTGTCTCTTCGTGATGAGTATCTCCCAAACGTGAGCAAATACGCTCTGTGCCATTGTAATAGTGTTTGGTAAAATTACCGTATGCATCAAAATTTATATAAGCGTTAGGGTAGAACATCGCTTGTTGTAGTCGGAAATCAAAATCTTGTTGTGCACCGTTTAGCCAAGCGTTCATACTGCTCATGCTTATTTTGTAGGTTCTTGTGTTGGAAGCATCGTAACCATAATAGGCAAAGCCCATTATATCATCGCTATAGGCTTTAAGGTTGCCTTGGGAGTTAAACATATAATATTCTGTATGTTGTTGCGGTTGCATTGTTTCCCGCTTGCGTAAAGAGCCGTTGTTGGTTTGCCTTTGTTTCATTTTGCAAAGAAAGTCATTTTATAGAATGATTTTAAAGTAACGGGATTAAATATTTTACATACGTATTTAATGTATCCAATTCATGAGGAGGGTCATACATAAATATATTTGTAGATTCTTCCCATGTGCGATTCATTAATAGTAAGAGAAATTTATTTACAGTATATTTTCTATAAGTAATATAATTTTCTTTTTTCTCATTTTTTAACAAATACTGCTTTTCCCCATAGCAATCAAATTTATAATAAAAATTAATGCTTGACGGAATCATTTGTTCTAAATATTGCCTCAATGTATCTGAACATCGTGGAGCTACCGAATATTTAATAACGTAAGGACTCAATTCTAATAAGAACACATCTTTTCGCAGGATCAATGTATGTAAATTTTCGGGTAACATAGATGCAACCAAAGGGATATTTCTTTCATATGTAATAAAATAACCCGTCATTGGAAACTTATATCTATTAAAAGGTTCAATAACTTTATATTCATAATTCACAATAATTAGAGAATCCAATTCAACTTCTCCAAGAATGCAAAAACTAATATTACAATTTCCAACTTTGTCCATTTTAAGAAAATTGAAATTATTGAAACGTGAATAATATTTACGTTCAAGCGTATCTTTAATAATGGACGTATCTATTGTTTGTGCCCTCAGTGGTAATAAAGCAACAACAAAAATGATTATAGTTACAATATTTTTCATATTCATATTCATTTTATTTTTCCTGACATTGGTACTTTAACAAACTTATTTTTCCAACTTTGTTCATGTTCGCTACGCTGAAAATCTGATCTTAGACAAGATTGCCAAGTAGAATATGTTGTTGGCCCTGTTGTAAATCGACTAATCATTTCGTGGATATATTCTGTTACAATGGTACTACTTGTACCACCAGATTCCATTAATCCTCCTCTATAATGACCGATTCCTAATGTGTGACCAATTTCATGGGCTAACGTCCTAGTAATATTGGTTACTGTATTGGGATTAATCTTAATTACAGTTGTAGAAGATTCTCCTTGTGCAAATGCATCTTTAGAAGTCTTACCTTGATATAAATTTAATCCTTTAATAGAAGAATTTGTAGTATATTCCGTATTAGCTTTGTCTTGCGTATCAAAACCTTGTGCTTTAAGTTCAAAATTAATAGTATATGTTTGCTTGTTTTTACCTTTTCCAACAACATAAGAATATTGTCCAGATTGATTATTCCATACATCTAGTGCTTTTTGTAAATCTGCCTCATTTTCTTTAGAAGTATAATATGTTGCTCGAATTGTTATTGTTTTATTTTCTTCATCCACAACTGGATCGAAATCTTTCCCACTCGGATCCACATACTTAATCGGGTTATTCGCACAATAAGCATACGGACTCATCCAGAAGTACTTTTCAAACATCGGGTCACGGCTTGTAAACGTTGGCGGTGCATAATATCTTGCTTCGTAGTAATACATACCAGTCTCTTCATCTAATTCTTTTGCGTTAAAACTGTACTTAGGAATTACTTCGTTTCCAAAGTTAGCGTTATATTCTTCAACTATCTCTCCAAACGGTGCGTAAACAAATCCTTGTATTATATTTTGGTTTTGTTCCGTTACAAATGCCGTACTTCCCAAATGATTGGTGTGATAATAGAAAATTTCACCGTTGTTTGCCTCGTTTCTTAATACTGGAATATTCATAAGAGGTGTTGTTACATTTTCGTAATCATGATAATATTCTCCATAATTATCTTCTCTTAACCCAAGCAATTCCAATATATCTTTACGGTAACGGTCTTTAATTGCTTCGTTTTGGTAAGTATATTCTTCTTTATTCTCTACTTCTATAATTGTCTCTTCGTGATGAGTATCTCCCAAACGTGAGCAAATACGCTCTGTTCCATTGTAATAGTGTTTGGTAAAATTACCGTAAGCATCAAAATTTATATAAGCGTTAGGGTAGAACATTGCTTGTTGTAGTCGGAAATCAAAATCTTGTTGTGCACCGTTTAGCCAAGCGTTCATACTGCTCATGCTTATTTTGTAGGTTCTTGTGTTGGAAGCATCGTAACCATAATAGGCAAAATGTAC
>JAZSKB010000001.1:0-4976 GCA_045534635.1 Bacteroidales bacterium
ATGCTTACAATCAAAAATGCAACCGCAAATGTTCAAATATTTGACATAACCGGTCGTGAAATTATGCACGTAGAAAACAAAGGCGAAGCATTGTTACAAATCAATGTATCCAACTTGTCAAAAGGAATGTATTTTGTAAAAGTCGGCAACTATACTACCAAGTTTGTAAAAGAGTAGTTAAATTTTTTCATGATACTTTAGTTTTTTATAAAGCAACTCCCCGCAATTTGCGGGGAGTTTTTTTTGCAACGTTGTTGCTTTTATGTTTTTTTTTCGGTGTCTTCGGCAGGCTCAGACCCCGAAAATAGAGAAATAAATAAAAAAAATGTTATCTTTGCAAAATTTCTTATTTAGAGATAGTTTTAAAACTTATAATAAGAAATATAGTGTCAATAAATGTAATAGATGACAGCAAAAGAAGAATATAGACAATTGTGCCAAAAGGAATCAATTCCAATTTTTTTACAAGATTGGTGGCTTGATACTATATTGTTTTCTCCTAAAAAATGGGATGTGTTGTTGGAAAAAAAAGATGGAGTAGTTGTTGCTGTTTGGGTGTATCATATATTGAAAAAATATGGAATGAATTTTTTGTTGTTGCCAGAATTAACGCCATACAATGGATTGTATTTTTTGTGTCAACTAACAGAAAATGAGAAAAATATTATTGCACAAAGAATGTTGAAACGTATGATGCAAAATAGATATACGTATATTCAATGTAGTTTGTATTCTTCAATAGATATAGCAAATGTAGCCAAACAATTGAATTTTACTGTTCAACAAAGAGTTACTTATCAGATTGAAAATATAACAGATATAGAACAGGTATTCAATAAAATGCATCATTCCAAACGCCGTCATATTTTAAAAGCAACCAAGCATTTACAAGTACAAACTATAACAATAGATGAATTTGTAAAATTGCATTCTTGGCAATATACGTGTAAGGGACAAAAAGATTTTTATTCTACGGATTTATTATATAATGTATGTAAAAATGCGATAGATAGAGGTCAAGGAAAATTAATAGCGATAGGAGATGGAAGAGAAGTCCATTCTGCTGTTTTTTCGTTATGGGACAATGATTTAGCATACAATTTACTTTATTTTATACATCCAAATTATCGTTCAGATGGTTCCTCATCTATGATGATATATGAAATGATAAAATGGTTAAATATTCATACTTCTGTAAAGATTTTTGATTTTGAAGGAAGTCAGCAAGCAAATATAGCCGCATCGTATAAGTTATTTGGAACAAAACCAATCTATTATTTATACATAGAAAAGTGGCGATACCCATTATTAAAAAGGCTATTCTATCTTTTTGATAAAATAGCCTGAAATAATTCCTCATAATTTAGAGGAATAAATATAATGAAGAAAATATTATGCTTCGTTTTTTCCGTGGCAATTTTTGTATTTTTTACCACTTCCACAAGGACAAAGTTCATTTCTACCTACTTTCTTTTCAGCGATAATAGGTTGAGTAACTTGCGGTCTATTCGTTTGATTTGCAGTTACTTCTTCTCGTCCTGTTTTTAGATTTTTGTTGTCCATTTCAGGAAGATGTGCTTGCTGAACATTTTCAGGCTCTTTAATAGGAATTTGTCCATTGTTGAGGAAAGTAACTATCTCAGTATAAATATCATTGAGCATTTGTTTAAATAATTCAAACGATTCAAATTTGTAAATCAAAAGAGGGTCTTTTTGTTCGTAAGAAGCATTTTGAACCGATTGTTTTAAGTCGTCCATAGCACGCAAATGTTCTTTCCAAGCGTTGTCAATGACTGCTAAAGTTAGATTTTTTTCAATAGAGAGAGCCACTTCTCTTGCCCCCAATTCAACACAACGTTTTAGATTGGCAATAATTTGTAATGTTTTTTTACCATCTGTAACAGGGATAGCAATATTATCAAAGCGATTGCCTTCGTTTTGGTAAACCATTTTAATAATAGGCATTGCTTTTTCTGCCATTGTTAAAATTCTATTTTTGTAATGATTGTAACTATTGTTAAACAATTGTTGAGCAAGTTTATCGCTTTTTTCTTGGAAAAACTCTTTTTCATTTATAGGGCTATCAATTCCGAGAATCGTGTGAACATTGGCTTCAAAAAGAGTAAAATCCCGATTGCTTTGCGATGTAATTGCAATTTCTTCGCAAGTAGATTCAAACATTTCCGCAATATCAATAGCCAATTTATCACCATTGAGAGCATTTCGACGTTTACTATAAATACTTTCACGTTGTTTATTCATTACGTCATCGTATTCTAATAAACGTTTACGAATACCAAAATTGTTTTCTTCAACTTTCTTTTGAGCCCGTTCTATAGAATTGGTAATCATACTATGTTGAATTACTTCACCTTCTTGGAATCCTAATCTGTCCATTACTCTGGCTATTCTGTCAGAGCCAAACAAACGCATAAGGTCATCTTCTAAAGAGACGAAAAATTGAGAACTACCTGCATCACCTTGACGACCAGAACGCCCTCTTAATTGTCTGTCAACGCGTCGAGAATCGTGGCGTTCGGTACCAATAATAGCCAATCCACCTAATTCTCGTACTTCAGGAGAAAGTTTTATATCTGTACCACGTCCAGCCATGTTGGTAGCAATGGTTACTGTTGATTTTTGACCGGCTTCGGCAACAATATCTGCTTCTTTTTTATGTAATTTAGCATTTAAAACGTTGTGTTTTATTCTTCTTGCTGTTAAAATTTTGCTAATCAATTCAGAAGTTTCTACGGAAGTAGTTCCTACCAAAACAGGACGACCAATTTCGTGAAGACGGAGAATTTCATCAACAATGGCACCATATTTTTCCCGTTTAGTTCTATATACTAAATCTTCTTTGTCTTCTCGGATAACAGGTTTGTTTGTTGGAATTGTAATAACGTCTAATTTGTAGATATTCCAAAATTCACCGGCTTCTGTTTCCGCAGTACCAGTCATACCAGATAATTTTTTGTACATACGGAAATAATTTTGTAAAGTAATAGTAGCGTAAGTTTGTGTTGCTGCCTCTACTTTTACATTTTCTTTTGCTTCAATTGCTTGGTGCAAACCGTCACTATAGCGTCTGCCTTCCATAATACGACCGGTTTGTTCGTCAACAATTTTAACCTTTCCATCTAAAATAACGTATTCAACATCTTTTTCAAACATAGTGTACGCTCTCAACAATTGATTGATTGTATGAATACGTTCAGATGCAATAGCAAAATTGCGATAGATTTCGTTTTTCTTTTCTGTTTTTTCTTCTTCAGAAAGATTCATTTTTTCTAAATCAGCAATTTCAGCTCCAACATCTGGCATAATGTAGAATTTTGCTTCTTCTGCATTATCACTAACTAAATTAATACCTTTTTCTTTTATATCTACTGAGTTGAGTTGTTCTTCAATAACAAAATATAATTCATCGTCAATGATGTGCATATTTTTGTTTTGCTCAGCCATATAAAAACTTTCTGTATTGTGTAGCAATTGTTTTATTCCCGGTTCGCTCAAATATTTTATCAAAGCCTTGTTTTTGGGCATACCGCGGTGTGCTCTTAAAAGTAATTTTCCTCCTTCTTCTTTATTCCCTTCGGAAATTAATTTTCGAGCATCGGACAAAACCATATTAATCAATGTTCGTTGAGCATTGTATAGTTTTTCCACAAGTGGTTTGTATTTGTCAAAATCTTGATTTTCACCTTTTGGAGTAGGTCCTGAAATAATCAAAGGTGTACGAGCATCGTCTATTAAAATAGAGTCAACCTCATCAACAATGGCATAATTGTGTTCGCGTTGAACAAGTTCACTTTCATTACGAGCCATATTATCACGAAGGTAGTCGAAACCAAATTCGTTGTTTGTTCCAAAAGTAATGTCTGCCAAATATGCTTGACGTCGAGCCTCTGAATTAGGTTCATGTTTGTCTATACAATCTACACTTAAATTGTGAAATTGATATAACATACCCATCCATTCGGAGTCACGTTTAGCCAAATAATCGTTGACAGTAACAACATGAACGCCCTTGCCTGTAAGTGCATTGAGATAAACAGGAAGAGTTGCTACAAGTGTTTTTCCTTCACCAGTTGCCATTTCTGCAATTTTTCCTTGATGTAAAACAGTTCCACCAATTAATTGAACATCGTAATGACACATATCCCAAGTGATAGAATTTCCTCCTGCCATCCATGTGTTACAATAAACGGCTTGATTGCCTTCTATATTAATACAATCGTATTTCGCTGCCAAATTACGGTCAAAATCGGTAGCCGTAACAGAAATAAATTCATTTTCTTTGAATCGTCTTGCGGTTTCTTTTATTACCGCAAATGCTTCTGGAAGTATTTCGTTTAGAATTTCTTCCGAGGTTTGATATATATTTTCGTTTAACTCATCAATTTCTTTGTATAATTTTTCACGATGCTCGATAGGCATATCGTAGTTGGTGTCAATTTCTGATTTAATTGCTGCAATACGATTTTCATCTTCGAGTGTTGCATCTTTGATTTTTTGTTTAAAATCATGTGTTTTTTGCCTTAATTCATCGTTGCTTAATTTTTCAATTGTAGGATATACTTCTTGAATTTTTGCTACTATTGGACGAAGTTCTTTTAAATCTCTATCTGATTTTGTTCCAAATAATTTCTGTAATATATTCATAATATGCTTTGTTCCAAATTAATTATCTATAAAATGCAAAGGTAACACTTTTTTATTTATTAATGATGATTTATATGTAATAGATTTAATTATAGACACAACAAGTAAAATTGAATAAAATTTTTCTCCCTGTATAACAGTATTTTAACAAAAAAAGTAAAAAAAAGTTGCATTTTTTTGTTTGTATTAAAAATTTTTGTATATTTGCAAAAGATTTTAAATGTAAGTGAACAAAATAAAAAAATAAAAGAAAAAATAGGGTATAACATCGATAAAACAATAGGAAACTGCAATTATTGCAAAACAAAATT
>JAZSKB010000048.1:0-31802 GCA_045534635.1 Bacteroidales bacterium
AAACGTGTTCAAGTTATGAATTATTGGGGTATGACCCATATCGGAAAGTATATTTGCGAGTGTTGCGACTTCCTCGTCCTATAGATAAAACATCCATATTTAAAGAGGAAATTATACACGATTTTGTAATAATAGTAGCGGATGAGAGCCTAAATATCAAGTATGAAGTCTTTTTTGATGGCAAAGAATATGTATATCCGCATTACAATTTTTTAATTAATGAAAAAGGCGTATTAATATTTAAACAAAATAAAGAGAATGAAGAAGTTAAAGAGAATGCTACTTGGTTTGTTTTTGATTAGTAGCGTAATATATAGTTGTCAACCAAGAGATACCCAACCATGGGAAAAATATTTAAATCCAGAACAAGATATAGAAAATCAATGTGATACGATTAGTTATGCGAGAGAAACAAAAATATTTACAGCATATACAGATAGTCTAAAAATTACAATACCAGAAGAAGATTATACATTTATAATGATACCAAGTGCGTCGTGTGGAGGATGTGTAAGTAGTGCAATATATGTTCTTTTTCCGAATAGTGGCAACAATACAACATTGATAGTGAGTGAAAAAATTGCTCAAGAATATTCAAAACTATATGAAAAAGAGCGAGTTGTGATAGACAAAACATCTTTGTGCGATAGATTGAATTGGGAATATGCAAATATCATAGAGATAAAAACCAAAAATAAGCAAGTTGTTTATGCCAAAAGTTATTCCACTGAAGAGATGTATAATATGTAAATCCGATGTTTTCGGTTTTGTTCAAGTGAATTTTGCTAAAAAGTAGAGTTATGAAAAAGTATTTGTTTTTCATTTTATTTGTTCTTTGTTTTTGGTCATGTAGTCCAAACAAAGACCTATTGCTCTACGATTACGAAGTGACCCCAAATCCAACAGATGCCGCCTTGATGTACGAATATTTTCTTACCATACATCCTGAACCTTTTTCTATTTGGTGTGAACCTCGTGTTTGGCGACAAATCGGGGATACTGCTTATTATGTAGTATCTGAAAACGGAAATAAAGATACGATATATGTCTATAATTATCAATCCTTTGAAACCAAAAAAATACCGCTTACTAAAACTAATGCTATTGGTATTGATGCGGTATATCTCCATAGTCTTGACTCTGTTTTTTTATTCTATGACCGTTATTATGTTTTACGAAAACGAGAAAAAACAGGACAACAGGCAGATATGGTGTTATTAGATGGAGAAGGTAATGTAAAGGGAGAGTATTTTTTTGATAATATACCATTGATGCTGAAAGAGGCAACGAATAGCAATAAAAAATATATTGGCAATAAAGGTTATGATATTATCGGCAACCGCATAATAGGAGATGAAATACTACTGACTTTTTGGAATATGAATCCACATAGTGAAGATTATGCGGATTTTAATCCGAAAATAGCGGCGATGTATAATTTTAAGACCAATAATATTCGTATGTTGAACATTCGTTATCCATCTTCTTGTTTCGGGAAAAAATATGAAGAACATAGAAGTAAGCATTGGGTTACATTTGGCAGAAATAATGATATTTTCATCTGTTTTGAATTTACGCATGAAATATATCGTTATGATTTTGAAAAAGATACCATGGAATTGTGGGATAGTAAATACGACAATGCTTTTATCAATACCGATTCAGCATCTATGAAACCAAATGATAATCACATGACCTTGCGTTTTGAAAATCCACAATGGAACGAACAGGAACATTGTTATATGCGGCGTATTGCCATTACTTCCTATAATGATTATAAGCCGTGGCAGTCAATATTGCAAATAATGGACAGCAATTTTCATCATTTGGGTTATGCTCCTGTTAAAAAGGATTATTATGATGTTCCCCGTATGGTTGGAAATGTTGCTAATATTAAATCGAAAATAGATAAACAGCGGCATACCGTAAGTTTTTCTAAAAAAGCGAAAAAAGTAAGTATGACCGATTGGGAAAATACCTATTTAAAGAAACGCGATTTACCCAAATTCAAAGATAGCATTCATACAATAAGAGCCTATTTTGATTCGTTGGATATACCGAAAAGAAAATCTTTAGTATTGATTATCAATACTAAATATCCTTGTAGTAGTTGTTTTTCCTATTTGCTATCCACCATGAAAGAGCATGAGGCAGATTATGAAGAAAATGATATTTATTATATTATTTATGACCCCAATGAAGGTCGATTTGCAGAGTCTTTATTAAAAGAGCATGGCTTGGAAAATGCCAAAAATATTCGTGTAGATGCCTATTTGCTGGAAAAATTATTTTTGGAAATGGGAATACCAGATGTATATCTCAAGTGGGATAGCAACCAATTTACACTTGTGGATTATCTTCGAGAAGGAGAGAAAAGTGGGTATATGTCATTAACTTTTGAGATGTTGCATGCCTATTTTACTCAAGCGGCAAAAGAACAAATAGAATGGAAACAAGCAAATAAATAATAAGCTAAAATATTTATTCAATAACAGCGATAGACTATATTTTTTTAGTCTATCGTTGTTTTTTCGAGATATTTATTGATATTAAAAATTTTTGTATTTTTGCAGAATAAAATTTAAATCATGGTTCAATTAAGTATTTTCATTACAGGAATATTCATGTTATTGATAGGAAGCATCTTGTATTATATTTATTATGATGTCAAAGAAGAATACAATTTTTTTCTATTTAGTAAGAAAAAATTTGTATTGGTATTAGCAGAAGTATTGATAACATTAAGTTGGTTATCAATTTTATCATATTGCTTTGAAATAGACGGAAGCGAACGCACTGCAACATTGTTAGATGATATGACATGGAAAAATGGAATAGCAATGTTTTTGTGTATATTGTCATTAGGTTATAGTTGTGAAAAACTTTTACAGATGATGAAAAAGCAATTAAAATAATTATTCAAGTAAAATTTTTATTCTCGATATAAAATTATTTTATTATTTTTGCAAAATAATTAACCTTTAAAATAAATAGTTATGTCAGATTTAGTAACCATACAAGAATTTTCACGATTAATAGAGGGTCATATCGCTAAAGATATTTTAGAAGATGCTGGTATAGAATGCTTTTTGCTTGATGAATTTTCTTCCCAATTATATGGAGGAGCATATAGTGGTGTTCGATTGCAAGTAAAAGCAGAAGACGCAGACAAAGCCAAGAAAATTTTAACACAAAATCCTATATCTCAAACAGAATAGTATATATATAATATTTATTTTGAATGTTTTATATCAAATATTGTTAAAAAAATATTTAATATTTTAATAATTTTTTTGCTTTATCAATCAAATCGTTATTAACACCCAACAATTCAGCGATATGCAATGCCTCCAATGGCACTTCTCCCGATTTATCTTCTACTAAAGTATAATCTATACATTTTGTAATGGATTGCATATCTACAGATTTAATAGACGGAAGTAAACCTTTGACTTTCAGACGCTTACAGGGAGCAACAATATTGTCATAATGTGTTGTAATAAAAGATTTTACGTTTTTTTCTGCAAAAATAGACAACAATGCACTAACAATCACTCTTCCTTCAGCGGGATTGGTGGTTCGAGCCAATTCATCTATGAGAACCAATACTTTACGATGTTCTATCGTTTGTAAAATCGTATCTACTATTTTCATTTCTGCAGCAAAAGAAGATAAGCCTTGCAAACGATTTTGAGAATCATCAATAGAAAGCAATATCTCGTCAACCAAAGCGACTTGAGCAGAAGATGCTGGCAAATAAAAACCAAATTGACAAAGGTATTGAACAAGAGCCAAAGTTCGCAATACAACAGTTTTTCCACCCATATTGATACCAGTTATCAAAGTTGGATAATCACCAAAACAAATGTCTATTGGTTGAAAATATTTTCCCGATTGTTCTAAAATTGTTTTCAATTGAGGATTGAACAATTGAGTAAACGAAGTTTCTTTGTCAACAATTTGAGGTTTACAGAAATTCATTTCTTTTGCCAATTTTGCTTTTGCGATTAAGACATCTAAATATGCTAATTGATGCATAGCTTGTTGTAAATCAGCACAATAATGACGAATTTCTAATGATAATTTTTGTTTTATATTATCTTCTAAATCAGTCATTTGTTGATATATTTTTGGGTCAATATTTTCTTCTTGAGTTCTTAATATCGCCCGCAGATGAGCCAAATTTTCATCATAAGCCTCATAAATGTAAAATGTAGGTATTTGGGTATTTTCAGGGTCTAAAATACGAATCACATTGGACAAATCGGGTAATAAAATCCAGTCTTGTATTTTATTTAACTTTCTAATTTGTTCTGAAAGTAAAGCATTTTTTTTGATTTCAAAAAGTTCAATTTCATCTAAAACTGTATTTTTTTCTATATTGACAAGTGTCCCCGAAATATTTTGCAATTGCATTAATGCTTGTTCTACAATTTGAATCTGAGATTTATTGTTTTCTGTCAAAAAAAGCATTGCTTTTTCTATAAAGTCATATTCTTTTTGCAAAATATTTTTATCTGTAGAAAATGTTTGATTGCTTAGAAACAACATTCCTGATTGAGATAAAATTTGCATTTTTTCAATCAGAAATTTAAATTCATCTATTTGATTTACAATGTTTTTAATCTTCATAAATTTTAATATTATTCTTTCAACATTTTTATATCATATATAGGAACATCAATAACTTCTTTTAAAGCATTTTGTATTTCATTGCTATTCAATACATAACCTTGAGGAGCCACAGGATTTACTGTCAATGCCAACAATTTTGTTTGATATAATACTTTAATTTGTCCACCTTTTTGCAGAAAAGCAAGATAAGTTTCTAACGAAGCAAAAATTTTAGTAAAATCACGTACGACCAACAATATATCTTTGATATATGTTTGCATTTTTAAGTAAGATAACAATTTATCAGTTATCGCTCCAGCAACAAATAACATTGTAGTGTTTTTTGGTAAAGCAATAACAGTTTCTGAATTTAACGACAATGCAGAATGTATTCCTAAATCAAATATATTTCCTTCTTTATCAATAGCATACATTCCTTTATTAATAACAGAAAGTTTTTGAAGAAAACAATTATCTATTGTTGTCAAATTTACCAAATCACAAATATATTTTGTGTGACGAACTATCTGTTTTATATTAGCAGAAAGGGCGGCACCCGTTGCTAAAATAACCGCATCAGTAATACAAGGCGAAGCCTGACTCAAACGAGATAAAGCCCCATCAACAATGGTAATATTTGCTCCCAAAATATTATTTTTTGTAATTACCTCTTTCAAAGATGTGGTATCTGAAGGTCCAGAAAGTAACACTTTCCCACATGAATGTGCTTTGGCAGTAAGTAATCGACCTAAAGGCGTATTTTGAGTGCTAATATCTAATATTTCTGATGTTAAGCGACTCATTTTATAATGTCTTTCTGTAGTTGTAAACAACATTGACGGAAAAACAAGAATCTCTGGTTTTGCCGTTGCTGTTACTGCATCTATTGTTTCTCCGTCCACCCCTATTGAGGTTACAGCAATTTTTGATGAACAACAACGAAGATTTTTCAACACATAATTAAGCGTTTCCGTCTTACCTGTGTTTTTTGCTAAGCCTGCAATAGAAAGGCTATTATAAGTCAATATCTTATCAATTATACTTTTCATTACATAGGCAAAGGTAACATTTTTTTTTATATTAAACGAATATTTATTTTTATATTTAATAATTTAATAAAATTCATTATCAAAAAAATCAAAAAATATACTTAATATTATTATTTTTTTTTGTATATTTGCAAAATCAAATTTATCGAATAAAAATGGAGGAAGTCGAAAATCCAGAAGAGAGTAGACATAAGTAAAAATGTAATTTTATGAGAAAAGTTTTATGTCTCTTGTGTACAATATTATTATTTACACAAATCCAAAAACTGAATGCCCAATCCGTAGTTGTCGGTAGCGAAAATTTTGACAGACCTGTTTCGTTTTCTGTACAACAAACAACGGGAGCTACTTGGGCAAAGGATACATCTTTGTATGTATCTTTCCCGAATTCTTTTAGAGGAATGGTTCCAAATACTATTGGAGATTCCATTATCCTCACCTCTCCAATTTATGATTTTACAAATTATGAATTTGTACAAATGTCATTCAGTCAAATTTGTAAAATATCTCCTTCAGACATCGCCCGTGTAGAGTATCGATTAGATGCTATTGGAGCGTATGGACAATGGCAACCTATTCCAGTAAGTTCTTACAAAGGGAATGGTGTTTATAGTGAAAACGGATTTAACTCACTAAGTTATTCTTCATGGGGAGGTTACGATAGCTTATCAATACCTACTCAAAGTTGGTGGACATCCGAAACATTTAATTTAACAAATGAAGTTGGATTCGCCCGTGCACAATTTAGATTTGTTATCAAAAGAGGAAATACACAGGGTTCTAATTTTTCATACGGATGGCTTTTAGATAATATTATCTTTTCAGCTTCAACCTATGAAATTATTCCCCCTACCGTAGAATTTTTACCACCTTATCCTTTTGGTACAGCTTATTCTACTGGTCCTTTCGTTATTAATGCAAAAGTGAAAACGAATTCTTATGCAAGAATAAATGCTCCTTATTTAAAATATAGTTCTACAATAAATGGTATTACTATTAGAGATTCTGTATTGATGAAAAATATAGATGGAGACTCTTTATGGAGAGCAACAATTCCTCAATATGTTTATGGAACAAATGTAGAATATTCTATCACAGGAAGCGATACCGTAGGAAATAATGTTACCATAAACGCCCAATATATAATTAGTCGTCCTCCTGCAGGAGGTCTTAATGGTTATGTATATGGAGGAGATACAACAACAAATACAATATCATCATACACACCTTATTATTATAATAATAACTATTCATGGAGTAAATCTATATATAAAAGGACGGAACTATCTCGGACAGCAGAAGGTGGTTTAATTACTAATATTGCTTATAAAGTATCTAGCTCGTCATTTAATAAGAATAGACAAGAAAACGTCTCTATTTATATGAAAGCAACTGATGATAGTACAGTTGTATCTACAGAGAGAACATATACAGATCCTCTTACAGATGGATATTCTTTGGTATGGTCAGGAACTTGTGAACCTAACATTGGATGGTGGGATTTAAGTTTACATAACGCTTTCCATTTACCTGCTGGAAAGAACTTATTGGTTTATGTTATTAATAATGATGGAAATAAAAGCAATAATAATAGCGTTTACTTCTATGTTAAATCAGTAAGCCAAACATGCTATTATCAACGAAGCGATACAGCATATAGTACGTCAATAACTACAGGCACGAGACCAATTATGCGTTTTAAAGTTACTTCTAGTGCTTCAGATAGTAGTGCAGTTGCAGTAAATGAAATTGTATCTCCAAAACAATTGGAAAATATATATGCAGGAACACCTCATCCTATTACGATAACTATAAAAAATAAAGGGATAAACAATTTAACATCTTGTAGAATTGCTTATTCTGTTAATGGGGTAGTACAACCTGATACATTATGGACAGGAAATTTATTGGAAGATTTCAATGATACGATAACTATTGGTAATTATATTCCTACGGCTAATGGATATGATACGATAAAAGTTTGGGCAATCTTACCTAATGGAATATCTGACTCAACAAGTATTGTAGATACATTGTCAACAACTATTTTTGGATGTAATGGACCTATGAATGGAGTTTATTATATTGGAGAAAATAGTCTTTATAAAACTATAGATGATGCATTCTTCTTACTTTCTACTTGTGGTATAAATGGCGATATAGAATTTGCTTTAGAAAGTGGTAGATATGAAGAGTCTTGGAATTTCACTGATTTTGGATCAGCCCAACTTGGAAAATATAAATTAACTATACGTTCTGCAGCAATGAATGCAGATAGTGTTATTTTAGTAGCACAATCAGCCCAAGGTATTTTAATTAAAAATACTGAAAATATTACTTTTAGTCATATTACTATTGATTGTATAGAAAAAAATATTTCTAAAGGAGTATATTTTACAGGAGATGCTACTAATGTTAATATTAGCAATTGTAAAATACTTGTTGACCCTACTACAAGTAGCAATAGTTATAGTCCTATTTACAAAGCCTCTGGAACAGGGATTTTAACAAATTGTCGCATCAATAATAATATCATAGATGGAGGATATTATGGTATTTATATGTATGCAGGAACTGGACAAGGAGCTTATGGAGATATTCTTATAGATAGTAATATTGTTACAAACCAATACTATTATGGAATATACATGTACTATTCTAATGAGAAAATTCATGCAAATACGGTAACTTCTCGTATTAACAACACCACATCCTATTGGTATGGTATTCGCTCCTACTATTGTAATGGTTCTGCTACTTGTAACAGAATTTCAACATTAAAATCTTTTACTTATCCATATGGAATGTATATTTATTATTGTGGAGATAGCACTGATAGATTTTTGATGTCCAATAATGAAATTTATGTTAATTCAACAAGTTCATACTATGGTGCATATCTTGGATATTCTGTTATGGATGTCGTTCATAATTCAATTTTAGCTGATGGAATGAGCACAAGGGCTTTGTATATAAGCAATAGTAGTACCGCTTATAGTTATACCGTTTTAAATAATCTTTTAGTAGCAAGAGGACAAAGCGGATATCCTATTTATTTATCATCTTCCACAGCAGCAAATCTTGTTCCCCCTGTTATTGATATAGACTATAATTGTTATTATTCTCCTCAATATATAGGTTATGCTGGTGGAAATAAAACAGATTTGGTAGCATGGACTTCAACGATTTCTACCGACATACATTCTGTTAATATTAATCCTTCATACATTAATTCAAGTATTAATCAAAAACTTTCTAGTTATGCAGGTTTAGATTGTCCTTCTACACATAATATTACAAGTGATATTGATGGCGAACACCGTTACAGAACAACCGCAATGGGTGCCTATACCAAAGACCTTGTTGGCAACGATGCTGGAATAATAGAACTTTTAGGATGGAATCCTAATGCTATGGCAGGAGATACACTTACAATACAAGCTATTATTGCTAATTGTGGTAATAATCCTATTTCATCAATGGATATAGATTGGGAATTTAATGGTATAGCTCAACCTACTATTAATTACAATAGTTTATTACCAGTAGATGAAATAGATACCATTACATTAGGAGTTATCACTTATATTCCTAAAGTTAACAATTTATCTGTATGGATTACATCTGTTAACAACGGAATAGATTCTTTAAACACTAATGATAGTTTATCTATAAGCAATTATATTTGTGCAGGTAGTTTATCTGGTATTGTTGAAATAGGACCTACAAGAGAGTTTACAACAATTAATGATGCATTATCAATAATGTCTCTTTGTGGAGTAAATGGTTCTTTTACAATAATTCTAGATTCAGGTATGTATGTAGAATACGTTGAATTAAATCCTATCAGAGGAATGACCGCCAACGATACCCTTACCATAACATCGGCTTCTGGTAATAGAGAAGATGTTTACATATATAGAGCTGGTGATGCTTCTCAAAATCGAGCAACTATTACTATTGGTACAAACAATATAGTTCTCAAAGATATCACTATTACATCTCAATCTTTAATATCAACCGCTTATTCTTATGATAAATGTATTACCTTTTCTTCTAATTGTAATAATATAGAAATAGATAATTGTTATTTACGAGGACTTAACTTTTCTTCTTCAGTTACAGGTACAAATCACGTTGCTTTAATTAATCAAGGAATGACCATTGATAATTTAAGAATTCATGATTGTGAAATTAGTGGAAGTTCTTATGCTATGTATTTCCAAGGTGCTAATAGTACCAATGTCGCAATAGATAACAATATCTTTAATAATGCAGACGTTGCTGCTATTTATTGTGAAAGTACATCATTTAGTAGTTTTACAAATAATACAGCCGCACAACGTGTTTCATCTACAGTTGTTCCTCTTGACTTTACTGGAATTCATTTAATAAATTGTAATGGAGATGTTCTCAATAACAAAGTTACAAGTGTACATAGTATAAATGGAATTTATCTATCTAATTTTAATGCCAATGATAGTGGAATTGTAGCAAACAATGAAATTTATGCTATTGGAGGTAATGGTATTAATGTAGAATCTAGTAATGTTCAAATATTACATAATTCTATATTATGTTCTGGTGATACATCTTCCAATGCTCTTTATGTTGGTAACAATAATACTTTAACGATTTTAAACAATAACTTTGTAACAAAAACATCTGTTCCAGATTATCCTATTTATGTTGAAAATGCAAGTGATATTACTAATATGGTAATAGATTATAACAACTATTATAGTCAAAATGGTTCTTATATTGCTTATATTGGTAACAATATTAATTCTTTGACAACATTACGTAGCATAACAGGTCAAGATTTAAACTCTGTTATTGTTAATCCTATGTTCCAAGATGAAACAATTGATTTAAGCTTATTGGATAGTGTTGGTATGAGTTGTCCTACTTTATCTAATTTAACAACAGATAAAAAAGGAGTAAATAGAGGAACTTTGACTTCTATTGGAGCTTATCACTTTGGACCATTAGCTTTAGATGTAGCATTAGCTCAGATTGTATCTCCTACAGATATTTCAACAATGGGTACACAAACCGATGTGAAAGTTCGTTTGTATAATGGAGGTTTAACCACTATAACAAATGTTACTATAAATTGGTCAATTAATGATGTTGCTCAAACTCCATATCTGTGGACAGGAAACCTTACCCCAAGAGCGACAAGTGCAGATATTACAATAGGTAATTTTATGCCGACCCAAGGTGACATAGAAATTATTGCATTTGTTTCTGACCCTAATGGTTCTGCTGACTTAAACGCTATTAACGATACTGCAACAATTTCTATATATGGTTGTTTCTCTTCTATGAAAGGAACCTATCTGATAGGTGAATCTGCAAATGCTCACTTCTTAGATCCTAATGAAGCTATCAAAGCAATGGAATTTTGTGGAATAGATTCAGCAGTTAGATTTGAAATAGAACCTGGCACATATGGTTTTATAACAATGACATCTCCTATCAAAGGAGCAGCTAATAATTCTATCACATTTACAAGCCAAACTGGAAATGCATCCGATATAGTATGGTACGAAATCAACTTAGGTAATCTACAAAATGTAACATTTACTAAAATGGCATTTGATGGAACAATAGAAGATTATCATAATATTAGATTTATTAAATCTTGTGACAACATCGAATTTAGCGATTGTATTCTCATTGGAGACACTCTTAATGATAATTCTAATGTTGCTGCTGTTTCTGCACTTTGTCAGCAAAGTGGCTCTGGTCAATTGACCAATTTCCGTCTATTAAGAAATACTATTTATGGAGGTAAATATGCTTTATATTTCTATGGTCCTTCCAATGCTCCTAATGAAATTTTGATTGAAGATAATATTATTGGTGGATTCTGTGATTATGGAGTATATGGTTATTATTCTAATTTAACAATGAAAAATAATATCATTACAAATAGAATAAAACATAATAGTTCTTCCACTTCTCTTTATGGAATATATACATATTATGCTGATGCAAATATAAAAGAAAATACATTATCGCTGACGAGTGATGTGAAAACTTCTGTTTATGGAATTTATAACTATGCAAGTAGTAATAATACAACCAATACTTTCAATTTTCTAAACAATAATGTAGATTTAAATATTGAAAATGGGTCATCAATATATGTTCTATATTCTTATTATTCAGCAACAAGAAATATTTTAAACAATACTCTTCGTATTAAAGGAAGTAACTCGACACTTTATGGATTATATCTATATTATGGTCAAAATTTAACTTGTAACAATAATAATATTTTTGTTGATACTTGTGAAATGGGTACTTTCTATGGAATATCTACCAATAATACTACAGAATATAGTACTATTGATGCAAATAAAATATGGATGAATGATACTGCAACAAATACTGGTTATGGTATCTATGCAAGTAGTTTAGGAAGCAATGATATTGCCTTGAGTTCAATCTCTAATAATGAAATTTTTATGAGATTACGACCAAGTTCTGCTTCATCTACATCCGCTAATATTTATTTGAGTACTACTAAAGCAAACGTTTTACACAATTCTCTTAAAGCAATTGGAGGTTCAACAAACAGAACAAGTGGTATTTATAATAATAGTTCTAGTGGTACAACTTTAGTTATTAAGAATAACAATATTGATATGGGTAGTAATTCAGACTATCCAATATACCTCAATTCTAATAGCAATATTGGTGTAGGTCCTGATAAAATTGATGTTGATTATAATAACATAATTTCACCTACTTATACAGGTTATGCTGCTGGTGGTAGACTCGATATGAATTCTTGGAAATCTATTGTTAAAACAGATACTCATTCCATCAGGATTCCTCAAGTATATGTAGATGAAACAAAATCATTACAAGTATCTAATGATTCCGATTATATTTGTCCTGCACTTTTGGAAGTTAATACCGATATTTTAGATTACCCTCGTTATGGAACTACAATAATGGGAGCATATGGTACAACTCCACCTGCATTAGATATTGCATTAGTATCTTTCTGTAATATTCCTGAAATAAAAATAAAAGGAAATGTTATTTATCCTCAAATTATAATTCGTAATGTAGGTTCTGGAAATATTACTTCGGCTACAATCAACTATAGTTTCAATGGTGTTGATTTAACTCCTATTAATTGGACAGGTAATCTTGCTCGTTTAGAAGCAGATACTTTGATTTTAACTGATTCTTGTTTGTTGACACTCTATATAAACAAACTTACAGCATGGATGTCTCTTGTTAATGGAACAACTACAGATTCTATCAATGTTAATGATACTATAAATTTAGAAATCTTTGCTTGTGATTCAGTCCTTAATGGAACTTATGTTGTTGGTAATGGTGGAGATTTTGAAACAATTAGTGATGTAGTATCTACTTTAAGCTCTTGTGGTATTAACGGAGATGTTACTTTTGAATTTTTACCAGAAGTACATACTGGCAATTTAAATTTATCTAAGAAAATTATAGGCTCAGATACCTATTCTATCTTTTTTACTAAAGCAAATAAGACATCTAATAATCGTGCTATTATACGCCCTTCAAGTGGTTCTGCTATCACATTGAAAAATCAACAAAATCTTTATTTTGATAGTTTAACCATTGACGCTAGCACAGGAAATGCAACAATTGGTGTTGACTTTCTTGGAGAATGTTCTAATATAGCATTTACCAATTGTAATATTTTAGCAAAACGTTCTAGCACTAGTACATATTATGCTATCAAAAAAGTAAGTGGTAGAGGACTATTAGATAGTTTAACTATTAACAATTGTTATATTGATGGTGGTTATTATGGTGTGTATTTATATGCAGGAGTTAGTCAATCTCAATGTGCTACCATATCTATAGAAAACAATATCATTACTTCTCAATATTATTATGGATTGTATTTGTATTATACTGATGCTGAAGTTAATAATAATATTATAAGTACATATTCATCTTCATCTACTTCTTGGTATGGTATTTATTCTTATTATGGTCATAGCAATTTCCGAAACAATAAGGTTCATTCTATTGCAAGAACATTGACTGCTGGATATGGTATGAATATTTATTATCTAAATAGTAGTGCAACATCCTATGTTGAAATTACCAATAATGAAATCATATTAAAATCTACAGGTGCTAATTATGGTATGTATATAGGTTATCCTCATAAAGTTAATATTATACATAATTCTATTTATCAAAATGCTACTGGTGCTGTTCGTGGATTATATTTAGTTAATGGTTCTTCAACTTATCAAGACAATACTATTAAAAATAACAATATTGTTATAACTAGTTCAGATGCAGGAGCATATCCGATTTATTTTTCTAGTGGTACATATATAGGACCTACTTATTTCAAAACGGATTATAATAATTATTATTCTGCAGGAGGAAGTGTTGCATATATAGCAGTTCCAATAACAACATTACCTGCTTTACAAACTTCTACACAAGGGGATATGAATTCTGTTATTGTTAATCCTGTTTTTGTAAATCCTGATATTGATTTATCACTTTCTCAAGCTGTTGGTTTAATCTGTTCTAGAGATTCTAAAGTTACTAAAGATATTCAAGGTACACAACGTGAAGCAATGACCGTTATGGGTGCTTATACTTTACATGTATTCTCTGGTATGGATTTAGAATTAACCGAAATTGTTGAACCTTACAATGCAACTAATAGTTTATGCTCTCCAAGTTATGTTTCTGTAAAATATGCTATTACTAATATGGGAGCAGATGCTGTTGATTTTTCTCAAGACCCTATGCGTTTAACAATCCGAACAACTGGTGCCAATATTGCAACTATTGATACGGTAATTTCTTCTGGTATTTTGAACATATTTGCTACAGATACTTTTGAAGTAACCGATATGTTGTTTGTTGATAATGAAGGTATGTATTACTTAGAAGCATCTTTGAGTTGTGCTAACGATACTATTACCGAAAACGACACCAATTATAGTTCATATAATACCCATAAAATTAGTCTTCCTTTTGACGAAGATTTCTCTAACACAGCATTAACAAACCTTACAAATGAAAATTTGGTAGGAGGTAATTTATGGACTGTTGTTGCTGGAAACAATAATGGATATATTGATCCTTTCTATGGTAGTGGAAAACTCGCTTTTGATGCTCCAATAGGTTCAATAGGTAGATTAAGTACTTCTCAAATTCAATTGAATCGTACCGCTCAACCTACATTAGAGTTCTGGTATGCTCACGATACAAGTTTTGCAACATTAAATGACCAATTAAATGTTACCATTACATTTGATGGTGGTGTTTCTCATCACAATTTAATGACATTACTTCGTTATAGTAGTTCTATTTCAACTCCTTCTTGGACTAAATATACCATTGACCTTTCTCCTTATATTGATTCTGCTTGTGCTATCATCGTTTTTGAAGCAATTAGTTATGGTGGTGCTCCTCAATACCTTGATAGAATTTCTATCAGTTCTAATTCTAACATTTCTTTAACAAAGGCTATCGCAATTGATGTTGATGCTTGTAATGTTACAAATAGAATATTAGGTATTGAAATGACCAACCAAACTGGACAAACGTTAGACTTCTACTCTAATCGTACTTCTATTATCGTTGAAGTTACTGGCAGTACAAATCAATCGTTTAATTATCCTCTAATAAGTGGAACTTTAGAAGGTTTGGCAATAGACACATTTGCTATTACTAATAGTTTCAATTTCTTACCAGGAACTTATAACATTAAAGCGTATATTTCTCCAAGTGTTGACAATACTCTTGCAGATGATACTATTTACCAAACTATTGTCATCAATCCTAATTTGGATATAAATCCGCTTTTAGTTTCTAGTGGAACTGCTATGACAAATTGTTTAACATCTGGTGCTTCTGTTTATCAAGATGTTATTATTACTAATAACGGCAATTTAGATATGAGTGATTTAGAACTTACACTCAATGTTTATAACATTTCTGGTGTTTTGGTTCAAACAATTACAGATTCTATTCAAGGATTATTTGCTATTAACCAAATAGATACTCATACTTTCTCATCTCCTTATACTGTTCCTAATGATGAAATGTATACTATTGAAGTTATCGCTAATCTTATTTGTAATCCTACATTCTCATTTAGTAATAATATTGCTGAATGTGTAGATTTGAATGATATTGAAATCGTTGCTATTATATCTCCAGATGCTAATAATAGCACATGTTCTAAAGTTGGAGGATCTCAAGAAATTGTAGTTAAAGTTGCCAACAACAATCCTAATGAAGATGTTTCCGCTATTAACATTCACGCGGTAATTAGTGATGGAAATTCTCCTATAACTACAATATCTGAATCTATTGACAATATTCCTGCTAATGATGTTGTTGAATATGAATTCTCTAGAACATTTAATGTTCCTAATGTCAATAATTATTCTGTAACTGTTTTTGTTGACAGATACGATGCTAATGCTCAAAACGATACGCTCTCTATCTCTAAATGTACCGATTTAGGTATTAGTGAAACATCTGCTAACGAAATTAATATGAGTCAAAATATGCCTAACCCTGCTAACGATATAGCAAAAGTAAATTATACTATTCCAAGTCAAGGTAAAGTAGTATTTACTATTGCAAGTGTTACAGGACAAATATTACATACACAAGAAATTGAAGCAGAAGCTGGTATTCATTCCATAGAATTCAATACTGCTAATCTTGCTTCTGGTATTTATTTCTACACCATGGACTTCAATGGACAACGTCTAACGAAGAAAATGACTATCAGAAAGTAATTTTTGATTGCATATAATACACGTAAAAAGCAGCGGCTTTGCCGCTGCTTTTTTTATTCACCTTTTTTTATAACTTTCTTTGTTAAATAATATGTATTCAACGATAGATGCCATGATTTAGCCAATTTTTTTGTTGACAATTCATCGGATTATGAAGTCCTGTATAAACAAGATAACGATAAAATGTTGTTCTTGATACTTTTAATCTTTTGGCAATAACGGTTTTCTTTATTCCTTTAGCCAATCCTTTTTCGATATATTCATGTCTATTGGCACATTGAGGATTGACCCGACAACGAGAACCAGATGTTCGTCCTAATTTTAATCCTTCTGCTTTTTTACGTGCTAATGCTTCCTTGGTACGTTGACTAATTAAATTTCTTTCTATCTCTGCTGATAATCCAAAGGCAAATGCCAACACCTTGCTTTGAATGTCGTCTCCAAGGCGATAATTATCTTTGATAGTCCAAACCTTGCATTCTTTCTTCATACACAAACTTAAAATTTCCATAATCATAAACAGATTACGTCCCAAACGAGAAAGTTCAGCACAAATGATAAGGTCGCCTTTGTTTACTTTTTTGAGCAATCGTCCCAATTCTCGTTTACTGTAATTTTTTGTTCCTGAAATAGTTTCTTCAATCCAACCATTAATGTCTAAATTTTCCATTTCACAAAAGGTTGTAATTTCAAAACGTTGATTTTCAACTGTTTGTTTGTCGCTACTCACGCGAATATATCCGTAAATCATATTTTTTTCAATATTAACGTAGAAAAAATAATTTTTTTGTTATTCATTTACAATACAATAAATTGCTAAGGCATTTTTTATGTACAAAAATTGAAATTTTTTATGTATTTTTGCAGAAAAAATATTATGAATAAAAAGTTTGCAATAATAATCGGTGGCTGTGGTCACAGAGATGGAGCTGAAATACACGAGACCACAATGACGTTACTTGCCGTAGAAGAGCATGGAGCTACTTATCAGATGTTTGCTCCAAATAAAAATCAGTATCATGTTTTGAATCATCTAACTGGGGAAGAAATGCCAGAAGAACGGAATATGCTTGTGGAGGCAGCAAGAATAGCAAGAGGGAATATCAAAGATTTAGCCAACTTTGATATTAAAGATTATGATGCTGTAATTTTTCCGGGTGGTTTTGGTGTTGCCAAAAACTTTTTCAATTATGCTTTCAAGGGTGTAGATTGTATTGTGGATAAACAAATAGAAGAGGTAATAAAATCTGTACACGATGCAGGAAAACCGATAGGTGGTTTGTGCATTGCTCCTGTTTTACTTACCAAAGTGCTGAAAAACATAACAGTAACTATTGGAAATGATGAAAAAACTGCGACAGATGTAGAAAAAATGGGAGGTGTCAATATTAATACGTCTCATGGAGAAGTTATATCTGATAAACGAAACAAAATTTACACTTCACCGTGTTATATGCTCAATGCCAATTTGATGGATATTCACGATTGTGCTTACAATTTAGTTTCTACAATGTTGGATAATATGTAATAACTAAAAATAATATTAAGAATGAAGATTTTACAAAGTAAATTGATTTTGACAGCAATGTTGTTCATAGGCGTAAATGCTATGGCACAAAAAGGTGGTATTGATGAACAAACTCTTAACAAAATACGGGCATCGTATGAAGAAAATGCTTCCAACAAAGCATTGCAAAATGCAGTTATGGGTACAGATATTAATAAGTTGACATTAAATAGGAATAATCCATCTGCGAATGATACTTATTTTTCAAACAGAGTAGTATCAAAAGGAATTACTGACCAAAAATCTTCAGGGAGATGTTGGTTGTTTACAGGTCTTAATGTATTGAGAGCAAAAGTAATAGCAAAATATAATTTGAATGAATTTCAGTTTTCTCAAAATTATTGTTTCTTTTACGACCAATTGGAAAAATCTAATTTGTTTTTACAAGCAATTATTGATACAAGAGGCAAAGAAATGACGGATAAAACTGTAGAATGGTTGTTCAAAAATCCTATCGGAGATGGAGGTCAATTTACAGGAGTAATCAATATTATCAATAAATATGGAGTTGTTCCAAGTGAAATTATGCCCGAAACCAATAGTAGTAATAATACTTCTCGTATGTCTCAATTAATCTCATTGAAGTTGAGAGAATATGGTTTGCAATTGAGAGCAATGGGGGCAAAAGGAATAAAAGAAGATGCTTTGATAGCGAAAAAACAAGAAATGCTTCAAACAATCTATCGTATTTTGGCAATTAATTTAGGTGTTCCTCCAACAACATTTTCTTATACACAAAAAGATGCTTCTGGAAAACCTATATCTACCAAAACATATACACCTCAATCGTTTTTCAAAGAATTTGTTGATGTGGATATGAGCAATTATGTAATGATAATGAATGACCCAACACGTCCATATAATAAAATGTATGAGATTGAATACGATAGACATGTTTACGATGGAAACAATTGGAAATATTTAAATTTACCAATAGAAGATATAAAGAAAATGGCGATAGCCTCTATCAAAGATAGCACAATGATGTATTTTTCTTGTGATGTAGGCAAATTTTTGAATAATAGCATAGGTTTATTAGATATTAACAATTATGATTATAGTTCATTGTTTGGCACTGATTTCACAATGAATAAACAAGAGAGAATTGCAACTTTTGCAAGTGGTTCTTCTCATGCAATGACACTTTGTGCTGTTGATTTAGATGAAAATGGGAATCCTAAAAAATGGATGGTTGAAAATAGTTGGGGAGTGACAAATGGTTATAAAGGACACTTAATTATGACTGATGAATGGTTTAATGAGTATATGTTTAGATTGGTAGTAGATAAAAAATATATGCCAGCAAATATCCAAGCAATGTTGAACCAAAAAGCAGAACTTTTGCCACCTTGGGACCCTATGTTTATGATGGAAGAATAACAATTTATTAATTAAAAAAGAATAGAATATGCAAAAATTATCATTTAAAATGTTTGTATTTCTCACTATAACAGGTGTTGTGGTGATATTGTGTCTAATGTTTGGAATGCCAATGTATAATGTATGGCAGCAAGAAATGACAGGAAAAGCAGAATTTTCTCGTGCAGAACAAAATCGTAAAATAAAAGTAGAAGAGGCTCGTGCAGAAAAAGAAAGTGCTTCATTTCGTGCTGAAGCAGAAATTATTCGTGCAGAAGGTGTCGCAAAAGCTAATAAAATAATAGGTGGAAGTTTAAAAGATAATAAAGATTATCTTACCTATTTGTGGATTCAGGCACTTTACGATGAAAGTAATTCTGTTATTTACGTTCCGACAGAAGCCAATTTGCCCATTTTAGAGGCAACAAGAATGTCGAAATAAACATCAAATCCCAGAAAAATTTTTCTGGGATTTTTTATTGCTTCTAACAAAAAAAAGACATTATTCTTAATAGATTAAGCAAAAAAATGCGTTTTTTGTATTTGATTCATTTTATGGAGATTTATTTTAATTCCAATAAAACTGGGCAATGGTCTGAAAAATTTACTTTTGACAAGATAACAGAACGTTTCAGTTTATCTTCCAAATTTTGTGTTGCCATATTGTAATCAATACGCCAACCTAAATTTTTATTTTTGGCTTGTCCTCTAAAACTCCACCAAGAATATTGATGAGGTTCTTGATTGAAATAACGAAATGTATCAATAAAGCCACTATCAATAAATCTGTCCATCCACTCTCTTTCTTCTGGTAAAAATCCAGAAGTGTTTGCATTGCTTATAGGATTATGAATATCTATGGCTTTGTGACAAATATTGTAATCACCACAAAGAACTAAATAAGGACGTGTTTTTCTTAATTCTGTAATATATTGTAAAAAATCTTCAAGCCATTGCATTTTAAAGGCCTGACGTTCATCACCGCTACTTCCCGATGGATGATACACACTTACTATCGACAAATCACCAAAATCTGCACGAAGAAAACGTCCTTCATTGTCATATTGGGGCATATTCATTCCTGAAACAACATTATCTGGTTTTTGTTTACAAAGAATAGCCACTCCGCTATATCCTTTTTTTTGGGCTGAAAAACTATACAAATGATAACCCATTTCTTGTAAAATCAAAGATGGGATTTGTTCCGCTTGTGCTTTGGTCTCTTGAATACATAGCACATCGGGTTGTACTTCGTTAATCCATTCCAACAAACCTTTGCCGATTGCTGCACGAATGCCATTGACGTTGTATGTGATGATTTTCATTTTTAATATGCTTTTGCAAATAAAACTCTTTCTTTTGATGGTTTACCAGTAAGAATACATTTGCCATTTTCTTGAGGATTGTTGAAAGGAATGCAACGAATAGTGGCTTTTGTTTTTTCTTTAATAGCCACTTCTGTTTCTGTTGTACCGTCCCAATGAGCGTAAACAAAACCACCTTTTTCTATTGCGGCTTCAAATTCTTCCCAAGTATTTACCGAAGTAATATGTTCATCGCGGAATTGTTTTGCTTTATCGAACATATTATTTTGAATGGTATCCAATAATGTTGGAATATGATTTACAACATCGTTGAGAGTTACCGAATATTTTTCGAGTGTATCTCTTCTACAAATTTCTACTTGTTGTGCTTCTAAATCTTTTGGACCGATAGCAATTCTTACAGGAACTCCTTTAAGTTCATATTCATTGAATTTCCAACCAGAACGATAAGCATCTCTGTCATCGTATTTAACAGAAATATCCATTGCAGAAAGTTGATTTTGAATATTTTTAGCAACTTCTGAAACTTTTTTCAACCCTTCTTCATCTTTGTAAATAGGTACAATTACCACTTGCAAAGGTGCAATTTTAGGAGGCAAAACTAAACCTTTATCATCGGAATGAGCCATAATAAGTGCTCCAATCAAACGAGTCGAAACACCCCAAGAAGTTGCCCATACGTATTCTAATTTATTTTCTTTATTAAGAAATTTTACATCAAAAGCCTTAGCAAAATTTTGTCCTAAAAAGTGAGAAGTTCCTGCTTGTAATGCTTTTCCGTCTTGCATTAATGCTTCTATACAATATGTATCAATAGCTCCTGCGAAACGTTCATTTGCTGTTTTACGACCTTTAACGACAGGTACAGCCATATAATTTTCAGCAAAATCGGCATAAACATTAATCATTTTTTCGGTTTCTTCCAATGCTTCTTCTGCAGATTCGTGGGCAGTATGACCTTCTTGCCATAAAAATTCGGCGGTGCGTAAAAACAATCGTGTACGCATTTCCCAACGAACAACATTTGCCCATTGATTGCACAATATTGGTAAATCTCTATACGATTGTATCCAATTTTTATAAGTATTCCAGATGATAGTTTCTGATGTTGGACGAACAATAAGTTCTTCTTCCAATTTAGCATCTTCATCAACAACTATTCCTTTGCCATCTGGGTCATTTTTAAGACGGTAATGGGTAACAATAGCACATTCTTTAGCAAAACCATCAACATGATTTGCTTCACGACTAAAAAACGATTTTGGTATGAATAATGGAAAATAAGCATTAGTATGTCCAGTTTTTTTGAACATTTTATCTAAAACATCTTGCATATTTTCCCACAAAGTGTAACCGTATGGTTTAATAACCATGCAACCTCTAACTGCAGAATTTTCTGCTAAATCTGCCTTGACAACCAGTTCGTTATACCATTGTGAATAATTTTCTTCTCTACTTGTTAAGCCTTTTGCCATACTTTGGTACGATTTTTGATAATATATTTAATAAGATAAAATAAAAATTGTAAATTTGCGTTATTAATTTAAGTTTGCAAAGGTACAAAAAAATATTAATTAACAATAAAAAAATGGAGGAACTATCCATGAAAAAATTAGCATTTATTTCAGCAATCGCTTTTTTAAGCGTAATGTATTCTTGCACTATCAACACATTGGTATTGTACGATGATGGTTATTATACTGCTTCTCAACGACAAGCGGCTATTGAGGCTCAGCGAAAATCTTATCAAAATTCGACAAACAACCAACAAACTCAAAGTCAAGAGCAATATGTAAACAATGAGTCTATTGCGACAGAGGAATATTATCAAGATGATTATACTTCTTCGCAAACATATCAAACTGATGAGGGAACGGGTAATACTTATATTACCAATAATTACTATTTTGATGAAGATAGTTATTATGATTATGCATATACTGCCCGTTTGCGTAGATTTTATGGTGATAGTTATGGTTGGAGTTATTATGACCCTTATTTTACCAATCAATATTGGTACAATTACAATCCAGCATGTTGGGGTGTAAGTATCTATTATGGTTATAACTTCTGGTGGGATGCCCCTTGGTATTATCGACCATATTATTATCGTCCTTGTTATTATCATCATGGATTTGCTTGGGGATGGGGTTGGAATACGCCGGTGTATGTACATCATCATTACCATTTTCGTCCATTTTATGACTACAGACATCATGGACATTATAGACCACACGCACCTCATGGACATCACGGGCATGGTTTTAACGGCGATTATTATTACAATAGTTTTGATAGAAATTATGCTTACAACAATCAACACAGAAATTCTGTTCAAGGAGGCATAAATGCTATAAATCAAAATATTGTATCAAAAGGAGGTCGTTCGGAAAAACCTTTAAGTCAATCTTCTTTTGGTGAACGTTATGAAAATGCAATGGTATCATCATTCCCGGTACGTAGTGGTACCTCTCATGCTGTTTCTTCACAAAATACAACGAACAATGCTGTTACAAGTGAGGTAAATTCAAATATAGGTTTACGTAGTGAAACAAGTACTGCTAATAGAAGTGAATCAGTAAAACAGAATAATCAATCTTCTGTAAATAATACACTTACAAATAGAGCCGTAAAAACTGAAGATGTAAGCGAAGGAAATACATCTTCAAATGGAAACAATAGAAGTGCAAATACTTCAAATAGTGCTACAACAAAGGCTCAAATGCCGAATAATCAAAATAACGCAAGCAATAAAGTTACACCTTCAAGTGGAAACAATAGAAGTGCAAATACTTCAAATAGTGCTACAACAAAGGCACAAATGCCAAATAATCAAAACAATGCTGTTAATAGAACAACAAATAATACAACGAATGTAAATTCTGGGACAACGAGAACAACATCTCCTTCTAATAATAATGTTCGGAATTCATCATCTTCGTATAATAATCGTTCAAGTTCGACACAAGAAAGAAATAACGTAATGCCATCTTCATCACGTTCTAATAATTCATCTTCGTCGTACTCACACCCAAGTTCATCATCTTCGTCGTACTCACGACCAAGTTCATCTTCTTCGTCGTATTCGCGACCAAGTTCATCATCTTCGTCGTATTCACGACCAAGTAGTAGTTCTCAGTCTTCAGGAAGTACTTCTTCTGGGAATAGGTCAGTTGGTGGAAGACGTTAATAATTAGTAATAAAAATAATAAAGGAGGAATAAACAATGAAAAAGATAGTTTTTTTGATAGTGTTTTTATCAAATATTTCAGTAATAATAGCACAAAATGAGCGAGATGCCTATAGATATTCACAAGATGATATTTATGGTACTGCTCGATATAATTCATTAGCAGGAGCAATGGGAGCATTTGGAGCAGATTTTTCAACGCTTTCGACAAATCCAGCAACGATAGGTCTTTACAAACGTGGAGAAATTGCATTTACACCTGTTTTATCTTATAAAAAATCTGAATCACAATACAATAATGTAAGTTCAAGCAGAAATAAATATTCATTTTCATTAGGAAATTTAGGAATGGTATGGGCATTCAATATAAAAAATGGTACCAAATGGAGAATGTGGCAGTTTGCAACAGGATATAATCAAATAGCAGATTATAATAATGTTTCAATTGTAAAAGGTCCTAATGAATTTACAGACGAAAAATCTACTTTTATAGATTATTTAGCACCTCAATTGAATGGGATAGCACCTTCAACATTAGGTTTTGGAAAAACGTTAGGTGATATGTTGTATTATCACTGGTTGGTTGACCCAAATCCGGAAGATACATTTTCATATATTAGTCTTGTAGATGAGGCATTAGAACAAAGACAAGTAATGGCAACAGATGGAACAAGAGGAGAGTATCTATTTTCTGGAGGTGCAAATTATGATGATAAATTATTTATAGGTATCACAATGGGAATACCATTTTATGATTATTCTCAAAAAAGGACTTATTCTGAGTCGAAAAATAAATGTTATGATAGTTTAGTTTTTTTAGATAATTTTCGTTCAAAAGGTAGAGGTATCAATTTAAAAGTAGGATTGATTTATCAGCCAATTTCTTATGTTCGTTTAGGAATAAGTGCTCATACTCCTACATTATATAATATAAAAGAAGAGTATGACCAAGTTTTGACTCTTTACAATGTAGAACAAATAGATAGCAATGATTATAGTTACCAATATGCTTTAGGTAAGTTTAAATATCAATTGATAACGCCAAGTAAATTTTCTGCTAATGTGGCTTTTATATCTAAAAAATGGGGGTTTGTAGATATAGATTACGAAATAATGGATTATTCTACAATGCAAATGCAAGCAGATATAAATAATTATGATTTTGAAAATGAAAATCTTAATATTCAACAATATTACCAAACAACCCATACAATAAAAGTTGGTGGAGAATTAAAGTTGGGTTTAGTAGCCTTACGATTGGGTTATTCTTATATGACAAATCCATATACCAAATCGGCAAATATAGATGGCTCTCGTCATTTGTTTTCTGGTGGTATAGGGGTAAAAGGTCAATATTTCTTTATAGATTTTGCTTATTGTTATCGATTGTATAGCGACAAAAACGTATTTTATAGTGCAAACAATTTAGCACCATACAACCAAACATTTAGAAATCAATCATTTAGTGTTACTTGTGGTTGGAAAATTGGTAAGGTTTTCTAATTTGTATTATAAAACACGAGCAACTGCTGTTTTTACTGCCTGAATAACGATATTTAAATTTTCATCGGAAAGGGTATAATAAACAGGAAGACTAATTTCTCTGCTATAATTATCGTATGCGATAGGATAATCTTGAATGTTGTATCCCGCATTTTTGTAAAATGTCATCATAGGGAGAGGCTTAAAGTGAACATTTACAGCGACATCTTGTTCAAAAATGTTCTGAATAATGGCATTGCGTTGTGTTTCATTGATATTTTTTATGCGTAAAAGATAAACATGAAACGAAGAACAACGATGTTGTTCTTTGTAAATAGGTACTTCTGCCCAAGTTTCATTTTGAAATGCTTGAGAATAAGCATCAAATATTTGTTTACGTCGAACAAGAGTATCGTTGTCATAGCGTTCCAATTCCACCAATCCTATTGAAGCAACTATATCTGTCATATTGCATTTGTAACCTGCCTCTACAATATCGTATTCCCAATTGCCAATTTGCATTTTGGAGAGAGCATCTTTTGTTTGTCCGTGTAAAGATTTATAATTCAATTCTTTGTATATATCTTCTGAATAAAAAGATTTGGGAAGATTTAAACAGATGGCACCACCTTCTGCTGTTGTTAGATTTTTTACAGCGTGAAAAGAAAATACAGAAACGTCGGTAAGTGCTCCAGTTTTGTTGCCATAATAAGTTCCACCGATAGAATGAGCAGAATCAGAAAGTACTAATATTCTTCCTAATTGCTGTTGGATTTTGTTCTGTGGTTGAAAAAGTTGTTTAATATTTTCTTTATTTACAAGTTCATTAATTGCGTTGTAATCACAGGGAAGACCTCCAATATCAACGGGCATAATCACTTTTGTTTTTGGAGTAATTGCTTTTGCGATAGCCTCAACATTGATATTAAAATCGTTAGAATTGCTGTCAACAAAGATTGGTTTTGCTCCACAATGAACAACAACATTAGCAGTTGCTGCATAAGTGTAAGCGGGCATAATTACTTCGTCGTCTTCTTTAACACCAAACCAACGAAGGATTAATTCCAATCCTGCAGAAGCGGAATTGACACACAATACTTTGTCTATGCCACAATATTGGGCAATAAGATTTTCAAATTTTTTTGTACGAGGACCTGTTGTTATCCAACCAGAAAGAAGTGCTTCTTTAACAGAGGCTACAATTTTTTCATCTATATGAGGAGGTGAAAATGGAATCATGATTTTTGAATTTTTATATCAGATGCAAAGGTAGCATTTTTTTTTAAAACGATGTTTTGATGCGAAAAAAATATGAAAAATGGTGTCATTTTTTCTCAAAGATTTTCTCTAAAATGATACGAAAACTATTGTTTTGAAGTAAAAATATTAATGTTTATACTTTTTTATAAATATATATTATTGAAATATAGTTAGTTATAAAAAATAATAATTGAGATTACTTTTTTTTAAAAAAAAGAAAGTTAAATAAAAAAAAATGTTACCTTTGCATAACAAAATACATTAATAATTTTAATAACAATTAAACAAAGTACTAGTATGAAAAAGTTATTTGCATTGTTAGTAGTTGCAGGTATGGTATTCGTATCTTGCGGTAATGCTACAGAAGAACCAGTTGCTGAAGAAGCTAACGTAACAACAGAAGAAGCAGTTGTTGAAGAAGCAGTTGTAGAAGAAACAGCAGAAATGCCAGCTGAAGAAGCAGCTACAGAAGAAGTTGTTGCTGAAGAAGCAGCTACAGAAGAAGTTGCTGAATAATTTCAGTTAAAATGTTTTAAAAGCCACCGATGGTGGCTTTTTTTGTTTTTTATGAATAGCGATTTATATAATTACATTCAACAAAATATCCTTCCAAAGTATCATTGTTTTGATAAGGCACACAATATCAATCATATTCAAACAGTGATAAATGAATCTTTGGCTTTAGCAAAATTGTATCATTTAAACGAAGATATGGTTTATGTGATAGCCGCTTATCATGATATTGGGATTTTGCAAGGAAGAGAATTACATCATATTTATTCGGCAGAGTATTTGATGAATGATAAAAATCTGCTTCAATGGTTTACAATGGAAGAACTTCAAATAATGAAAGAAGCAATAGAAGACCATCGGGCCTCGGCGAAAAATACGCCAAGAAGTATTTATGGTTGTCTAATAGCAGATGCCGATAGAGATTTAGACCCAGAAAGTGTGATAAAAAGAACAATACAATTTGGAAAATACAATTATCCAAATTCAAACAAAGAACAACATTACAAGCGAATGAAAGAACATTTATATGAAAAATATGCAATTGGTGGATATTTACGATTGAATTTAGATAAAAGCAAAGCCGTTCAACAATTGCAAATGCTACAAAATATTATAGCAGATGAACAACAATTACAAATAGTTTTTGAACGTTTGTTTGTGGAGGTGTTCAAAGAAGAATAATGACTTTATTATATTCTATCCAAAGCCAATGCAATAAGTTGATTCATTGCAGGATGATAATCTTCACTAAAGGTTTTCTTTGCACGATTAGCAATTACAACACACATTGTTAAAGCATTGTGTCCCATTATTTTACTTAGTGCATAAAGGGCAGATGTTTCCATTTCCATATTGGTAAATTGGAGTTGTTGGCATATAAGCGGTTGAACTTGTAAACAAAAATCGTTCATTGCTAAATCGTGGCGTAAAACTCTACATTGAGGAGCATAAAATCCTGATGCAGTTATTGTTATACCTTTTTTTACATCAAAAGCGATTCGATTGAGCATTTCGGAAGAGGCTGCTATAGAATATGGTTTAGGAAAATTGCTATTCCATTTGGTTGCCTCAACAAATTTGTTTTCAATATCAGTATGATGAATACAAGGATTGTGTTTGTAGTAATGTATCAATCCATCTATTCCCAAACAAAATTGAGAAGCAATAAAAGAATTGATTTCCATATCAGGTTGTAATCCTCCACAAGTGCCTAAGCGTAATAGATTAAGAGAAGTATGTTGGGGTTTAACAACACGTTGTTTTAAGTCTATGTTTACCAATGCGTCTAATTCATTGAGAACAATATCAATATTATCTGTACCCATTCCTGTAGAAAGAGCGGTAATTCTTTTGTTTTTGTAAGTACCAGTATGAACTACAATTTCTCGATTTTGTTTTTTAACTTCAATAGTATCAAAATGTTGAGATATTGTTGCAACTCTTCCGGGGTCTCCAACAAGAATAACATTTGTTGCTAATTCTTCTGGATAAAGATTTAAATGATAAACACCACCATCTGCGGTTAGAGGCATTTCGGAGGCTTTAATTGTTGTCATATTTTTCTGTTTTCGGTAAAAACTTAAAGTATAAGAAAATAAATATGAACGAAACAATTACGCTGAAAAAATTTATCGAAAGTTTGTGGGCGATAAATGACGGAATTGTTAATAGTAAAATTTGAGCAACAACATAAAGATGAAAGCCCAATTTATTACCAGAAAGCATAATGGCTGCACCGACAAAAGCAACTATATTGAAACAAGCAGACATCATAAATGAATATCGTGGTATCTCCGAAAAAGCATCTATGGCTTGTTGGTATAGTGGAAAAATATCGCCCGCTTGTTGCATCATAGCAGGAATAGAATCATAGTAAAAGAAATAAAAGAAATTTGTTAGAATAGATAAACCACTTCCGATGAAAGTAAGTATGCATAATACTATCAGACCTGTTTGGAGTTTTGGCTTTTGTGAAGGCGTTGTATAATTTTCGTTATCAATATATGTCATAACTTTTTTTTCTGCAAAAGTAGCATTTTTTTATGAATATTTTGAATGTTAGAAAAAATCATTGTAAAAAAATATTACTATTGTTTGATAAATTTTTATCTCTGTTTAATCGTTTTTCAATAAAAAAATTTGTACATTTGCAAACAATTAACAAATAGTTTATATTTATAAAGAAAGAAAGATTTTTTAACAGATAAGACATATTAAATAGCGATTCGAGGCTATTCTTGATGCTCCAATTTTCCACAAGGTCTTTCGTCGAAAGACACTAACGCAAGAATAAGTTTCCCAAACGCCGTGTTCGGCGTGGATAGACTTGTTTGTGTTAGTGTGGGCGTGGAAACCCGGAGTGTCGAGCAAGATTTACTTCCACGCTTTTTTTATGTCATTGATAATGACAATAAAATGAACTCGCAACACAAATTTCATATCGGGAAACTTATTAAAGCCGTTTTTGACGATAGCGGAATGTCCGTGACGGAATTTGCTAAAAAATTACATTGTTCAAGAACTAATGTTTATGCTATTTTTGAACGTAGCGATATTGGAATTGAACAACTTACTGCGATTTCTATTGCTTTAAATCACAACTTTTTAGAAGACATTGCCAAACATAGCAAATTAAAATTTCACTTATTGCCAAAACAAGTTCATATTTGTTTGAACCTTGAAAAAATTGATGAAGAAAAACTAAAACAACTTATTGAAATTATAAATAATTCCGCTTTGCTTTCTAAAGAAAAATTGTCAGAAATATTTACGAAAATGTAAACAACTTTTGACGATTAAAATATTGAAATACAAAACTTTTTTTAGAACTTTGCGGAAAATTTATTTCAAATTTAAATAAACAATGACTATGGATATTTTGAATACACTTGATAAAAATTCCTTAAACAAAGGGACTATGAATGATTTTTGCAATCTGATAAGCAATTTTGAATCAAAAAATAAACGATTAAAGCATTTTTAGTTGAGAATATTGTTATACGATTTTTTTAGAAGAATTGATGTGGAATATTTAATTTTTTTGTATATTTGCAATGTCAAAATATGTAACATTTGGCGAAAGAAACACCAATAAATATGGGAAGAATACGTTCTTTAACGTTAAGAGAAAAAACATTTTGGAACAAATTTGCTGCAAAATGTATATGGAAATTACAAAACTATGTAAGTACCTCTCTGATGTTTTCCTATTTTGGTTTTTATTTTTAGTAAAAAACAATTTGAAAATAATGCTTATGACATAAAACTGACAAAAAACAATATTGCAAAACAAAGTGCTAAAGTTTGTTATATAAAAGCACTTCCCGACGACCCATTAGGCGAATTTAGCCCTTGTTAGGGAGAAATCGGGCTTCGACTAACAAGGGCAACAGAAACATAAGTGAAGGAATCCGCAAGGAAATTGCAATGACACCTTGTAAAAACGGAATTTTGCACCCGATAACATTTATTTTGCGGTGGTGATTATTGGTGAATTAGTTAATACATCGCTTGGCAGTGATAACTGCCACTAATTTTAAAAATATAAAATATATGTCAAAAATAAGATATATAGCCATAATGGCAACGGTAATAATATTCGTAACCACAGCAGTATTTGTGGGTTGCGAGAAAAAAGAAAATCCAGTTGTTGAACAAAGAAAAGATGCATTAAAAAAACAAAAACTCAAACTCGAAGGAGTTGTAGCACAATGGAAAAATGGAAAAAAAGGAGAAGGGAAAAAAGATAATAAAATTTGTGTAGGAGAAGGTTGGAAATGTGTTCTTTGGTTTCGAGATGAAGTTGAGGTAGATATGGATGGATATTTTTTAAAATGGAAATTTGAATCTGAGAGTAAATTTTCTTTATCAAAAGTATGTGACCCTGCACCAGAAAACAGAGAATTTCCAAAAAGAATCCTTGTTGAATTTCCAAATGAATGGAATGAATCCCATGAATTGGATGAATTTTTTGATGGTAGATATGATGTTTTTGTTGTAGAAGAAGCCATTGTTGAAGAAGGAGACTCGCCTCTTGCAGAAATGTTGGGGATAGACGACCTTTGTGTAATCAAAACAGGGGAATATCCTATGTATATGAACAATGAAGGCAATTATGTAATTGAATTTATGGTAGATAGAATTTCTCTTGACTTTAATTTTGGGGGAACAACAATCAAATTAAAAATTGGAGACCAAGACCAACTTTCTTCTACCTATTCTGGTTATTCTGAATTTTCTGAAGTTTCTGATAGGACTGGTTATGTGATTTATGCAGAATTTTTAAGAGAATGGAATGATAATCCTAATGCAATATACATAATGGAATCTATTCGAAACAATGGAGGATTAGATGTAAATGCAGACATTATTGTAGATGAAGATTCTTATTTATTTGAAGTATTTCCTTATCCTTGTGTAATCCGAGCAGGTCGCTATCCTGTCAATGAAGAGGGAGATGATTTTGTAATTTGCTTCGCAGTAGAACCTCTTTAATCAAATTTAAGGAAAGGAGATATTCTCCTTTCCTTTTAATTTTTAATAAAATACAGAAAAAATGAAAAGAACGAATATAAAATGGTTTTTATGTAGTGTGTTATTAGCAATAATGTTCCAGTCTTGTTGGTTTATAAAACAAATACCAGAAAC
>JAZSKB010000016.1:0-3414 GCA_045534635.1 Bacteroidales bacterium
ATTCTTCCCCAACTATCGTATCTAAATTGCGTTGTAACAGCAATAGGTTGAGTCAAAAACGGCAATGTGTAAATTCTTGTTTCTTTGGTAATTTCTCCCATATTGCCATATTCATAGCACATTACGCCACTTTCATCGTAAATGCTTTCTACTTGTCCATAAGCATTATAATTGTAAGTTGTGCTTATACCATCTTCATAAGTTTCTTCGTCTAACTCTTTTGCGTTAAAACTGTACTTAGGAATTACTTCGTTTCCAAAATAGAAAATTTTACCGTTGTTTATTCTCCTAATTTCCATTTTGCAAAGATAACATTTTTTTACTTTTTAAGTTGAAGTTGTATACGTTAGGACAATCTAAATCAAACAGAAGAGGTATTTTCATTGTTCGTTTTGAATCTTTATATATTTTTGTTTAAAAATAAAAAACTCCCTTTTTTGGACATTTCTTCTGCCTCTCACCTTATGCTTTGTAATCATTATTAAATTATCACCTTGTATTTTTATTTTCCGATTTTCAAATATATCCGGAACACAATATAATTCAGCAAATTGATAATAACACCCGCCTTTTAGATTTAATTTTGGTTTTTTCGGAAGGTTATAAAGAAATTGTAATGTAGCTATTCTATATCCTTTAGGAACAACAACTATCCCATTGTCATCTGTTTCTAAATACAAACGATTTCCACTTTTATTAAAAAAGATTTCATCAGTTTTACTTAATGGAAGTCCGCCTGGAATTTTCACAAATCTTATTTTTACAGAATCTTTGTGTTCTTTTTTAGAAAGTATTTTTATATAATCTTTTGTTTGAAAATCACTATTCAGTCTTATTGTTTTGTTTTTAATTGTCCAATTTCCTTTTATAGTGTCACACTTATAAACAACGGAATAAGGGATATATTCAAATCGTCCATTTGCATGCAATTCTAATATTGATGTATACCAAGGATTCTCTTGTGTATATTTATATTTTCCAATATAATCGTTTATGTTTTGAGAAACGACAATCTGATTGCTAACACAATATAATAATCCACAAAACAATAATTTAATTAAATCTATTTTTTTCATTTTCCTATGTCCTTTTTCCATCCGTGATACATAAATCGTGGTTTTCCGTATTTGTTATAAACTTTACTATTGAGATCTTTGATACCTTGAAAATTGTATTCAGGAGTATTAATATTGTCAATAGTTATCGGGGTTTTAGGTTCTGGTAAATCTGGATATGTTAGAAATATTGAGTGACGAGATACTTCTTTTCCAGAGGTAGAGAATAATGATTGTCGTGCATATGCTTCATATTCGTTTCTTCTATCATGAGGAATTGGAAGTGCTATATCTCCTTTTATACCTGTTAATTTTTTCAAATCAAAACCTATTTTTCTATCCATATATTGGTCTGCATGTTTTAATTCATGAGATAGTTTTTCCATTGTACTATAACCACCCCCTTCAAGAATATTGATATCAAATTCTCCTGTAGTAGTATTATAAACAAAGTTCCCATCACCATCAGTACACGTTACATTATCGCCCATTCGTATTCTAAATACTTCTTCTGCACCTTCTAATCGGGTTAATTCTGCTCGTACATGGTCGGGGGCATTTGCTTTAAGTTCGTTATATGCTTTTGCTTCTTCTTCTCCAGCAGGTTCAACTATCCTCCCCGTCGGGTCAACGTACTTCATAGGATTATTTGCACAATAAGCGTAAGGAGATATGCTTGGGAATTTCTCAAAAAGAGGGTCACGGCTTGTAAACGTTGGCGGAGCGTAATACCTTGCTTCGTAGTAATACATACCAGTCTCTTCATCCAATTCCTTGGCGTTAAAGGCATACTTTGACGAGTTTTGCCACAGAACCGTGTTGTTGCTGTTTTCCATGCTGCAAAGATAGCATTTTTTTACCACATTTTATAAATTCTAAGTTAAACGTTTAGGTCTTATTCCAATTCATCAACTATTATTTCCCAGTGTTCTAATATCCATTTTTTTTTTTTAACTAACCTCGCTCCAATCAATAATTCCTTATTGTTTCGAATTGCAGACAATTGAATAGTTGCAGAAGTTGGAACTTTTGAAAAAATATCGAAAACATAATGTCCAAAAATCCAATATGCTGCAGTATCTTTTGTCGGTAATGTGTCTATAATGAGAATAGGGTTATTCTTGTAAACAATGCGGTATTTTTTCGGCAACAATTCATTTTCAACAAATATTGGTCTTGAAAAGTGATGAATACAGATAATACTGTCGAACTGTTCACTATTAATTATTGTATTAAATATTTTTTGAGTTTCTAAATGATATTTCCTTTTAGAAAGATTAATATTTTGCCCTGATACTGCTTGACAACATAATAATAAAGTTAGCAATATATATATATAATAGACTTGTAACCCTTTCATATTTACTCCTCTTCTTTACTAAAATTTGCGTTTAATTGTCCATAACCACGGAAAACATATTCAGCCCCTCCTTTTTGTTTCCATGAACCATCTTTTTGTTTTTCAAAAATAAAAATTCGTTCTCCATAATTATTTGGTTCGGAGTCTGAACTTGTACTTAATGTATTAAGAACAATTGTATTATAATCAACATTTCCATTTTTGTCTGTGGCGAACTTTGGTAATCCATTTAGAAGAACTGCATGACCTTGCATATCACCAGATTCACCCATAAAAACAATATCACCTAATTCGCCTTTAGTTATGTCAGTAACAAAAGACCTATCTGTTCCATCACCTCTTTTAAACCAACTCATCCCTCCTTTGGGATGCGAACGTCCAAGAAAGCCGCCAGAAGATGTAGCAAATCCTGTTTTCTTTAAATGGGATACCACTTTGTCCGTTGAGTTCATATACGCCATAAAACAACTTTCGTAACATACCGTCCTACTAGGAATAGTCCCTTTTTGATATGACCATCGATTATCAGATCCTCCGAAATATGGATTACTATATGTTGATGGAATTCCTTTGTTTGACATATTCTCTCTTGCCCATTTCAGTGCCGGCCAATTTTCACAACCCGTCGGGTCAACGTACTTCACAGGATTATTCGCACAATAAGCATAAGGAGACATCCAAAAATATTTCTCAAAAAGAGGGTCGCGGCTTGTAAAAGTAGGCGGAGCATAGTATCTCGCTTCGTAGTAATACATACCAGTCTCTTCATCTAATTCTTTCGCATTAAAGGAATACTTGGGTATTACATCATTTCCAAAAGTGGCATTATATTCTTCAACTATCTCTCCAAACGGTGCATAAACAAATCCTTGTATTATATTTTGGTTTTGTTCCGTTACAAATGCCGTACTTCCCAAATGATTGGTGTGGTAATAGAAAATATCACCGTTGTTTGCCTCGTTTCTTAGTTCTGGAATATTCATAAGAGGTGTAGGTGGT
>JAZSKB010000050.1:0-17272 GCA_045534635.1 Bacteroidales bacterium
AGTTTTAGTTGCAGAAATTTATCCGTTAGATAGAAATAATCCATACATAAAGAACAACATTTTATATGAACACCATGAAATTTGTCGTTTCACTACAGGTCTATATTATCTATTCATTTTTAATAAAGACAATACAATTAAGACTGTTTTTAAGCATAGAATAATTATTGATTAATATAACTTTAACCTAAAAAATAACAAAACCGCCAAAACATGTAATATTTTACTCCAAAAAGTGTGATAAAAATGTGTAAAGTTTTTTGTGGTAGGTTATGCTAATATTTTTTTATAACTTTAATGATTGATGGTAAATAAAAAAATAGTATCTTTGTAGCTTATTCTCTTCAAAAAAGAGATAACAATTTGTTTACAATATAACTAATTATCTATCAGCATTTAAAGATTAGAAAATGGAAATAGCAATTAAATATAAGCCAGCAGAAGTAGAAGACAAATGGTATAAATTTTGGAATGATAATGGATTTTTTAAATCCACACCAGACAATAGAGAAGCATATACCATAGTAATTCCCCCACCAAATGTAACTGGAATATTGCACATGGGACACATGCTCAACAATACTATTCAAGATATATTAGTACGTCGAGCAAGAATGCAAGGCAAAAACGCATGTTGGGTACCAGGAACTGACCATGCCTCAATTGCAACAGAAGCCAAAGTAGTAAACAAATTAGCACAAGAAGGGATTAAAAAAAATGATTTAAGCAGAGAAGAATTTTTAACTCACGCTTGGGATTGGACTCATCAACACGGAGGAATAATTTTGCAACAACTTCGTAAATTAGGAGCCTCCTGCGATTGGGCACGAACCGCTTTTACAATGGACAATCAACGTTCGGAAAGTGTTATTAAAGTTTTTTGCGACTTATACAATAAAGGATTGATATACCGAGGTGTTCGCATGGTCAATTGGGACCCTCAAGCCTTGACCGCTTTATCTGACGAAGAAGTAATTTACAAAGAACAACAAGGGAAATTATATTATCTTCGTTATCAAGTGGTTGGAGAAGATAAATACGCTATTGTTGCCACCACTCGACCAGAAACTATTATGGGCGATACGGCAATGTGTATCAACCCTAAGGACCCTAAAAATCAATGGCTACGGGGTAAAAAAGTTATTGTTCCATTGGTGAATAGAGAAATTCCTGTTATTGAAGACGAATATGTTGATATTGAATTTGGTACAGGTTGTTTAAAAGTAACTCCTGCTCACGATATAAATGACTATATGTTAGGAGAGAAATACAATTTACCAAGTATTGATATTTTCAATGACAATGGAACATTAAATGAAAATTCTGCTTTATACATTGGAATGGATAGATTCGATGCTCGAGAACAAATTGAAAAAGATTTGAAATCCAATGGATTACTCGAAAAAGTAGAACAATATACCAATAAAGTAGGTTTTTCCGAAAGGACCAATATTCCTATTGAACCAAAACTTTCTACACAGTGGTTTTTAAAAATGGAAGACCTTGCAAAACCTGCTCTTGAAGCAGTTATGAACGATAAAATCAAATTCCATCCAGCAAAATATAAAAATACCTACAAACATTGGATGGAAAATGTTAAAGATTGGTGTATTAGCCGACAATTATGGTGGGGTCATCAAATTCCTGCATATTTTTTACCTGAAGGCGGTTTTGTTGTCGCTCAAAATATCGAAGAAGCCTTAGAACTTGCTAAAATAAAAACCAATAATCCTAATTTAACCATTGATGATTTACGTCAAGATGAAGATTGTTTAGATACTTGGTTTTCTTCTTGGTTATGGCCTATTTCTCTGTTTGATGGTATAAATAATCCTGATAATCAAGAAATTAAATATTACTACCCTACTGTTGATTTGGTAACGGCACCAGATATTATTTTCTTTTGGGTAGCACGTATGATTATTGCAGGTTATGAATATCGTAAAGAATTGCCATTCAGAAATGTATATTTTACAGGAATTGTAAGAGATAATCTCGGCAGAAAAATGTCTAAACAATTGGGAAATTCTCCTGACCCTCTTGAATTGATTGATAAATTTGGTGCTGATGGCGTTCGTATGGGAATATTACTTTGTGCTCCTGCTGGTAATGATATTTTGTTCGATGAGGCATTATGTGAACAAGGTCGAAACTTTAATAATAAAATTTGGAACGCTTTCCGTTTAGTAAAATCTTGGCAAGTTGCTGATATTGAACAACCAGAATACGCAAAAAAATCTGTTGAATGGTTCGCTCATCGTATCAATAAAGCCCAACATATTTTAGATGACTTATTCTCTAAATACCGTCTTTCTGAAGCCTTGATGAATGTTTATAAACTTTTCTGGGAAGATTTTTCGGCTTGGTATCTTGAAATGGTTAAACCTGCTTATGGTCAAGCAATTGACAATAAAACATACCAAAGTACTTTAGAATTTTTCAACCAACTTTTACAATTACTACACCCATTTATTCCATTTATTACCGAAGAATTATGGCAGAATATGCAACCTCGAAAAGATGGTGAAAGTATTATGATGAGTTTATTACCTCAAATCAACGACATAGATGAAAATATTTTGAATAATTTTGAAACGGCAAAAGAAATTGTTTCTGGTATTAGAAACGCCCGTATTCAAAAGAATATTCCTAATAAAACTAATCTTGATGTTTATATAAAAGGTAATCACAATGAATATTTTGATTGTATCATCTCGAAAATTACCAATTTAAAATCTTTGCAAAAATATTCTGAAGAACTCGCAGAAAATACTATCAACTTTTTAGTTGGAACTACCGAATTTATTATTCCTATTGGTAATTTAATTGATGTTGACGAAGAAATAAAAAAGATTGAAGCTGATATAAAATATTACGAAGGTTTTCTATTGGGCGTTAATAAAAAATTGAGCAACGAAAAATTTGTAAACAACGCTAAACCTGAAATTGTCGCTTTAGAACGTAAAAAACAAGCAGATGCAGAAGCAAAACTTCAAACATTAAAAGAGAATCTTGACAAATTGAAGAAATAATTCTCTCTTTTGGATTTTCTTTTGAATACCTAAATTTTATTTTGCTTTCTTTATAAAAATAGGGCTATCTGTTCAGGCGAATTTACCAACAATGTTTCTGCAAATATAAATTTTATTGGTATTTCATTTTACATAAAAAAAATGTTACCTTTGCAGTATGGAAATTAGGAGAATAAACAACGGTAAAATTTTCTATTTTGGAAACGAAGTAATTCCTAAGTACAGTTTTAACGCTAAGGAGTTAGACGAAGAGACAGGAATGTACTACTTTGAGGCTCGTTATTATAGGGCACCTACTTTCATTTCTCGAGACCCATTAATGAACGAAAAACCATGGCTCACTCCTTACCATTATTGTAGTAATAACCCAGTAGGAAGAATAGACCCTACGGGGATGATGGACGAAGAACCAGATAATCCTCATGGAAAAAAAACATCAAATGTCAATACTAAAGTTGAAGTTAAAGTTGTTCCTCAAGATAATTTAAAACAGAAACCTATAGTATTGCCTATAGAAAATGGTTCTTCAAAACCAAAAGAAAGTTTATTTCAGCGATTTAAAAAATTCTTTTCTTCATATATGACTGGAGGTATCTACGGAATAGCAGACAATGGTCAAGGAAAGGAAACAAGAAAAGGAAATGGTCAACAAACAGATGTTTCTGATTTCACTAGTAATATTCCAGAGCCATTTCCACAAAAAATAGATAGAAAAGTTTATTCTGAACAGATAACTTCACAGAACGATAATAAAGAGGATACAAATATTCACAAAATTCCCAAAGGAGAATTAATTTACTTTTTTAAGAATCCTTCTGAAAATAACGGAGCTGTTGCTACTGGTGAACATTTTTATAATTCTCAAGATTCTTTGGAAAAAAGAAAAAAAGCTGAAAACAATTCTAAATACAGCGGTATAGCGGTATTACCTAAATAAATTCATCCATGAAAAAAAAAGCGATATTAATAGCATTTATGTTTATAGTCATAGTAAGTATGAGTATACTATGTTTATTTTATTCACGAGAATCTAAAAATCAAAAATTGGTTTTGGAAATGTTAATTATAAGCAATAAAGAATTGTTAGAGAAAAAAAAGTTGCTTTATGACCAACTTGTAGACAGAGATATTAATCCAACAAGTCAATATTTATTGTTATTAAAAAAAATGGATGAAGTCGCAAATTACTGCAATGATGTTCTATCTTCCAAGAAATATTACCAATTTTCCATAGATTCGTTACATTCTATCATGAATGATAATCTTTATGATATTCATTCTGATGATTTCATTCAATGGAATTTATTCAATCAAACAGCAAAAAAAATAACATTTTCAAAGTGTACATCAAAATCAGAAGAATACTTCATCCATCTGTGTCTTCATATTATATTGGAAAAATGTTTAGAAAAATATAGGGAAACTGCTTTAATGACAGGTTGGGGAGAGTGTTTTGTCATTCCAAAATCAGATACGGTGAAAATGGGTGAATTTTATGAAGCAGAGGTACGTTTTAACGTAAAAGATTTAGGAGAAACATACACCATTGTTTTTCTTCCCGACAAAATAGTTAAAATAAAGGGGATTTATAAAGAAATGGCAACAAAACAAGGAAAAAATACTCGTCAAGGGTTAATTTCTTTTTCTAATGCAGATGGGAAAGATTTTTATTATCCAGTAGAATTTTCATATTATGTAAAATAATAGAAAAGATAAATACAAAAAAAATGTTACCTTTGCAGAATGTACCCAAAAAAAATTTTAGCACGTAAAACGTCAACCTATAAAGTTATAAAAAAAAATGTTATCTTTGCAGTTTGTAAACTATTATAGCAAATTTCTATGCAAAATATCAGAAATGTCGCCATTATTGCACACGTTGACCACGGTAAAACAACTTTGGTTGACCGTATTTTATACCAATCAAAATTGTTTCGTGAAAACCAAGTAGTTCAAGATTTAGTACTTGATAACAACGATTTAGAACGAGAACGAGGAATTACAATTCTTTCTAAAAATGTTTCGGTAAGATACAAAGGATACAAAATCAACATAATAGACACTCCCGGGCACAGCGATTTCGGCGGAGAAGTCGAACGAGTTCTCAATATGGCTGATGGCGTATTACTTATCGTTGACGCCTTTGAAGGCCCAATGCCACAAACTCGTTTTGTGCTACAAAAAGCAATAGAACTCAATTTGAAACCTATTGTAGTGGTTAATAAGGTAGATAAACCCAATTGTGACCCCGAACAAACACAAGAAGCCGTTTTTGATTTGATGTTTAACCTTGGAGCCAACGAAAATCAATTGGATTTTCCTACCGTTTTTGGTTCAGCCAAAGCCGGTTGGATGGGTAGCGATTGGCAAACACCAACCGAAGATGTCGGCTATCTTTTAGAACAAATAATAGAACATATTCCTGCTCCTAAAATTCAAGAAGGAAATACCCAAATGATGATTTCATCATTAGATTATTCTTCGTATGTAGGCAGAATTGCAGTAGGCAAACTAACCCGAGGCACATTGCAAGCAGGACAAAATGTTTCTTTGGTAAAACGTGACGGAAGTATCTCAAAATCAAAAGTTAAAGAATTATATGTTTTTGAAGGTTTGGGCAAAGAAAAAGTAAAACACGAAATAGCACAAGGAGAAATTTGTGCTATTTTCGGCATTGATGATTTTGAAATTGGCGATACCGTAGCCGATTTTGAACAACCCGAAGGTTTGCCACCAATCAAAGTTGATGAACCAACAATGAGTATGTTGTTCACTATCAATAATTCCCCATTCTATGGACAAGAAGGCAAATTTGTTACCTCCCGACATTTGTACGATAGATTACAATTAGAATTAGAGAAAAATTTAGCATTACGCGTAGAACCAACCTCATCTCCAGATGCTCATATTGTTTATGGACGCGGTATTCTTCATTTGTCAATTTTAATAGAAACAATGAGACGAGAAGGATATGAACTACAAGTTGGTCAACCCAAGGTAATCATCAAAGAAATTGATGGACAAAAATGTGAACCAATAGAAGAATTAACCGTTTTAGTTCCCGAAGAATTTTCCAGCCGAGTAATCGATTTAGCAACACGCCGCCGTGGAGAAATTACCTCAATAGAAACCAAAGGTGACAGAGTATGTCTCAATTTTAGTATCCCCTCTCGTGGTATTATAGGTTTAAGAAATCAAATGCTTACCGCTACAGAAGGAGAAGCCATTATGAGTCATCGTTTATTGGATTATCAACCATGGAAAGGAAATATCAATTTCCGTCATGCAGGTTCGTTGGTAGCAATGGAAACAGGCACCGCTTACGCTTATGCAATAGATAAATTACAAGACCGTGGTTCGTTTTTTATAGAACCAATGGAACAAGTTTATGCAGGTCAAGTAGTTGGTATTCACATTCGTCAAGATGATTTAGTAATCAATGTTACCAAATCGAAAAAATTGTCTAATATGCGAGCAGCAGGTTCTGACGATAAAATGATTTTAGCACCAGCAATTAAATATTCATTGGAAGAATTTATGGAATACATCGGTGAAGATGAATATTTGGAAATCACACCAAAAGCACTGCGATTACGCAAAATTATACTTGATGAAAACGAACGCAAAAGAGCCAACAAATCCTAAAGAAATGTATTTCAAAAATATAGTTTATCAGTTAGCGATTTTGGTATTTTGTTTTCTATTTTCTGCTTGTGCTCAAATTGGTACAATTACAGGAGGTCCACAAGATAAACAAGCCCCTGAAATACTTGAACAAACACCTTCAAACAATACTACCAACTTCAATGTTGATAAAATAACCCTTAATTTCAATGAGTTTGTGGAATTGGTAAACTCCACAGAAAATTGCATTATTTCGCCACGCACAAACGAAAATCCTGAATATACTATAAAAGGAAAATCTGTTATTATAGATTTTTCTTCCTGCAATTTAGATTCCAATACAACATACAAACTTTCTTGTAAAAATGCTATTCGAGATTATACCGAAGGCAATTTAATCACTGAACATAATATCGTTTTTTCAACAGGAGAACATATTGATTCTCTATATATTACAGGTCATATCATTGACGCATATACATTAGAAAATGCCACAGATGTTTTAATTGTTTTACACAACGAAAATACAGATTCTACTCTTTACAATATTCCCTATCAATATGTTACCATAAGCGACAAAAAAGGCTATTTTTGTTTTACCAATCTTCCAGATAAAGATTTTTATATCAGTGCGATATTAGACAAAAATAAAGACTTTTTATTCTCTCAAAGTGATGAAAAAATTGCATTTCATACACCCATAGTTCGCCCATATCCTATCTTTACCGATTCGGCGAAAATGGCAGAAAATACCAATATTGATACTTGCCATTTATTGCTCTTTGAAGAAGAAGATACTATTGTAAAATACTTAAAAAAAGATATTTATGCCACTTATTGCCATAGATTAATTTTTAAAAATAAAGTACAAAATTTTAAATTACACCAAATAACTCCTCCCACTCCTACGGTAAAATATATGTACGATATGCTTTCTAATCAAGATACTATTTTAGTATTTTTCTTGGACACCATAAACGAACCAATTGATTTTCAATTAGAAATAAACAACGAATTGAAAGATACTATCAATTTGAATCCTGCTCAAAAGTTACGAAATCTACGTAGAAATACTACAGAAGAAAAAACATTTCTTAGTTTTTCAAACTATCAAGAAGGTTCATTGATAAATAAACATATCATACAATTTTTATATCCAATTGATTCTATTTCAAACGATAAATTATCTTTGATAATTAGTCATGACACTATTTCCGATACACTTTCTGTGCCATTTCATTTTATTGATAGTTCGCAACGCCGATTGGAAATAGATTACAATTTCGATAAAGAAGATACTGATTATAAAATATTTGCAAAAGATTCTGTATTTTTTTCTATCTATGGTTGGTGCAACGATAGTATAAATATACCAATTAAAACCCAATCATTTAGAAATTATGGAAATCTGAAAATAGATTATCAATTTTACGAAGAAAATAGATATATAACCCAACTAATCAATAGTAGAAACACTATTATTCAAAGTGATACTATTGATTATAACAAAAAAATATATTATAAAAACTTACTTCCCGATAAATATAAAATACGCGTTATTGTTGACCAAAATCGCAACGAAAAATGGGATAGCGGAAATTATCTGCAAAGAAAACAACCTGAACCAATTATTTATTTTCCAACAGCAATTGATGTTCGTTCCAATTGGACAATTGAAGAAACTTTTAATGTGCAAATTCCAGATATAAAATGATTTACCCAGCGAATTTTGAACATAAAATTGCTTTTGAACATATTAGAAAATTGTTAAAAGAAAATTGTATTTCTACTCTTGGCGAAAGCATGATAGAAAAAATTTCATTTTCAAACAATTACAAACAAATATGTTTATTACACGAGCAAACAGAAGAATTTCGACAATTATTGCTTTTTGATACTCCATTTCCATCGCAAGATTACTTTGACTTACGCCAAGAATGGGCAAGAATAAAAAAAGAAGGTACTTATATTGATTTAGAAAAATTAATTGAATTAAGAATATGTTTGCAAACCATAGAACAAACACGTTCCTATTTTTTATCTCGCCAAGAAAAGAATAAATACCCCAATTTATTGAATTTATCTCAAAGATTTGAGTTTGATAATCAATGGATTACATCAATCAACAATATTATTGACGAAAAAGGCAATGTAAAAGATAATGCCTCTGAAAAATTACAAAAAATTCGACAACAAATAAAATCTTTAGAAAAAGATATTTCTATTAACATAAAAAAAATATTATCACAAGCCAAACAAGACAAACTTATTGATGACAATGCAGATATTACGGTGCGTAATGGTCGAATGGTTTTACCTGTTCCAGCTGTAAATAAAAGAAAAATAAAAGGTTTTGTTCATGATAGTTCTACAACAGGACAAACCTATTTTATTGAACCTCAAGAAGTTTTTGAAGCAAACAATCTTTTACAAAATCTACAAATCGATGAACATATCGAAATTATCCAAATTTTAACAACTTTTACCGAACAACTTCGACCAAATTTGGAAATTATCGCAAAAGGATTTCATTATTTAGCATTATTGGATTTTATTCGAGCAAAATCGAAATTTGCCATACAATTCAATGCTTGCAAACCTATTATTGTAAATAAACCTATTGTTGATTGGCAAGAAGCACGCCACCCAATTTTAGAAGCCAATTTGAAACAACAAGGAAAATCAATTGTTCCACTAAATATCACTTTAGGCAACACATACTCTATTTTGATTATTTCAGGACCTAATGCTGGAGGTAAGTCTGTATGTTTGAAAACTTTAGCACTTTTACAATATATGTTTCAAGTTGGGATTCCTGTTCCTGCCTCCCCAAATAGTGAATTTGGCATTTTCAATGATTTATTTATCAATATTGGCGACGAACAATCTATTGATAATGATTTAAGTACTTATAGTTCTCAACTTATCAACATAAAAACCTTACTTGAAAAAGCCAATAAAAATAGCCTATTCATGTTTGATGAACTCGGCAGTGGTACCGACCCTCAATATGGCGGAGCAATAGCAGAAACACTTATAGAAGAATTGGCTCAAAAAAACACTATTGGACTGATTACCACACATTTTGGAAATCTTAAAGCACTTGCCCAACAACATCAAAACATAGAAAATGGAGCTATGCTTTTCGATGAAAAGAAAATGCAATCGACTTTTCAGCTTAAAATCGGACAATTTGGAACCTCTTTCACTTTTGAAATTGCTGAAAATATCGGCTTAGATAAATTATTTTTAGAAAAAGCAAAATCAAAAGTTGGTAAATACCATATCCGTTATGATAAACTTGTTCGCAATTTAGAACATCAACAAATAGCATTAGCAAAACATGAAAAAATGCTTGAATTTACTGATAACCAACTTTCTGAACTAATAAAATCATATACAGAAAAAGATAATGAACTAAAAAACAAACGATACGAAATTCTTCATCAAGCCAAAAATGAAGCAAAAACATTACTAAAAAATAGTAATCAACTTATCGAACGAACAATTAAAGAAATAAAAGAGAAAAAAGCCGATAAACAAATTGTTAAACAATTGCGTGAAGAAATTCAAACAGAAATAAAAAAAATAGAAAAATCTGAACCAATTGAGATACAACAAATAAAAAAAGACCCCACAAACGAAGAAATACATTTACACGATATTGTACTTTTGCAAGATACTCAAACACTTGGTGAAGTAATTGATATTAATGATGATGATATTGTCATTTCATTCAATTCTATACAGGTGAAAACAAGCAAAGATAAAGTTGTAAAAACTGATAAAACCAATATAAGTACTACCAAAAACAAACCTAAAAACGATATTTATCAAACCATTCACGAAAAGAGCATACATTTTAATTTACAATTAGATATTCGTGGTTATCGTGCCGAGGAAGCAATAGCGGCAATGAATACTTATATTGACGATGCTCTACTGCTCAGTATTCACGAAATAAATATTTTACACGGAAAAGGCAATGGAATACTTCGACAAGTTGTTAGAGAATATTTGGCAAACAACAATTACGTAAAATCATTTCACGACGAGCATATAGAACGCGGAGGACACGGAATAACAGTTGTGAAATTAATATAAATTATCTATAAACACCAAAAATAAAGAGACTTCTTGGTTAAAAGAAGTCTCTTTTTTACAAATCAAAATAAAAAATAATTAAAACGAAAACATTTAAAAAAATTCAATTTTAATTTTACACTACTTATTCAGCAGTTGGAGTTTCAGTTGATTCTTCTGTTTCTGCTTCGGATTTTGCTTTTTTAGCACGTGTTTTTTTGGCTTTTTCCTCAACAGGTTCTTCAGTTTCAACTTTTTCAGTATTTACTTCTGATTCAACTTCTTCAGCATCTTTTTTTGTTGCTTTCTTTTTTGGAACTGCTTTCTTTTTTGCTTCTTCTTGTTCCAAATCTGCTTTAAGATTTACTAAAACATCGATATCACCTAAAGTTGCTTTTTCTATGTTATCAATTTTCTTTGAAGATTTAGAAGCTGGTTTTTCACCTTCTTCTTGTTCTTTTTCAGCATCTTTTATATCTTGCCAAATACGGGTGTGAGAAAGAACGATTTTTTTGTTTTCTTTAGAAAATTCAATAACTTTAAAATCAGCAGTTTCACCTTGTTTGATAGTAGAACCATCTTCACGTTGCAAACCACGATTGAAAGCAAAACCTTCAACACCTTGTAAAGTGATAATAAATCCTTTATCATTTTGATTTCCAGCTAATGTACCTTGGTGAACAGAACCTACAGTGTAAATGGTTTCAAATACGTCCCATGGATTTTCTTCCAATTGTTTGTGCCCTAAACTCAAACGACGATTTTCTACGTCCATTTCTAAAACAACAACTTCTATCTTTTCACCAATTTTTGTAAATTCTGCAGGGTGTTTGATTTTTTTAGACCAAGAAAGGTCAGAAATATGAATCAAACCATCAACACCTTCTTCCAATTCTACAAAAATACCGAAAGTAGTAAAGTTGCGAACTACTGCAGTATGACGAGAGCCAATAGGATATTTATTAGCAATTGTAATCCATGGGTCTGGAATCAATTGTTTGATACCCAATGACATTTTACGTTCTTCTCTATCTAATGTTAAAATAATAGCATCTACATTTTGACCAACACTCAAGAAATCTTGTGCTGTACGTAAATGTTGACTCCAAGACATTTCAGAAACGTGAATCAAACCTTCAACACCTGGTAAAATTTCAATAAATGCACCATAATCAGCAATTACAACAACTTTTCCAGATACTTTGTCACCCACTTGCAAATTAGCATCTAAAGCATCCCATGGGTGTGGTGTTAATTGTTTCAATCCTAATGCTATGCGTTTCTTTGTTTCGTCAAAATCCAAAATTACAACATTGATTTTTTGGTCTAATTCCAAAATTTCTTTTGGGTCTGCAACTCTACCCCATGATAAGTCTGTAATGTGAATCAAACCATCAACGCCACCTAAATCGATGAAAGCACCATAATTGGTAATATTTTTAACAACACCTTCCAAAACTTGTCCTTTTTCTAAGCCAGACATAATTTCCATACGTTGAGCTTCGATTTCGGATTCTATAAGTGCTTTATGAGATACTACAACATTTTTAAATTCTTGATTGATTTTTACAACCTTGAATTCCATTGTTTTATCTACAAATACATCGTAATCTCTAATAGGTTTAACATCTATTTGACTACCAGGCAAAAATGCTTCGATACCAAATACATCAACGATTAAACCACCTTTAGTTTTTGATTTAACATAACCATTGATAATTTCGCCATCTTCACACGCTTTGTTTACTCTTTCCCAAGATTTTAACAAACGAGCCTTTTTATGAGAAAGACTTAATTGTCCATTTGCATCTTCTTGACTTTCAACATAAACTTCAACAGTATCTCCGATTTTCAAATCAGGAAGATAACGCAATTCATTGGCTGGGATTACACCATCGGATTTAAAACCTATATTTACGACAACTTCACGTGCATTTTTTGCAACTACTGTACCATCAATTACTTTTTGCTCTTCTATGGCATTGAAAGATTGATTGTACTGTTCTTCCATTGCTTTTCTTTCTGATTCGCTATATGGAAGTTTACTTTTGCCTAATTCATCCCAATTGAAATCATCGGTATTTGGTGTAGCAACCGATTTGTTGGTGATTTCACGAGTATGAAAACTTGTTTTAACTTGTTCTACTTTTTGATTTTCTTGGTTGGTTGAATTTTCAGAAATATTTAATTCTTCTGTCATTTTTTGATACGCACATTTTACTAATGTGCAAATTTAAAATATTAATACTATGAGGTTTACTACACTTTTGTCATAATAAAGAGCCTCTTTTATTATGAACTGCAAAGATACAATTTTTTTGTTTAAATATCAAGTATTTATATATTTTTTTTCATTTTTTCTTCCAATAAATCAAATATTTATAATAACATATTGATTATCAAATATTTAAACAACTACAACGAAGAAATCAAATCTAATATCTGATTATTCCGACCTTTAAAACTTCGATTGAACACATTTGAAAGAATTATAACACAAGTTTTATCACTTAATCTCTTGCAAAACAATGTATTATTACCATTCCATAAACCGCCATGATAAACCAATTGATTGCTATCTTTATCCAAAGACAATCGCCAACCATATCCATAATTTGCTTCTATGGGTTCATCGGCATGTTTGGGCATAAAGGCCAAATGTAATAAACTGTCTGACAAAATACTACCATTATCCAAGGCTCTGTTCCATTTCCACAAATCATCGGCAGTAGTAAAAATGGCTTTATCGCCATAAATTTTAGACATATAATCTCTTTTATAAACACTATAATTACTTCTATGTCCTATAGTGTTAGCATTTTGGGCAAACATTCCTTTACCATATATAAATGTTGAATTCATTTGCAATTTTTCAAATATATTTTTTTGTAAAAATTCAGCAAACGATAATCCAGATACTTTTTCAATAATTAATGCCAATATTGCATAACCAGTATTACTATATTCAAAAATTTTCCCGGGATTGTTTAGGGCATTTGGACGATATTTTTGCATCATTTTCAACAAACTATCATTATCTAAATAAAATGATTCATTTTTATGCCACAATTGGGAAAATTCTAAATAATCTGGCAATCCAGAACTATGATTCAATAATTGGTCTATCGTTATTTGTGGATATGGAAAACCAGTAATATATTTATCTATTGTATCCTCAAGATTCAATAAACCTTGTTCATATAGTTTTAATATAGACACAGCGGTAAATTGTTTTGATACGGAAGCTAACTCATATTGTGAATTTCGATTTAGTTTTTGTTTCGTTTGATAATTGGCATAACCATTCCAATTTACATACAATAATTGCGTATCTTGCCCGACCAATAAAATACCATTAAAATGGTTTTTTTTTACCATTTCTTTAAATATGGAATCCAACGTTTGCTTTTTTATTTCAATATTTACACTATCAAAATAATGATTCAATTTTGCAAAATCTATTTGAGAAGAATCTTGTTGCTGTGCACAAGATATTAAACAATTCATTATTAAGAATATTATAAAAATAAGATGCTTCATCTTTATTTGTTTTTGAATGTAGCAAAATTAACTATAATTTAGTATTCTATCGCCAATTTATACAAATAATGATAAACAAAAAAAAGTTAAAAAATAAAACTCCAACATATAAAGTTATAAAAAAATGTTATCTTTGCAGAATGGAAATTAGGAGAATAAACAACGGTAAAATTTTCTGTTTTGGAAACGAAGTAATTCCTAAGTATAGTTTTAACGCCAAAGAGTTGGACGAAGAAACCGGAATGTACTACTTTGAGGCTCGTTACTATAGGGCACCTACTTTCATTTCTCGAGACCCATTAATGAACGAAAAACCATGGTTGAATCCTTACCATTATTGTAGTAATAACCCAATAGGAAGAATAGACCCTACGGGGATGATGGATGAAGGATATATTACAGGTGAAGGAGCAAATGAAGCAACTGCACAATTGAACGCTTCTACCAATTTAACAATAACTCGAGACCCAGAAACAGGAAAACTATCTGCAAGTGGCGAAATAAAGAATGAGTATGACCAGAACTTATATAATGCTATTAATGACCCAAGTATTATTGTTCACATAGATGCAACTTATTCAAACACAACCTCAACAGGTGAAGGATTTACAGGAGGTGCTTTTATGGGGAATTCTATAAGTAGTGAAAATATTGTAAATACTTATCAAACAGTTAATCCTTATGATTTAGCAGTAGCAGAATTTGCTTATGGATTATGGGGAACAGGTGCAGGAATGGCTCATGAATTTATGGAATCATATCTTGGTGGACAATATTCTCAACAAACAGGAATTGCCGCTGATAGAGCTTGTAACGATGGTTGCGATAAAACCGTCTATGATAAGGTACACCCAAAAGCTCCAGCACAACCAGGTTGGAAAGATAATGGCGCCCGCATAAATATAAAAGCATATTTTAACTATGATAATTTTATACAAAGTGTAAGAAATGTATGGAACAAATAAGATTTGCTTGTTTAACATTTTGTTTGTTTGTATTTTTTGTAATTGAGACAAAAGGTCAATATTACGTTATGGATACCATTCCACAAGAATATGAAATTATATCCATACAAAAAAGCCGAAAAGCTCGCCTTGAAAATTGTACTGAATCTATAAAAAAGAGTAATGAAATAATAAAATCAGAAAGAGAACTTCAACAATATTATCGTAAAGCACAAAAACTATCTTCTATTAAGTTTGACATATCTAAATCTCATATGAATACATTAAAAAAATGTAAGTCTTCATTAAAAAAATTAAGGTATCAATTAAAAAATCCTCAATACAACAAAAATGGATATGTATTATTGTTAAAGCATATAAAAACAGGAGATTTATTTGATGTTGCTGTTGTTAAAAAAAAGCAAATGGAAGGAGAAACACTTCAATTACATAAAGTATATAGTTTAAAATTGTATAAAGTAAAAGAGATAGATGTAATTAAGGAATGTAATCCTCTTTGGTGGATAGATATGGATGGTTCAAATGTATCTATTATTGGAAAAAGCTGGACACGAAATATATATGTATCTCCAAACTTAAAAGGATTAAAATATAATCCTCAAGCAGATTTTTCTGATAATTCACAAACAAATTCAGATTTACAAAAATAAACAATATATGGGAAAAATAATTAAAATAAGATTTGCTTGTTTAACATTTTGTTTATTTGTATTCTTTATAATTGAAACAAAAGGTCAATATTACGTTATGGATACCATTCCACAAGAATATGAAATTATATCCATACAAAAAAGCCGAAAAGCTCGCCTTGAAAATTGTAACGAAATTTTAAGACGAAGTGATGAATGGATAGAAAAAGAAAGAAAATTTCAACGAAACTATCGCAAAACACAAAAGCAACAAGGTATTAAATATAAAAAATCTAAAAAGTACATACATGAAATAAAAAAAGGTCAATCAGAATTGAAAAAAACAAGATGGAAATTAAGAAATCCTCAATACAATAAAAACGGATATGTACTACTATTAAAAAACATTGAAACGGGACAATTATTTGATGTTGCTGTTGTAAAATTGAGACAAATGGAAGGTAAAAAATTGAAACCATATTATGTTTATAAATTAAAACTATATAAAGTAAATGAGAGAAATATGATTAGAGATATTGATACAATTTGGTGGGTAGATATGGATGGTTCAAGTGTATCTATTGTTGGAAAATGTTATACACGAAATATATATGTATCTCCAAACTTAAAAGGATTAAAATATAATCCTCAAGCAGATTTTTCTGATAATTCACAAACAAATTCGGTGAAAGAGATGAATCATTAATATTAAAATAATGTTGTCTTTTCAGAATGTACCAAAAAAAAATTTAGCACGTAAAACGTCAACCTATAAAGTTATAAAAAAAAATGTTATCTTTGCAAAATGGAAATTAGGAGAATAAACAACGAAATAATAACGTTATACGATTACGACCCTGTTGGCAATGTTACCGATGTATCTAGTAACTATCCATGGAGAGCAGGTTTTAATGAATCTTTCTATTACGATAGTGCAGACCAACTTGTTGAAGCCTATGGTAACGATTATTATTTGGGAATAGATTACGGAGATTGGGGTCAAATAAATTGTTATTATAATGATATATACACAAATGGAACTTATAATGATAATAATTTTGAATATAATGATATAGATATAACACAAACATCTTTTGCACCAAGATACCAATATGGGACAGAAGATATAGAATACACCTACGGCATAAACGGCAGTTTATGTAAGCGAGATGTAAGAAACCCCGCAACATACGAATATGAAAGTGATTATTATCTATTTAATAGTCAGGGAAATATGAAAGCATATAGCAACGAAGGTGTACATTTTGCCTATTATGGTTACGATGCTTCCAACACAAGAACCTACAAAATAAGCATGAGCAGTATGAACGCTTGGCTAAACGGTGCACAACAAGATTTTGATTTCCGACTACAACAAGCAATGTTCTACCCTAACGCT
>JAZSKB010000012.1:0-31486 GCA_045534635.1 Bacteroidales bacterium
CAAAGATAACATTTTTTTTATTAATAATGAAATATCGTACAATTTTTAAATTAAATCTTTGAGGAAAAAACATTTTTTTATCACTTTGTTTGTTGATTTTATAAATTTTGTACTAACATTGAAAAAAATGCTATCTTTGCAGACAAAATATTAAAGTATGAGGCAAATATTGTCAGGGACAGGAGTTGCTTTGGTAACCCCATTTAAAGAAAATCGTAGCATTGATTTTGAAGGTATTGCTCGTATGGTGGACAATGTTATAAACAACAATATAAATTATATTGTCGCATTGGGAACTACAGGAGAAACGCCTACATTATCTTTTGAAGAACGCAAACAAGTATTGGAAACCATTGTTGAACATACCAACAATAGAGTGCCTATTGTTGTAGGTATCGGTTGCAACAATCCTATAGAAGTTCAAGAGCAAATACATTTGTTTGATTTATCGAAAATAAGTGCAATTCTATCGGTGGCACCATATTATAATCGTCCTCAACAAAGAGGGTTAATTGCTCATTATCAATCTGTTGCAGAAAGTACTTCTTTGCCTATACTTTTGTACAATGTCCCAAGTCGTACAGGGGTAAATATTGAGGCAGAAACGACACTTCAAATTGCAAAATTGGTGCCTAATGTTATTGGTATTAAAGAAGCCTCTGGTAATATCGGACAAATTATGCATATTTTACATCATCGAGACAAAGATTTTTTAGTTATTTCTGGTGATGATATGATAACATTGCCTTTGTTGGCATGTGGTGTTGATGGTGTTATTTCTGTGATTGCCAACGCTTTCCCAAAAGAATTTTCTACAATGGTAAATCTGGGATTGAATGGACAATTTGAAGAGGCAAAAAAAATACATTTCAATCTTTTAGACTCAATGAAAGCCTGTTTTATGGACGGAAGTCCTTCTGGTATCAAATGTTTTTTGCATTCCCAAGGACTTATCGAAAAATATGTGCGTCTTCCTTTGGCTGATGCTTCTCAAGAAATGGAATTGTATATCAAGCAATTATTAAAAAAATGAAATTAGAATACGAACAGTTATTAGAACAAATTCAGAATAAACAATATGCTCCGATAATTCTTTTAGGAGGTGAAGAATCTTTTTATGTAAGTAGGCTTACTCAAATTATTCAAGATAATTTTTTTGATGATAATTCTCTTATAGATTTTAATTTTCAAGTTCTTTACGGAAAGGAAACATCTGTATCTCAAATTGTTGATTCCGCAAAACAATTTCCAATGATGGGAAATGCTCGATTGGTTATTGTTAGAGAAGCTCAACAAATTAGCAAATGGGCTGATTTTGTTGCTTACGCAAAAAATCCTCAACCTCAAACGGTATTGGTGCTTTCTTTTATGGAAGGAAAAAAAATGGACGGAAAATTAGCCGCCTATAAAGAAATTGTAAAAAATGGATTTGTATTTGAAAGTACAAAAATATATGAAAATAAATTACCTGCACATGTAGCGAAAATTGTTAAGGAAAGAAATATTCAAATTGGAACTTTTGAAATTAATTTGCTAATTACCCATATCGGAAATGATTTGTCAAGGATTAACAATGAATTAACAAAATTGCAAGCAATAATTCCAGAAGGAGGAAAAATTACATCAAAAATGATTGAAGAGTTTACGGGAATTAGCCGTGAACACAATATTTTTGAATTGTGTAGTGCTTTGTTGTTACGTAATTCTTCTAAAGTTTTTTTTATTACAGATTATTTTATCAATAATCCGGGAAAAGCAAAAGATTTAACTCTTAATCCTATTTTCAATACATTTTATCAGTTGTTACAATTACATTATTCTGTTGATAAAAGTGAAATGTTTATGAAAAAAATTGGTGTCTTTTGGACGGAATACGATACCTACAAACAAGCGTTGCTAAATTATCCACTGTCTAAAGTAGTGAACGCCATTCATTTAATCCGAAAATACGATGCAATGAGTAAAGGGGCAGATGGTTGCCAAATAAATAAATTAGAACTCTTACGAGAATTATCCTTGAAAATTATGATAGTGTAAAGAAGAAGATATTTTTTGTTATCTAAAATATGATAAAAAATTATAACGTATTATATTAGTAAATATGAAAATAAAAGAAATACATATTGAGAACTTTCGCTCTATAAAAAACGAAACAATTGTAATGGATAAAAATTGCCTTATTTTGCTTGGAAAAAATGAGGCGGGGAAAAGCAATGTACTCAAAGCAATAGCAGCACTCTTCGGTCAATATGCTTTAACAGCAAAAGACCAACGGAAGAAAATCAATAATGAAAAAATAACGGATAGACGTATTTATGCAACATTTGAGTACACGGAAGAGGATGTTGAAAAAATAGAGAACTTTCTGATAAAAAATGATATAACGATAAATAGTTTGACATTTAAAAATGGAAAAACTCTTAAAGATTATATTCAAGTTGAATTATCCGACATTCTTTACAACATAACTATTGAAGAAAAGGCTACACCTAGATTTATTTTTGTAAAAAATAGACAACAGAAGGTTGTTCCTGAGAAAAATGTATTATTAGATAATATTCGTAACACAATAAATATGTTGCCAGAATATAGTAGTGAAAAGAATAGAATTTATTCTCAGCCACAAAGAAAGAACCTTGACATAAATTCTTTAATTCTTTCTGGAGTACAGAAATTGTATTCTGCAAACCCATATAAATGTGTTTTTTGGCACTATGACAATAATTTATTGTTACCAAACCATATTGAGATAAATTATTTTACGGCAAATCCATCACAATATAAATCGTTAGAGAATATTTTTATAATGTGTAAGAGAGCAAATATTGTACAAGAATTTAAAGCGGCGATGGAACAAGATGGAGATTATGCAAATTTGTTAAGCCAAGTTTCCAATGAAGTTACGAATGTATTCCGTAAAATTTGGAAAGATTTTAAGAACACTTCTATTGAATTAATCCCTGATGGAGGTAATATCTTAATCAAGGTGTCAGATAATGCCAAATATTCATTTGCGGACAGAAGTGATGGATTCAAAAAGTTTATTAGCATATTATTGAATCTTTCTACACAATCTCGTTCTGGTAAAATAGGAGAACGGGATATTGTTTTAATTGACGAACCCGACCAAAGTTTATATCCTACAAGTGCAAAATATTTAAAAGATGAATTATTGAAAATAAGTGAGACCTCTAGAATAATATATACTACACATTCTCAATATATGATTGATTCTGAATGCTTAGATAGACATTTAATTGTAGAAAAGAATAATGATATTACAACCATTCATAAAGAACCCGGATTCGCTCCATATTCAGATGATGAACTCTTGCGACGTGCCATTGGCTGTAGTATTTTTGAATGTTTGCAAGAAAAGAATATCATTTTTGAGGGATGGTTAGATAAAGAACTGTTCAATAAATATTTATCCATTACAATGCAAGATGACTTTAAAAATATAGGTAAAACCTTTTTGCATGGCATATCAGGGGCAGAAACTCTTGCTTCTATCTTGATTTTAGCAAATAAAAAATTCATAATCGTTGCCGATTCAGACAAAACATCCTCTGATAAAAGAGAAGAATTCAAAAAAGAATATCCGGATTATGAAGATTGTTGGCTTACCTATGGAGATATAGATAAAAGTATTTCCACATTGGAAGATTTTGTAAATCATTCAATAGTTGAAAAAGTTCTACATGAAAAGGGGTATCCTAATTATAAATATGATACTGAAAAAAATGCAATTGCCAATATAGGTGTTTGTACAAAAGACAAGGAAGAAAAGCAAAAAATAAAAAAGTCAATAGTTGACACTATTGCCTCAAAAAGAGATATAAAACCATCATATACTGAATTTATTAACAAGGTAAAGGAAAAATTAAATGAATTATAACAGCAAGATTTCATTACAAACTCTTTTCGCAAATCCATTGTCGGAAAGCCGATGAAAAAATGGAGATAAAAACATTGGTAAAATTTTTTTACTAAAATCCGATTTAATTCGTTTTTTATTTGTATTTTTGCAAAAATTTTTCAAAAATAAAGGCTTTATGTTATTAAAAATCGAATTAGAAAATTTCTATTCTATCAAAGAAAGAATTTCCATAGACTTCCGTGCCGGCAATATCAATACTCAGCAAGCACATGCCCTTGAACACAATGTCATGGAATGGAACGGACAAAAGGTGCTGAAATCAGTCGGGCTTTTCGGCTCTAATGCGTCAGGAAAATCAAATATTGTCAAGGCTATCGGTTTTTGTTGCAGTATGATATTCCAATCTCATCAGTTCAATGAGAATACGGTATTTCTTTTCCAGCCATTTAAATTTGATGGTTGGGACAAAAAGCCGAGTCGTTTTTTGATTGATTTTGTATGCGACCAAGTAGAATACGAGTATTCATTTGCTCTTAATCGTACGGAGATATTGGAAGAAAGCTTGTATTATTATCCTAAAAAAAGAAGAGCAAAGATTTTTTCCCGTCGGGGCAAGGAGTTTTCTTTTGCCGAAGGTGCTATTCCACGTGCCAATGATGTGGCGTTTAACACTGGTCATAAAAATTTGTTTCTAAGTCGTGCAAGTTCTATGAATCGGGAATTGGCTCAAAAGTTGTTCAGATATTTTTCGGAAACTTTTTTATTGGGACTTGTACCATTGAAAGACAAAGAAATAGAAGAACTTTTTGTCAAATACAAAAAAGTTGTTATTGAAGCGTTAAATGTTTGTGATAGTGATATTACCAATATAGAATTGCGAAAAGAGAAAGTTCCGCAATTTAGTTTGTCAATAGGAGTAAATCCACCAACAACACAATTGCAAGAAGTGGAAATCGTTAAGTTTTTTACATATCACAAGTATTCCTCGCAGATTTTATTTGACATGGCAAGTGAGGAATCGAACGGAACACAGAAATTATTTGGTGTATTGCTCCGCCTGCTTGATGTGGTTAAAAATAAAAAGGCTTTAATGATTGACGAATTTGACATCTATTTGCATACGCTCTTGGCGGATTTTCTTCTTGACCTCATTCATGCTTCCTCTCATTCGCAATTCATGTTCACTTCGCATAATACCAATTTGATAGACATGAATCGTTTGCGGAAAGATCAGATTTTGTTTGTCAACAAAAAAGACGATGGATCAACAGAGGTTTATTCCTTGTTTGATTTTAAGGATTTCCGTGAGAATATGAATGCGGAAAAAGGTTATATACAAGGACGTTTTGATGCAATACCAATAGTCCGATCTTCTGTGGATAAATTAGTAAAATTATTGGAAGACTGACATGGCAAAAGGAAGAGAAAAAAGTGTTTCAAGAAAGATGAAACAAGTCTTTCTTGTGTTTTGCGAAGGAGAAACGGAGGAAAATTATATTGATTTCTTACGGCGAAAATACAAATCTCCCATCAAAATTGTTCCTAAAACAGGAGGAACTCAAATATCTCAACGTTTGATAGATAAGTATCAAAAAGAATTGCAATTATCTAAAAACGACCGAATTACAACATTTCTTATGTATGATTTAGACGTTGCTTCGGTGGTGAAAAAACTAAAATCCTGTAAAGCGATAGGTCTTTTTAGTAATCCTTGTATTGAATTATGGTTTTTATTGCATTCCAAAGACCAAAAAAATGCGTTAACGACAAAACAATGTCTTCAGATATTGAAAAATTCGCATGTGGATTGGAACAACTACGAGAAATCACAGATTACCGAAATGCAAAAAAAGATTTTGTGGGAAAACAAATCTGTGGCCATTGAACGGGCTAAAACATTAGCGGAGGAAACCAATCCTTCCTCCTCTGTTTATCAACTTTTGGAAGCGATAGAAAATTTCAGAAAATAGCAATATGAACATAGAAATATTTAGAGAATTTTGTTTAAGTCTGCCGTATGCTACCGAGGATATGCCTTTTGACGACACTGTATTGGTATTTCGGCTCAAGGGGAAAATTTTTGCCTGCCTTGCATTGGACAAACCCGATATGGTCGTGTTGAAGTGCGACCCTGTAAAAGCCGTAGAACTAAGGGACCACTATAGTTCTGTGGAAGGAGCCTTTCATTGGAATAAAAAATATTGGAATCAAATCTTTTTCAACAGAGATGTTAACGATAAGCTGATGAAAGAGTTGGTATGGCATGCATGGCACGAGGTGAACAAAAAGCTGCCGAAAAAAGACAGGGTGGTATTGGAATAAAATAGTTTATACAAATAATTAATAATCTTTATACATTTTTTTATATATTCATTTTTTTGTTGTATCTTTGCAAAAGATAGAAAGAAAAAAATGATAAGAAAATATATCATATCAGTTTTTTTTGTGTTGATTGGTAACATAGTCTTGGCACAAACGGGAGGAACAGCAGTATATTCATTTCTAAATATGCCAGTTTCTGCCAAAGTGGCAGCATTGGGGAATAAGGTCAATGCGTTACGCGATTACAAAGACCCTTCAATTGCTATCTTAAATCCTTCTCTATTGAATAAACAAATGCATACAAGTATAGGAATCAATTGTGTGCATTATTTTGCAGATGATGTATATGGACATCTCAATTATATTCACGATTTTAAAAAGGTAGGCACCTTTAATTTTGCATTTCAGTATGCAATATTCGGGAAAATAGATAGTTACGACGAATTAGGAATGCCAATAGGAACATTTTCCGCTGGAGATTATGCTCTTTGTGTTGGTTACGGACGCGAAATGGTTGATAGTATGTTCTCTTTAGGTATGAATATAAAAACAATATTTTCAGATTATGCCAATTATTTTTCGTCAGGTATAGCCGTTGATTTTGCAGCATCTTATTATAATTTACCCAAAGAAATATCCCTATCATTATTAATAAAAAATGTTGGAGCACAATTTAATACATACGATGGCGTACGAGAAAAACTACCTTTCGACTTACAATTATCGTTTGTACAACGTTTACTACATTCTCCAATACGTTATCATATTATATTGCATCATTTGTATAAATGGGATATGTCTTATACTGATACCAAGGACCCATTTGTTTTGATAAACGAAACAGGAAATGCTTCCAAAGGAAAAGGAAAACGTTTTTTCAACAATTTATTTCAACATTTTATAATAGGAGTAGAAATTTTACCTATAAAATATTTTTCATTGCAAGCCTCTTTCGATTACAATACAAGATACCAAATGCGAACGTACGATAAAAAAGGTTTTGTCGGTTTTTCTTATGGATTGGGGTTACATTTTTATAATTTCAATATTCATTATGCAAGAAGTCATAATAATTTGGTTTCTGTACCAAATTATTTCACAATATCAACAAATATAGGTGCTTTTATAAAAAAATAGTTTTATGAATATCATTTTAACAATCATTGAAATTAGTCTTCCAGCAATTATTGTAGCATGTACAGCGTATTTCACATTAAAAATTGCTTTTGAAAAAGACCTTAAACGACAAGTTTTAGAACTTAAATCAGCAGGAAAAAAAGTTATCAATCCGATAAGATTGCAAGCATACGAACGTATCGCGTTGTTCTTAGAACGAGCACGTCCGGAAAGTTTATTATTGCGTGTTCCTTCCACAAATTTAACCGCTATTGAATACCGAACATTGTTATTGGCAAATATTCGTAGTGAATTTGAACACAATTTATCTCAACAAGTATATATTTCAGGAGCATTGTGGCAAGCAACAAAAAATGCAAAAGAAGAAATGTTTGAAATTATAAATTTGGCAGCAGGTAAATTGAACATGGAAGCCTCAGGAGCCGATTTGGCAACAAAAGTATTGGAATTGTACGTTACAATACAACCTTCCCCTGTTGACAAAGCCTTGGATTTGTTACGCAAAGAAGTTACAGAATTGTATTAAATCAAACTGAATGATTCATTTATAAAAAAAATACCCCAAAATATCTTTTGGGGTATTTTTATATAGTAGAATAGGATTAGTACATACCACCCATTCCACCGGGCATACCACCACCCATAGCAGGAGCGGCAGGAGTTTCTTCTTTAATTTCAGAAAGAACACATTCTGTAGTTAAAAGCATTCCAGCGATAGAAGCAGCATTTTCTAAAGCAACGCGAGATACTTTCGCAGGGTCAACAACACCTGCTTGCATCAAATCTTCATATTGTTCAGAGCGAGCGTTGAAACCGAAAAATCCTTCTCCTTCTTTTACGCGATTAACAACAACAGAACCTTCTAAACCAGCATTTTGAACAATTTGTCTCAATGGTTCTTCCAAAGCACGACGAATAATTTCAATACCGAATTTTTCGTCATCATTTTCGGCAGAAACATTATCTAATGCAGAAATTGCACGGATATAAGCAACACCACCACCAGGGATAATACCTTCTTCAACAGCAGCACGTGTAGCATGTAAAGCATCATCAAAACGGTCTTTCTTTTCTTTCATTTCAACTTCACTTGCAGCACCAACGTAAATAACTGCTACGCCACCTGCCAATTTTGCCAAACGTTCTTGAAGTTTTTCTCTTTCGTAATCAGATTTTGTTTTTTCAATTTGAGATTTAATTTGAGCAATGCGAGCCTCAATAGTATCTTTTTGACCTTTTCCACTAACAATAGTTGTGTTTTCTTTGTCAATAGAAACTTTTTCTGCTTGACCCAACATTTCCAAAGTTGCATCTTCTAATTTGAAACCTTTTTCTTCAGAAACAACAGTACCACCTGTCAAAATGGCAATATCTTCCAATATTTCTTTTCTGCGGTCTCCAAAACCAGGTGCTTTCACTGCAACTATTTTCAAAGAACCACGCAAACGGTTAACAACCAATGTTGCTAATGCTTCACTTTCAATATCTTCTGCAATAACCAATAACGCTTTACCTGTTTGAACAACTTTTTCTAAAATAGGCAAGAATTCTTTCATATTAGAAATTTTCTTGTCATATATTAAAATGTAAGGTGTTTCATAAACGGCTTCCATTTTTTCGGTATCGGTTACAAAATAAGGGGAAATGTATCCACGGTCGAATTGCATACCTTCAACAACTTTTACCTCTGTTTCAGTACCTTTTGCTTCTTCTATAGTGATAACACCTTCTTTTTTCACTTTACGCATTGCTTCTGCTATAATGCTACCAACTGCTTGGTCGTTGTTTGCAGAAATTGTTGCTACTTGTTGAATTTTTTCGTTATTGTCACCAACTTCTTGTGCTCTATTGCGTAAATCGTTTACAATAATAGCAACTGCTTTATCGATACCTCGTTTTAAATCCATAGGATTTGCTCCTGCGGTAACATATTTTAAACCATGATTGAAAATTATTTGTGCCAAAACAGTAGCAGTTGTTGTTCCATCACCTGCTTGGTCGTTGGTTTTAGAAGCAACTTCTTTTACCATTTGAGCACCCATATTTTCTATAGCTTCTTTCAATTCTATTTCTTTTGCTACAGAAACACCATCTTTGGTAATTTGAGGTGCACCAAATTTTTTATCTATAATAACATTTCTTCCTTTAGGTCCTAAGGTTACTTTTACTGCATTTGCTAATGCGTCAACACCTTTTTTCAAACCTTCTCTTGCTTCCCAGCTATATAAAATTTCTTTTGCCATTTTTATAAATTTTTAAATTTAATAAACTATATTTCAGCAAATTAAACAATTGCTAAAATATCTGATTCTTTCATAATAAGATAATCTTTACCATCATAATTGATTTCTGTGCCTGCATATTTGCCATACAAAACAATATCTCCAACTTTTACTGTCATTGGTTCATCTTTTTTGCCAGCTCCAACGGCTACAACAGTTCCTTTTTGTGGTTTTTCTTTTGCTGTGTCTGGAATTATGATTCCTCCTGCTGTTTTTTGTTCTGCTGGAGCCGCTTCTACAATTACTCTGTCTGCTAATGGTTTTATATTTAATGCCATATTTGTAAAATTTTAATGTTTATACTTTTTAATTTCTAAAAATGTTACTTGCCAAATTTGTGCCAAAGCGTATTTATAGACATATTGTCATACACTATTTTTTTTGATTTTTTTATTAAAACACTGTTATACACTTAATTAAATATTTTTTAACAAAAAATACATTTTTACGAAAACAATGACAAAATGTCATATAAATAGACAAAATCACGACAATATTTCTTTGTTAAAGACTTTTATCTCTATTCCCTGACGAAAAGCAACGTTCATTTTATCGTAAAAATATGTTTTCCAAATTAATTTTGCAAAGATACAAAAAAGGTCAATTTGTTGACAAATTTTACATTTTTATTTATTCTTTTTCTTTGTTAAAAGAGACAATACTTAAAAGAAATTGTAAACACCTTGCTGATTTTAAATAGCAAAAACATATTCAATTACTGCAAATGAAGATACTTATCTGATTGCAAATCTGATAAAAAATACGCCAGCTTTACGGCTGATTAGTTTCGTTTTCTTCTATCCGTTTTTTTATATGACTGAAGATTTTCTTGTAAGCGAAACAGAGGAAAGTATTGGTACGAAAATTAGTTTTTCTTTAGCCATACCCCCATTATAGGGTCGGCAAGTAGAATTTTCTTGTCTTCAACAAGAATCAGGTCTTTGTCTATCAGAGATTTCTTTATGGAAATGACATTGGGCGATGAGCCTAAATGATAGCGAGAAATAACTTTAGAGGACGTGAGACCTGTATGAAATCCATCGGCCACGGCTTGTAAGAAATTCATTTGATAAGCCGTCAAACCTTCTGTTTTGACCTCAAATATATCGGAACATTGAAAAACAAGTTCCTCAAACGCTTCCTGAAGTATTCTTTCATCAACATGCTTTTCTGTACGTTGAAACACATACCATGCCAACTGTTGGACGTAGGAAGAATTTCCATCTACCTGATTTACTATCCATTCTGTTTGTTTTTGTGAAATACTTTTTCCTTCTTGTTCAAATTTGTTAGTAATGTACTTTATCCAGTATTCCATAGGGATACGTCCTAAGTAAATAATGTCTCCAAATTTGTAAAATGGTTTAGTTGTGTCATCAAAAAAAGACTCCATCATGTGCTTGCGACTACCGAATAGACAATAGGAGGTCAATTCGTGATGTTGCCATGTAGAGCGTAGTTCAGTTTGAAATTGTAATGAATTGGAGAAACTACCTATTTGCTGAATTTCATCTATACATACCACTATACGAATATTTTTTTTCTTGGCAATATGCTCTGGCAATTGGAGCAAATCTTCTAATGAGCGTTCTTGGGGGGATAGTTGCAGTTTGATGCTCATTTCGCCCATTGGTTCGGGTGAAGCGTTGATAGCGAAACTGAAACGACTAAGAAACGAACGAGCAATATCCATCCATTCCTCCATTTTATTCGCAGTTTGTGTTAACACTGCTGAGGCAAAGCGTTCGCAGAAATCTTCATGAGTACGACAACGATGCACATCTACATATACTATTTTCAGTTTTTCATTTTCTGCTATGCTTTTTGCTCTTTTTACCAACGATGTCTTGCCCCAGCGACGAGGAGAGATTATAAAAGTATTTACTCCATACTTGAAATTGGACACCAATTTTTTTGTATCTTCTATACGGTCTGTAAAAGTGTTGCCACTTACTGTTTTTCCAAATACAAATAGACTACCCATAATTTTACTAATTAGCTTGTTACTAATAACGCACTTACTAAGTATTTTATTATTTTAGTGTAAAAAAATATTATGAAAATATCATATATTACTAATATTCAATTATTTATATGTGTTTTTAAAGTATCTAATTAAGTTGTTTTTTTATCAATTTTCTACCTATATAGGGCGAATATAATGACGGGTGTTTATGTCATCGGTAGATATATAGATTGAACAAACAAAGTGATAAAAAAAACATATTGGTAACCAATATGAAATATATTTCTATTAATAAATTCATTTAACATAGTATTTTTCCACAAAAAAAGGCAACCGATGGTTGCCCTTTTTTATTTATGCGATTGTTACCAAGCGAATAAAGGACGATTTTGCATCATTTCATTAACTTGATGACGAGTTTTTTCTATTAATGCTTCATTATTTGGGTCACACAATACTGCATCAATCATATCAACAATCACTTTCATATCATCTTCTTTCAAACCACGGGTAGTAATAGCAGGAGTACCTACGCGTAAACCAGAAGTTTTGAAAGCAGAACGACTATCAAAAGGAACCATATTTTTGTTAACAGTAATATCCGCTTTTACCAAAGCATTTTCTGCTTCTTTACCTGTTAATTCAGCAAATTTTGTACGAAGGTCTATCAACATCAAATGATTGTCTGTACCATTAGAAATAACTTTATATCCTTTATTGATAAAAGCAGCACACATTGCTTTTGCATTTTTCATCACTTGTTGGATATATTGGTCGTAAGAATCTGTTAATGCTTCTCCAAAAGCCACTGCTTTTGCAGCAATAACGTGTTCAAGAGGACCACCTTGAGTACCAGGGAAAACAGCAGAATCTAACAAAGCAGACATTTTTTTGATTTCACCTTTAGGCGTAGTTTTTCCAAAAGGATTATCAAAATCTTCTCCCATAAGAATCAAACCACCACGAGGTCCACGTAAAGTTTTGTGAGTAGTTGTTGTCACGATATGACAATATTTAACTGCATTGTTTAGATAACCTTTTGCAATCAATCCAGAAGGATGAGAAATATCCCCCATTAAAATAGCACCAACTTTGTCCGCAATTTGACGCATACGAGCCCAATCCCAATCACGGCTATAAGCAGAAGCCCCACCTACGATTAATTTAGGACGGGTTTCTAATGCACGTACTTCCATTTTGTCATAATCTATGGTACCTGTTTCTTCTTCTACAGAATAATCCACAACATTGTACATAATACCAGAAAAATTGACAGGGCTACCATGAGAAAGGTGACCTCCATGATTAAGGTTCATCCCCATAAAAGTATCACCAGCATTCAAACATGCCAAAAATACAGCCATATTGGCTTGTGCACCAGAATGAGGTTGAACATTTGCCCAACAAGCACCATAAAGTTGTTTTGCTCTATCGATAGCAATTTGTTCACTTTGGTCAACAATTTGGCAACCACCATAATAACGTTTGCCCGGATAACCTTCTGCATATTTATTAGTCATTACCGAACCCATTGCTTCCATAACTTGTTGACTAACAAAATTTTCAGATGCAATCAACTCTATTCCGTGTGTTTGACGAACTCTTTCTTGTTCGATTAAATCAAATATTTGTTTATCTCTTTCCATTTTATATGAATAATTGTATTTTATACTTTAAATATTTTACTTGCAAAAGTAGAAAAAATAGTTGAGAATACTATCATTCTTCAAAAATATTTTTCTTAATTTATTTTTTGTATCCAATATACAAACCAAAAACTATGACCTAAACTTTGGAAGGTCATTTTTTCCCATCACTTTTTGATACGCTTGACAATAATTTTCGTAAGATGTTCCTTGAGACATTGCTCTTAAAATATCTATTCTTTTAGTAATTGGCGGGTGTGTAGAAAAAAGAGTAGCAACTCTTTCGCCTAAATTAGGTTTGCTGATACACATTGCCGAAGCCATTTTTCCCGGGTCAAAAGCGACATTATCTCCTGAAATCTTTTGCAAAGCATCGGCCAACGCATTTGGGTCGTGAGTAAAATTTACAGCCATTGTATCGGCCAAATATTCTCTTTTTCGAGATAATGAAAAATAAAATAATTGCGACAACAAAGCAGAAAATATCGCTAAAACAATTACAATAGCAATAATAATAACTTGTGCCACACCATTTTTTCCATCATCAGAAGAAGAACGTCTATTGTTTATTCCACCATAAAAAAATGACCTTGTTAATATTTGGGAAATTAAAACAATGGTACACATCATAATACTTGCAAAAGTCATATAAACAATATCTCTATTGTAAATATGCGACATTTCGTGAGCCATCACCGCTTGAATTTCTTGCCTATTGAGTCGTTGACGTAAACCTCTTGTAATAGCAACGACACTATTTTCTATTTTTGTTCCAGTTGCAAAAGCATTCATGGCATCGGTGTTGATAATATATATTTTCGGCATCGGTAACCCAGAGACCATACTAAGTTCTTCTATAATATTATAAAGTGTAGGGTCATCATTTTTCGTTATCTCTTGTGCCTCCATAGTGCTAAGTATAACTTTTGCACCACGTTTGTAAGCAATCAATGCTTGCACTAACCAAATAATAAACGCTACTACAATCCCTATAGCAACACCTTGACCTGACATAGGATTCGAATCAAATATAAAACCCAAACCTCCCCCAAGAGCAAGCAATAAAATTCCCATGGCAAAAAAGATAAGCCATGATTTTCGCTTATTTTTCGCTATTAATTCGTACATTTTTTAGAAAGATACTTTTGGTGCTTGACGGGCTTCTTGTGTTGACAATTCAAACAATTCTCTTTGTGTAAAATTGAACATTCCTGCCAAAATATTATTTGGAAATATTTGAATTTTATTATTATAATCGGTTACAACTTGATTGTACAATTGACGAGTAAAAGAAATTTTATTTTCTGTTGATGCCAATTCTTCTTGCAAAGACAAAAAGTTTGCATTTGCTTTTAAATCTGGATATGCTTCTAACTGAACATTTAAACTTCTCAATGCAGAAGAAAGCATATTGTTTGCTTCAGCTCTTTCTGACATTGCCGTTGCATTCATCGCTTGAGAACGATATGCAGTTATTTTATCTAATGTTTCACTTTCGTGTTTTGCATAACCTTTTACCGTTTCTACCAAATTGGGTATCAACGCATAACGCCTTTCTAATTGCACATCTACATTGTGCCATTCTTTATCTACATCATTTCTCTTTTTTATCATTCCATTATAAATGGAAATTCCCCATACTACCAACAAGGCAATTACGCCTATTACAATTATTGTTATCATTTTTTATATATTTTTTTATAAATTTATTTTTATTCTACAAAATTTTGCAATGTTTTAACATCAAATACAGGACCATCGGAACAAACACATTTATGACCTTCATCTGTTTTTGTTACACAACACAAACAAGCCCCTATTCCACAAGCCATTGTATTTTCCAAAGAAACCATACAAGGCAAAGATGCATTTATGGCTAATTTGGCAACTGCTTTCATCATTATTTGTGGACCACAAGAATATATTTTATCAAAACGTGACAAATCACTAAACAAAGAATGTTGTGTTACCACACCTTTTTCTCCTAAAGAACCATCATCTGTAATTAGATATACATCTGCACACGGTTCAAATTCCGAACGAAGACAAAGCATTTGTTCGTTTCTTCCTCCCAACAATACAGTAGGACGAATACCTTTTCTAAAAAAACATTTTGATAAATATACCAATGGGGCTATTCCACAACCACCACCAACAAGCAAAGGTTTTTTGCTATCTATCTGAAAACCATTGCCAAGTGGATACATAATATCTAAAGTATCTCCTATTTTCATTTTTGACAATGCTTTTGTTCCCTCCCCTACTTGTTGGATATAAAATTTCAATGTATTGTTATTTTTATCCACATCACAAATTGAAATAGGACGTCGTAAAAATGCGTGTTGCGAATTTGGCACAAGAATATTGACAAATTGCCCTGGAAATATTTCTTCCATTTTTGTTTCTGCTTGCACTACCATAATAAAAACATTATTGGCTATTGCATTATTGGTCAATACTCTAAATTTTTCAACTCTCTTCATCTCTATTATTTTCGATATAAATATAACGAGAATATTTACCTTTTATTATCTATCTTTATGATATATTTCCAAGTTTTTTGGTGTTTTATTTTTTATATCAAATCTCAACAAAGTAATTGCTTTATGAAATCCATATATTCCTGCTGCTCCTGGATTAATTGTCAACATTTTATATTTATCATCGTACATTACTTTTAAAATATGCGAATGCCCACAAACAAAAATATTTGGACGATATTGTTCTATTAAAACACGACTTTTAGCATTGTATTTTGGAGGATATCCACCAATGTGCATCATCAAAATTTTTAAACCTCCACATTCAAATGAAAGAAATTCTGGACAATGTATTCTAATATCATTTCCATCAATATTGCCATAAACGGCTCGCAATGGTTTCCACGATTTCAATTGATTATATAAATCCAAAGAACCTATATCTCCTGAATGCCATAATTCATCGCAAGGTGCAAAAAAATCATTCATTTCTTCAGGGACATTGCCATGTGTATCCGACAAAATACCTATTTTCATTTATTCATTTATTTTTATAAATGCAAAAGTAGCAAAAATAAATCATTTTTACAAAAAATACTGCTATCTTTGCATTTTTTATAATTAATATTTTTATGGAAAATCGTGATTCTTTTGGCAATCGCTTTGGAGTATTGGTAGCCTTGGCAGGTTCTGCCGTTGGTTTAGGCAATTTATGGCGTTTCCCTTATTTAGTTGGGAACAATGGAGGTGCAATTTTTATTATTTTTTATCTCTTTTTTGTTTTTCTTATTTGCTTACCACTTATGTTTTCTGAATTTGTTATTGGAAGACGAAGCCAAGCCAATGTTTTTGGAGCATTCAAAAAATTATCTCCCAACAAAAGTTCTTTTTGGAGTAAAATAGGTATTATTTCTGTTTTTTGCTCGCTTACTATATTATCTTTTTATAGTGTTGTCGGTGGTTGGACAGTAGATTATCTTATTCGTTCTCTTTGCTTTCAACTTCAAGCGGAAAGCAATTTCAATACGATGTTTCTCGAATCTTCACAATCGACATTACGACCTTTGTTATACACATTTATTTTTCTATTTTTCACAGCATTAGTAGTTATTACAGGAGTAAAAAAAGGGATAGAAAAATATTCAAAAATTCTTATGCCTATTTTGTTTATAATGGTAATCTTTATCGCCATACGTTCGCTTACTTTGCCTTCTGCAAACAAAGGCATTGAATTTTTATTCAATCCTGACTTTTCAAAATTAACCACTTCAACCATTTTAGAGGCACTTGGACAAGCATTTTTTTCACTTTCTATTGGTTGTGGCACCATTATCACTTATGCTTCTTACGTAAAAGCTAACGAAAATATTATCAAAGTTTCTACTTATACGGCATTGGCTGACATTATTTTTGCAATGCTTGCTGGTTTGGCTATTATGCCTGCTGTTTTTGCTTTTGGGGCTTCTCCTACAGAAGGGCCAGGACTTGTATTTGTTATTATTCCTCAAATATTTGCTCAGGTACCATTAGGTGCTTTGTTGGCTATTGTATTTTTCTTTATTCTTTTGTTTGCAGCTCTCACTTCTTCTATATCTTTATTAGAAGTTGTTGTCGCTTTTATTTTAGAAGAATTTCATATAAAAAGAAAATCTGCTGTTTCGATAGCATTTTCTTTGACACTTATTTTAGCAATTTTATGTTCTTTATCTTTAGGCATTCTTAAAGGTTGGCCTTTTGAAGGGTTTACTTTCTTTGATTTCTTAGACAAACTTTCTGCCAACATTTTATTACCTCTTGGTGGGCTCTTATTTATGCTTTTTGTTGGTTGGAAAATGAAAAAGGATGATTATTTTGATGAACTTACCAATAAACATCTTTTGCCAATAAACAAATTTTTATTAATTGTTATTCATAGTATTGTAAAATATATTGTTCCTATTATCATTGTAGTTATTATGATTTTCGGAATATTAAAATAATTATAGTTGATTCATTAAGAAATTTTTTAATATTTTTCTTAAAAAAATTATACTTTTGCATTTATAAATTATTTTTTTAGAATTTTTATCAAATGGTTGTATTTTTTCAAAAAAATCAGATTTTTTACATTGTCGAAACAGTTCGTCCTTTTAATTCAGATGAAGAATTAAAACTATCGTGGTTATTTTCCAACGCAAAAATAGTTAACACCCCTTTATTAGAAGGTGTTTTCATTGGTCCTCGCAAAGAAATGATAACCCCTTGGAGTACCAATGCGGTAGAAATTACTCAAAATATGGGTTTCGATTGTATTTCAAGAATTGAAGAATTTAACAAAATTCTTTCTCCTGCTGTGGATATATCTCCAGAAGAATATGCAAAAACTATTTGTGACCCTATGTTGCAAAATGTTTACATCAATATTTCTCAAGATATATTTTTACAAACAGCACAACCAGAATCTATTCGATATATTGAAGATTTACAGGCTTATACCAAAGAAGAAGGATTAGCATTGAGTGAACAAGAAATGCAATATTTAGAACAACTTTCTCAAAAATTAGGAAGACATCTAACTGATTCTGAAATATTTGGATTTTCTCAAGTAAATTCTGAACATTGCCGACACAAAATATTCAACGGAACATTTATTTTAGATGGTCAAACTATGCCAAATTCATTGTTTGGTATGATAAAAAGAACCTCTAAAGAAAACCCTAATCGTTTAGTATCTGCATACAAAGACAATGTTGCATTTATTGAAGGACCTAAAGCCATTCAATTTAGCCCTGCATCTTCGGACAAAGCCGATTGGTTTACCACTAAACCTATTGATACCATTATTTCTCTCAAAGCAGAAACGCACAATTTTCCTACAACCGTTGAACCTTTCAATGGAGCGGCAACAGGTTCTGGCGGAGAAATTCGCGACCGTATGGCTGGTGGTACTGGTTCTATTCCTATGGCTGGAACTGCTGTATATATGACATCTTATCCTCGCAATGACGAACAAAATAAAACATGGGAACAAAAAATTCCTGCCCGAAATTGGTTATATCAAACTCCTGAAGAAATTTTGATAAAAGCATCCAATGGTGCAAGTGATTTTGGAAATAAATTTGGACAACCGCTTATTTGTGGTTCTTTGCTCACTTTTGAACATACTGAAAATGATAAAACTTTCGGATTTGACAAAGTTATTATGTTGGCAGGTGGTATTGGCTACGCTAACAAAGAACACGCATTGAAAAAAGAACCCACTCCTGGTGAAAAAGTTGTTGTTTTAGGTGGAGATAATTATCGTATCGGTATGGGAGGTGGTGCTGTTTCATCGGTTGCCACTGGCGAATTTTCCAAAATGATAGAACTTAATGCTGTACAACGTTCTAATCCTGAAATGCAAAAACGTGTTTTCAACGTTGTTCGTGCTCTTGCCGAAAATAACAACAATCCTATTGTCAGTATTCACGACCATGGTGCTGGAGGTCATCTCAATTGTTTGTCCGAACTTTTAGAGGCTACTGGTGGAAAAATTGATGTTGATAAACTTCCTATTGGAGATAAAACCCTTTCTGCAAAAGAAATTATCGGTAACGAATCTCAAGAAAGAATGGGATTGTTGGTCAACGATAAAAATATTGAAAAAATACAACGTATTGCCGAACGTGAAAGAGCTCCTATATATGTTGTAGGAGAATCTACTAATGACAAACGATTTGTTTTTGAACAAAATAGTTCTAATTCAACCCCTATCAATTTGGAAATTGACGATATGTTTGGAAATCCTCCAAAAACTATCATTGAAGACAACCATATAGAACAACATTACAATACTATCGATTCTACTTCTTTAAATTTAGAAAATGACATTGCAAAAGTACTTCGTTTAGAAAGTGTTGCTTGTAAAGATTGGCTTACAAATAAAGTTGACCGTTCTGTTACTGGAAAAATTGCACGTCAACAATGTTGTGGTTCTTTACAATTACCTTTGAGCAATTTAGGTGCTGTTGCTATTGATTTTCATGGAGAAAAAGGGATTGCCACTTCTATTGGACATGCTCCATCTATTGCACTTATTAATCCAGAACATGGTTCTATTATGGCTATCAGCGAAGCCCTAACAAATATAGTATGGGCTCCTCTTAATGGCGGCATAGAAGCTATTTCTTTGAGTGCCAATTGGATGTGGCCTTGCAAAAATAAAGGAGAAGATGCTCGTCTTTATCAAGCAGTTAATGCGGCATCAGACTTCGCTTGTAAATTGGGTATCAATATTCCTACAGGAAAAGATTCTCTGTCCATGACACAAAAATATCCTGATGGAAATGTTGTTTATTCTCCGGGAACTATTATTGCTTCTGCTGTTGGAGAGGTTGAAAATGTAAAAAAAATAGTTACTCCTAACCTTAAATGGATAAACAATACAAATATTCTTTATATAGACCTTTCTTCTGATGATTTCAAGTTAGGTGGTAGTTGTTTTGCTCAAACAAAAAATATGCTTGGTAATGAAACTCCAACTATTAATGACACTATTTACTTTAAAAAAGTTTTCAATGCTATTCAATATTTGATAAACAATCAAAAAATATTAGCAGGACACGACATTTCAGCAGGTGGTATGATAACATCTTTGCTTGAAATGACTTTCGCAGAAAACCAAATCGGTCTTGACATCAATTTATCTTCTATAAAAGAAAAAGATATTAATAAAATACTTTTTGCTGAAAATGCAGGATTACTCATTCAAGTAAACGATGACAAAGAAGTAGAAAATTATCTTTCTCTACAAGGTATTACTTTCTTTAATATCGGAAAAGTAAATACAGAATTGCATCACCCTAAATTGAATTTAGCAAAAGATAATCAAAAATGGCAATTCGATATTGATGAATACAGAGATATTTGGTATGAATCTTCATATCTTTTAGACCGTCAACAATCGGGAGAAGAAAAAGCCCTTGAACGTTTTGATAATTACAAAAATCAAGCACTTTCATTTATTTTCCCCGATAAATTTACAGGAAAAAAATCTCAATATGGTATTTCCGAAGGTAAATCTTTTGGCGTAAAAGCGGCAATTATTCGCGAAAAAGGAACCAACGGAGACCGTGAAATGGCTTATAGTCTTTATTTAGCAGGATTCGATGTAAAAGATATTCATGTAAGCGACCTTATGAACGGAAAAGAAAATTTGGAAGATGTCAATATGATTGTTTTCCCTGGAGGTTTTTCTCATTCCGATGTTTTAGGTTCTGCCAAAGGTTTTGCTAGTGCATTTATTTACAATAAAAATGCTAAAACGGCATTAAGAAACTTTTTTGCTCGAAAAGATACACTTAGTTTAGGAGTTTGCAATGGTTGTCAATTAATGATAGAATTAGGATTAATTTGTCCTCAAGATGCTGTTATGCCAAAAATGTTACACAATGATTCTCACAAATTTGAATCGAATTTTGTCAATGTAACTATTACCGACAATCATTCTGTTATGCTTTCATCTTTGAAAGGCTGTAGATTAGGAATTTGGGTAGCACATGGAGAAGGTAAATTTGATTTACCTTACGAAGAAAATCACTATCATATACCTATGAAATATAGTTATTCTTCTTATCCTGCAAATCCTAATGGTTCTCCATTCAACACAGCTGCATTGTGTAGCGAAGATGGTCGTCATTTAGCAATGATGCCACACTTAGAAAGAGCCATTTTCGATTGGCAATGGGGATATTATCCAAGCGAAAGACAACACGATGAAATTTCTCCTTGGATTGAAGCGTTTGTTAATGCAAGAATTTGGATAGAAAATAATAAATGAAGATAGGATTTGATGCAAAACGGATTTTTTTCAATCGTAGTGGATTGGGAAACTATGGACGCAACAATGTTTTGTCCATAATTGCATCATTTCCAGACAATGAATATTTTCTTTTCACTCCAAAAATCAACACAACCCTTTTTTCTGCTCAAGGTTCAAAAATAGTCACCCCAGAATATCCTATTCTCGGAAATTTTTGGCGTTATTTGTCTATGGGTAAAACCGCACAAAGTTTACATCTTGATGTTTTTCATGGACTTAGCAACGAATTACCTCGCGATATTGAAAAATCGAAAGCAAAAAAGATTGTTACCATTCACGATACTATTTTTATGCGTTTCCCTCAATGGTATAAATGGCACGATAGAATGATGTATCGAAAAAAAACAATTTTTGCTTGTCAACATGCAGATACTATTGTTGCAACAAGCGAACAAACAAAAGCAGACTTGATACATTTTTTCAATGCTGATAAATCAAAAATAGAAGTTGTATATCAGCCTTGTAACCAAACATTTAATACTAATTTTTCACAAGAAAATCTTCAAAATATTCGTAAAAAATACGCCTTACCAGAACAATATATGCTAATGGTAGGAAATATTGAACCTCGTAAAAATATTTTGTCGGTTATTCAAGCCAAAAAAGAACAAAATATTGATTTACCTTTGGTTATCGTTGGAAAAAAAAGTCAATATTTGTTTACACTTGAAAATTATATTCAAAAACACAATATCAAAGATATTTTCTTTTATCATTGTGTTAGCAATGAAGAACTTCCTATTTTTTTTCAATTATCTACAATGTTGATTTATGCTTCTCATTTTGAGGGTTTTGGCATTCCTATTGTGGAAGCAATGCAATGTGGTGTTCCTGTTGTTGTTAGTAACAATTCTTGTTTTTTTGAAACAGCAGGCGATGCAGGACTTTATTTTTCTGCCGACAACATCGAAGACATCGGAACAAAAATAGCAACAGTTTACAACAACGAATCTTTAAAGAAACAAATGATAAACAATGGTTTTCAACAAGTAAAAAAATTCAATGCGAATACCATTGCTCAACAACTTATGAAAATATACCAAAAATGATAAACATCAGCGAAGAAATTATTAGAACTTGTGACTACTTGAAAAAAGGAGGCGTTATTTTGTATCCTACTGATACCGTTTGGGGCATTGGTTGCGATGCTACAAATATTGTGGCTATCAATAGAATTTTTAAAATAAAACAAAGAATGGTAGCCAAAAGTTTTATTATTCTACTCGACCAAGCAGAAAAATTGCCTCTTTATGTTGATAATGTTCCAGAAATTGCATGGGATTTAATCGAAAAAACCCCTCGACCGACAACATTTATTTATCAGAATGTCAAAAATTTACCTCAAGAAATTATTGCTCACGACGGCAGTATTGCTATTAGAATTGTAAAAAACACTTTTTGTCAAAAACTTATTAGTTTGCTTGGCAAACCTATCGTTTCTACTTCTGCCAATATATCTGGAGAGCCTACACCTTTAGGATTTCAAAATATTAGCCAATCTGTCAAAAACAAAGTAGATTATATTGTAAATCAAAAAATTGGAATTATTGAAGATATGAAACCATCAACAATCATTCGCTTTACTGACAATTATAATTTTGAAATAGTGAGAGAATAATGACAAAACAAGTTGAAGATATTATCACCATAGAACCTGTAAATATCGTTGATATTTATGGGGTTAACAATGAAAATATTGAACTAATAAAAAGAATTTTTCCCCAAGTAAAAATCATTGCTCGAGGCAATGAAATTAAATTGGTTGGTGCTGAAAATCAACGAGAAGAGATAAAAAATTTGCTATCTGCTATGTTGCAATGGATAGAAAGAAATGGGGCTCTTAAAGAAAACGATATTCTTCATTTAGTAGAAAAAGGAGAAGATTTTCTGCAAGTTACACAAAATGAAAATTCCAAAGATTGTGATTTTATCCTTCGAGGAAAAGACGGACAAAACATTCGTGCAAGAACCGTCAACCAACTAAAAATGATTCACAGTATTCAAAAAAACGATATGATTTTTGCTATCGGCCCCGCTGGCACTGGCAAAACATATACGGCTGTCGCACTTGCTGTTAAAGCATTAAAAAACAAACAGATAAAAAGAATCATTTTAACACGTCCCGCTGTTGAGGCTGGGGAAAATTTAGGATTTCTCCCCGGTGATTTGCAAGATAAATTAGACCCTTATCTACAACCGCTATACGACGCTTTAAGAGATATGATTCCTCCACAAAAATTGCTTACCTATATTGAAGAAAAAACTATTGAAATTGCTCCGCTTGCATTTATGAGAGGACGGACCTTGGACAACGCTTATGTTATTTTAGATGAAGCTCAAAATGCAACTTCTATGCAATTGAAAATGTTTTTAACGCGAATGGGAAGCAATGCTAAATTTCTGATTACTGGAGATTTAACTCAAATTGATTTACCTCGACATCAAACCTCTGGTTTATTACAAGCAACAAAATTACTTGCTAATATAGAAGGTATTGATATTATTACTTTAGATAAAAGCGATGTTGTGCGACATCCATTGGTTGCTTCTATCATCACCGCTTACGAAAGCATTAACACTGATAAAAAAGTAATAGAATAAGGATTCCATGAAAACCGCTATCATTACAGGTGCCGATGGCACTATGGGACAAGAACTTGTAAAAAACCTCGCTATTGAAGGCTATTATATAATTATGGCTTGTCATCACATTGAAAAAGGCGAACGTATTTGCCAACAACTACGCATCGAATTACAATGGAAACAAATTCAAGCATTTGAATTGGATTTATCTTCATTAGAAAATGTGTGTACATTTTGTACAAAAATACAAAATACAATTGACCATATTGATATTTTGCTCAACAATGCTGGGGTTTTGCCTTCTCAAGCAAAAATTTCATCAAATGGATATGAATTGACCTCCGCTGTCAACTTTTTAGGACATTTTTTGCTTACTGAAAAACTTTTTCCGCTTTACATCGAAGGCACTAAAATTGTCAATATGGTTTCTCTCACTTACCAATTTGGAAATATCAACAAAGATATTTTATCACCTATTTCAAAAAAATATAATCGCTTCGTTTGTTATTCTGATTCCAAATTGGCTGTTTATTATTCCACTATTTATTGGGCTGAAAAATGGAAAAATAATCATATTTTCGTAAATTGTACCGACCCCGGTATTGTCAATACAAACATTATTCGTATGGATAACAAAATTATTGATTGTCTTTGTGATATATTTTTCCGTCCTATTATTCGTTCTCCTCGAAAAGGTGCGGATTCTATGATTTTTCTTGCTACCAATACCATTGGTGGACAACATTCTGGACAATTATTTAAAAATAGAAAAATTGTCAATGTAAAATCTAAAATAAAAAATAATCCTTTACAAAAAAAATTAATAAACAATGCTCTTGATATAGTTCGTCATTATTTATAAAACTATGTTTAATCTATTCAACGACCTTGCTAATCTTCTTTTTCCTGCCAATTGTTCTGGCTGTGGACAACCGCTTATTATATCTGAACATCAACTTTGTTTGCATTGTATTGACAAATTACCTCGCACCAATTTTCATCATATTTCAAACAATATTGTAGAAAATTCTCTAAAAGGAAGAATCCATTTTGAAAAAGCATCTGCTTTTTGTTATTTTAGAAAAGATGGCATTATGCAACATTTAATTCATCAACTTAAATACAAAAACAATTTTGAAATTGGCATTTTTTTAGGAGAACTAATGGGAAAAGATTTAATAAATTGCTCACATTTTGCAAATATTGACATTATTATTCCTATTCCGATACACCCAAAAAAGAAAAGGAAACGAGGGTACAATCAAAGCGAACAAATTGGTATCGGATTGGCAAAAACGATGAATAAACCTCTTGATACTTCTACTTTAATTCGGAATATTCACACTGATACGCAAACAAAAAAAAGTCGTTATGCTCGCTGGCAAAATGTCGCTGATATTTTTGCTATTACAAATTCCAACAATATAAAAAATAAACATATTTTACTGATTGATGATGTTATCACAACGGGGTCTACTTTAGAATCGGCTGCCAATACTTTATTGAAAATTGAAGGTGTTAAAATTTCTATTGCTTGTATCGCTTGTGCTATTCATTGATTTACAGAGCAATAACTAACATATAATTGTTGTAATCACAAAAAGAAAGCGTTATCATTTTTTTGCTATCTACCGTTTGGACCTCGGCTTGGGCTGTTTGTTGATTAAAATCTATATTTGTTACTGTAATTTCTGTTAAATAATTCTTTATGGGATAGTCCATTTTTTTATAAATTGCTTCTTTAATGCCCCATATTATATGCAATATGCGATAATCTTGCATATCCCATTTTTGTTGTTCTTTTTCGTTGGCTATTTTTGTTTTTAAATTCAATATGCGGGAACTTTGTTTTTCTATATCTATACCTATAGCATGATTTGACAAGGCAACTGCTACATAATCAAAACTATGGCTTATTGATATATTTTTTTGAGGGTGACGCAATATAGGCTTGCCATTCGGTTGATAATCTATGATAAAATCTTCTTGAAGAACATTTTTTAACAAAAGACGATACGACAACCATTGCAAACGATGACGGTTATTGTGATATTTTTCAAGTGTAAGTTTTTCATTTTCTGATAGTTGATACAATTGCAACAACAAATCTTCATTTTGAACAACCTCACTTATATATATTTGTGTTTCTCCTATACTTATCGTTGTATATTCCATAAGACAAAAGTACAATATTTTTATGATTTTATCTTTACTTTTGTTATTTTTTTATTTTTCATTCCATTTTCATTCCAAAATGATGCAAATTTTATACTAAAAAAATGGATTTTTGGGCTTTTTACACAAAAAACACAAAACGTAACTTATTGATTTACAGACAAAAAAAAAAAAAAAAACGTTAAAAATGATTTTTATTAAAAAAATTTTTTATAACTTTGTCTCGGAATTTAATAATACTTTTTATGAAAAGTTTGATTATTACAATTGGCAAAAACAAATTCATAGTATATGCTCCATCTATAGCGTGCCTTGGTCGATAGATGGAGCAAAAAAGCAATGTGCCTCGCAGGAGAACGTTACTAATTTAATTTTCAACCAAAATAACGTTTCTCCCTCCACAGGCACATAAAGTTAGACTATTTTTAGTTTAATTAGACTATCCTTAACTTGCAGATAGCACCAACCGAACTGCAAAGATAACACTTTTTTTGCTTTCGGAGCAAGAAAAATAACAAATTTGTTTTACCATACCTTTTTGCGTGGAAAAAAAGACTATGGGAAACGGTAAAATTAAAAAATTAAATAACAATGAATACAAAAAAGTTAAACTTAACATGTATTGAAAACGGAAAAAACATTAGTTTTTCCACTTTATCTCAAAATGAAATGAACCAAATAGCAGGTGGACAAGAAAAATGCGAATGCAGAAATTGGCTTCGCGGTTGCTGTTATACCGCAACAAGTAATATGACAGGAGATAAAACAACAACAGTAAATCCAACTACTTGTGGACAAAAAAAAGACAAAATGGTTGAATCTGCTGCAATGACCTCTGCTGTTGATTACGTATTTGGTTTTTAAAAAACATTTTATTGGATATGCCTTAAATGGCATATCCATTTTTTATTAATTATCTAAATTATTTGTTATGAAATTTAAAATTGTACTTATCATTTTTATTTTTATTTTTATTCCAAATATCTTTGCTCAATCTAAAGAAAAACTTTCTCCGTATGTAAAAGACTTTCTTTATGTTTGTGAAAAATTGGAATCTGTTCATCCTAACATCTATGAAAATATGTCTATTGCAGAATATGCACAATGGAGAACTGCCTGCAAAAAAGAAGCAGAATTGGTTAAAAATAATATGGAAATGCAATTATTAATAGCAAAATTTTTGGCTAAATTTAAAGATTCTCATACCCAAGTATCCATTGGAGATAACCGACATTTTCCTCTTTGGATACATTTTTTTAATGGTAAATATTATATTGTTGGAGCAGAAGATATTGATAGTATTGGCTATGCTATTGTATCCATTAATAATGTTCCAATAGAACAAGTTGTAGAAAAACTTGGGCAATATATAAGTGCTGAAAATGACGACTGCAGAAAGTTTTACTTAAATACAAGATTACATTCTCCAAATTTTTTATCAATAATTAATAACGGAATAATTCCTGATAGTATTTCTTTTACTATGGACAATGGAAAAACTATCCATTTGAAAGCGACAAAAAAATCTTCAGTTTCATTAGATTCCGCTTACATTGACATTTATACAAGAAATCGTGACAATTTTTCTCATCAAATAGATACTGCAAAAAACACCTGCTTCTTTTATTTTAATTCTATGATAGATAGAGCATTTATGTGCAAAAAACGAAAATTGTTATCTCATAAAAAATATGCAAATATTCCTTTATTCTCCGAATTTCTTTCCAATATGTTTCAAGATATAAAAAAACATAACATACAAAATCTAATTGTTGATTTGAGATACAATTATGGAGGCGATAGCAGGTTAGGCGACCAACTATTGTATTTTATTGCTAATAAAGATGAGGTAAGCAAGTTAACAATGTCTGTTCCCGCCAGAATTTCTAAAGATTATAAAAAGCAACGAGATGATATAAAAAAAGATATTATTGAAGGAAATACCTTTTTTGAAGAATGGGAAGAAACAAATGATTTTTGGTATGAAGACTTTGAGAATCCTAAAAGTGCGTGGTATATAAAAGATACTTCCTTACATTTCTACGGTAACACATACTTCTTAACAAGCCAAAGCACTTATAGTGCTGGGTCAGACTTGGCATGGTTTGCTGCTTGTTTAGGTTTTCCTCTATATGGTGAAGTAACAGCTCAAACTATCAATACTTTTGGAGATATTTTGGAATTTAGTACACCCTACTCTAAAATATATTTTTACATAAGTTGTAAATATTTTTATGATAAAAATGCAACACCAGACAATAGAGTACACCCTACGATAGAAATCCCTTACGATTATAAAGATATACGATGTGGTCAAGATAAACCTATGGAAAAAGTATTAGAAATTATTAAAAATAACAATAAATAAGGAAGTTATGAAAAAGTTATGTTTTATTTTATGTTTTTTCTGTTTCTGGCAAACACAAGCACAATCTATAGAAACAGAATTCTGGGGAACTTTAAAAGAAACAGATTCCGCCTCTTTGTTTGAAGCAAAACAAATATTTCATGTAAAAAAATGGAAAAGTAAAGAATTAGAGTTGGAAATAAAAAATGCTCCTTTTTTTTATAGTATCGTCTCTCCATTTTTCTTTTCAAACATGCAAGTTTTCATAAAAAAATCATCGGATAACGATTGGATAAAATTTGATAATTTTTCATTTAACGGAATTTCTTTAAAATGTAACACTCCTCACAAAGATTTTTCCATAAAAATTGAATACGAACATCGCAATTTATTCGCATTCTTTCACATGGAGGCAACCATTTATATGCGATTTTTTCTTGCCCAATGGGGTACTGCATTTTTCACTTACCCAGATATGAAATTTTCAAAAATACATCTTCAATCGTCTTTAACATACGATATTTTTTCCAATCTTCCTTATGTTTTAGATAGCATTGATTCGTTTCAACATTTTTCTCTTTTGCAAATTCCTACTACAGAACAAACAGATGTTTCTTTTGGGTTTGTAAACAAGCGTTTTTATCAAAAAGAAAAAATTTTAAATGACAATTTTTCTATAGAAGTCTGGAAAAGAGATAGTTTAGCACTTTCCGAAGACTCTTCCGCTTACCTTGCTTTTCCTTGGGTAACTCCAAAAGCAAAAGATTTAACATCAATAGAAAAAATCATCACGACATATAAGCATTTTTTCAAAAATGATAACTTTCTATCCTTTAAAATTATTGATTTAGAATTCAAAACAGACTCTGTTACTATGGGAACTTCTCTAAATAGTTACGATAGTAATATTTGTACTATTCTTATTGATATTGATTGTTGGAACGATGGTACAATTGAACACGAAATTATTCACAATTTTATGCGTGTTGTTCCTCCAAAGAAAGATAGTGCTTATTTTTTCTTCTCTGAATCCATTCCAGAATACTTATCTATTGCCCTTTTGCATTCCGATTCTGCTGAAGATAGGATTTTTCAAAAAAAAATTGAAACATTAGAAAAAAAGATTTTCAACGACAAATCTATATTTCAAACCATTAACAATAAAATAGATGAACAAGCAGAATATATCATCATATATCAAAAAATACCATATCTCTTGTATCTTTTTTCAAAAGAAGTCGGAAAAGATAAATTTTTAAATGCCTTTCAACAGTTTTATTTTCAAGTAAATAAAACTAATCATATCAATATTGAGTTAATGGAAAAAATATTTAAAGAATCTGGCATTTCAGATAGTCAATGGAAACAATTTATGCACAATATTTCTTCAACTTTAAAATAATCTTTTTGCAAAGATAGCATTTTTTATAACTTTTTAAGTTAAAATTATTATCTATTTTTTTCGTATATTTGCAACAAAATTTTCAAACTATGATATTATTGAAATACAAAAAATGGATAATGCTATTCGCATTGTATTGCTTGATAAAAACAAGTTTTTGTCAAGAGAACAATTATTCTCGGAACAATCGTTCTTTGAGAATATGCTTTTACAATTTGGAAAATCTCTTCGACTATAAAAATGACCCTCTTAAAAATGATGACATTTTTACTCCTGATGGAGAAAATCATTGGACAAAATTTCGTTATGAACAAAAAATCAACCATATTGCAAAAGTTATTATCGCTTTAGGTGAATGGGAATTGCCTGATATTGTTGGCGTTTGTGAAATAGAAAACGATACTGTTATCAAAGATTTACTTTACAATTCTCCACTTCAAAAACAAAAATACCAATACATTCATTATGAATCACCAGACAGAAGAGGTATTGATGTTGCTTTGCTTTATCGTTCAGATAAATTCAAAGTTGTTTTTTCCCAAGCAATACCCTTTGTTTTTCCTAAAGATAGCAATTTTAAAACAAGGGATATTTTATATGTAAAAGGAATTGTTCCTCATTGTCAAGATACGTTACATTTATTTGTAAATCATTGGCCATCAAGGTATGGAGGTTATGCACAAACTATTGATTTTCGCAATTATGCTGCTATAATTTTACGTAATTATATAGATTCTATTTTAACAATTTCGCCAACGGCTAAAATACTTTGTATGGGCGATTTCAACGATTATCCTTACAACGAAAGTATTATAAAATATCTCAATGCCGTTGCTCCTGAAAACTTGCAAAACAATAGTTTAGTCCACGCGATGTATCCTTATTTCAAACAAAATAATATCGGAACTCATAAATACCAATCCGATTGGGGAATTTTAGACCAATTTATGCACACTCAAAATTTTTACAATTCCTCATCAGGATTTTGCATAAAAGGAACAGGAAAAATATTGATTTCTAATTTTTTACTTATCCCTGACGAACAAAATATGGGTAATAAACCTTTCCGTACTTACGACGGTATGAAATATTCTGGCGGTTTCTCTGACCACCTTCCTATATACATTGATATAAATTATTGATATATATATAAATTCTATTTTATAAAAAAACATAACCTCTTCGTTCTAACGAATTTATATTCTGACAAAACAAAAAAAACTCGCCGCCACAAGCGGCGGGAGAAAAATTAGTTTTTTAAGGTTTTTTTTCTAATAAACAGAATAAAAATACATACTAATCCCAAAAATAACAAAACTATACTTATTGTATCTATTTGTGTCCATGATATATTTTTATCTAATAAAACATCAATTGACATATTTAATAAATGAGACAAAGATGCTGTAATTAAAACAACGCCTCCT
>JAZSKB010000029.1:0-20530 GCA_045534635.1 Bacteroidales bacterium
TCGCCTTTGTTTTCTACGTGCATAATTTCACGACCGGTTATGTCAAATATTTGAACATTTGCGGTTGCATTTTTGATTGTAAGCATACTATTTGCTGGGTTTGGATACAATTCTATATTTGAAATATTGATTTCTGAAATACTTGTTGTATCTTCTTCTGGAATTGTTCCATCACAATTGAAAGTTCCAATAGTTGAAGATATTGTATCTGCTTGAGTATAATAGTCTGCATAGTAAATCACTTGCCAACCTTTGGCTTTGGCATTATTTGAATTTGTTGTAGCAAAAATACTTCCTGCTGAATCACTTTTATCCATCAATGGGAAAAACATTGCTGAACTATTGGAATGTATTGTTGGAAGTAAGCACATTAACGTATCGTATGCTCCTGTAGAAAATGGATTAAACATCATTGCTAAAAAGATTAACTTTTTATTATTGCTTATATCCAATGATGTTAAAGCATTTTCGTAACAAGACAACCATTCTATTTCTGTATTATTTCTAATATCTAATGAGCGGATTGCATTACTATAACAATATAATGAAACAAGTGATTTACAATTATTTACATCTAATGATGTTAAATTATTTTTGCCACAATCTAAATTTTCTAATGAGCTACAACTGCTTATATCCAATGACGTTAAAGCATTTTCATAACAAGACAACCATTTTAATGATGGATTATTGCTTACATTCAATGATGTTAATGTATTTGCATAACAATACAATGCAATTAATTCTGTATTATGGCTTGCATCTAATTTAATAATATTGCTATTATTTTCACGACAATCAAATTGTTGTACATTGCCATAAATAGTTATAGTATCTGTATATGCAAAATAATAAATATAACCTATCCATCGGGTATCAACTTTTATTATAGTATCCCAAGAGCTGCTAACTATTCTTACAAATGTATTTGCATTGTCTGCTATAAAATTCAACCTTATTAATGAATCTTTTGCAACATTAAGAATAATATAGCGACCCATATTGACTCCATCACAATCGTATGTACCACTTGTTGATGGAATTTTTACATCTCCTAAATAATTTACTTGCCAATTTTTATCTATAACATTTTGTGCGTTACTTGCCATAAATTTTGTAGCATTGATATCGTTTGCATCATAAAGTGGATAGAATTTTGCATTATCGTTACTACTTTTACTTGGTAATGAACACATTAATGAATCATAACCTTTTATTGTAAAATTGTTTCCATAACAAGAAAGCGTATTTAATGCAATACAAGAACTTAAATCTAAAATAGTTAAAGCATTTTCTGTACAAGTTAAATTTTTTAATACCGTACATCCAACTACATTTAAAGAAGTTAACTCATTATTACTACAATTTATAGCATGTATTGCATTACAAGTGCTTACATCTAATGTGGACAAATTATTGTTACTACAATACAATATTTGCAATGATGAGCATGTGGATATATCTAACGAATTCAAATTGTTATTGTTACAAGTCAATGTATCCAATATTGAACAACCATCAACAATCAACGATGTTAAAGCGTTGTCATTACAATATAATGAAGTTAACGTTGGGTTATTACTTACATTTAATCCTGTTATTTTTGTATTATTTTCGTTACAATCGAAGGATTTTATATTTCCGTAAATTACCATAGTTTCAGCATGAGCGAAATAATTGGTTTTACCTATCCAATTTGTACTTGCTGTTATATTGTAAATACTATCACCACTCATTATACGTATTGACGTATTGTCAACCTCTGCCGACAAATTTATATTAATTAATGAATCTTTTGCTACATTAAGGATAATATAGCGACCCATATTGACTCCATTACAATCGTAATTGCCACTTGTTGCGGGGATTGTTCCTCCGCCAGAACTATATATTACTTGCCAATTTTTTGCAGTTGCATTGCTTGCATTTGTTGATAAAAATGTTGTACTATGGGCATCGTTTGCATCATAAAGTGGATAGAATCTTGCATTATCTGATGCACTTCTACTTGGCAATGAACACATTATATTATCATATTCTGCTATTGTAAATGGATTTCTATAGCAATACAAAGTACATAGTGCTACATTTTTGCTTAAATCTAAACTTGTTAATTGATTATTATTGCAATTCAAAGTTTTTAACGCTGTATTTTTGCTTACATCTAAACTTGTTAATTGATTACCATTGCAATACAAATTAATTAACGCTGTATTTTTGCTTATATCTAAACTTGTTAATTGATTACCACCGCAATGCAAATAAGTTAACGCTGTATTTTTGCTTACGTCTATTGCACTTAAACTATCGCCAGTGCATTGAAAATTTGTTAAGCCAAGATTATTACTAATATCTACACTTGTAACTTTTTTAGCATTGTTTGAACAAGAGAAATATTTAACATTTCCGTAAACATACATAGTATCGTCAGCGGCATAACATGATTTATTACCTATCCACCCCACTGATGTCATTGTAAATTCATAAACGCTATCTCCGCTAACAATTTTAACAGGAGTATTAGCAGAATCTGTTGTCCAATTGAGGGTTATAACAGACTCTTTTGCTACATTAAGTTTTATGTAGCGGTTCATGTTTGCACCACTACAATCATAATTTCCACTTGTTGTTATTGGATTTTTATTACCATAATCCAATACTTGCCAATTTTTTGCAGTTGCATTGCTGGCATTTGTTGCTAAAAATTTTGTAGCATTGGCATCGTTTGCATTGTTTAATGGATAGAATCTTGCATTATCTGACACATTTTTACTTGGTAATGAACACATTAATGAATCATAACCTGCTGTGCTAAATTTGTTGTTATTACATTCCAAACTAATTAACGCTGTACAAGTACTTACATCCAATGATGTTAAATTATTGTAGGAACAATACAATTTTTCTAAACTTGAACAACCACTTACATCTAAGGTAGTTAATTTATTGTCGTAGCATATCAACCATTCTAAATTTGTACAAGCACTTACATCTAAAGTGGTTAAATTATTGTTGTCGCAATACAATGAACACAATGCTGTATTCTTGCTTAAATCTAAACTTGTTAATTGATTATTATAGCAATACAAATAAGTTAACGCTGTATTTTTGCTTACATTTAAACTTGTTAATTGATTAATATAGCAAGACAAAGAAGTTAACGCTGTATTGTTGCTTAAATCTAAACTTGTTAATTGATTACTATAGCAAGACAAAGAAGTTAACGCTGTATTTTTACTTACATCTAATGCACTTATATTGTTGTTGTAACAAGACAAAGTACATAATGCAACATTTTTGCTTACATCTATTCCTGTAATTTTAGTTTTATTACTGTAACAATCAAACCTCTTTACATTACCGTAGATAGTCATAGTATTGGCTCCAGCATAATATGTAGTCAAAGTTGTCAAACTTATTGATGTTGTTGTAAAATCATAAACGCTATCTCCGCTAACAATTCTAATAGGAGTATTTGCAGCATCTGTTGACAAGCTGATAGATATTAATGAATCTTTTGCTACATTTAAGGTAATATAGCGGGACATGTTTACATTTTGTGCATGCATCAACCCACTAAATAGAAAAATACTACTTAATAGTAGTAGAGAAAATCTTTTTGCATTTCTGTACCAAAAATCAAAATTCTTTATCTTCATTTTTTTACATTTAAAAATTATTAATTATAAAATTTCTAAAAAAAAATGCAAATAACCCGCACAGCGGTCATCTGCATTTTTTACTCTATTAGCAAGCCTATAAAAATAGGCTGCTAATTCCAATTTGCAAAGATACAATTTTTTTTATAAATATTTTTGTTTTAGAAAAAAAAATTTTTTTAAGTCACTGTATTATTATTTTTTCGGTTGTCTTCGGCAGGCTCAGACACCGAGCAAATAAAAACAGACGCTGAAAAAAATCAACCAATCGTCAAAAATAAATCAAAATTGCATTTTTATCCACAAAAAACTTTCCGATGTCGTCAAAAAGTTGTACCTTTGCATTTATTTTTAATTATGATAAGTAGAAATTTTATTCGAATAAAGGTTATGCAGGCAATTTATGCCTACGAATCGTCTGGCAAAACATCAAAAGGAAAATTTGCCAAGCAACTCTTAACGAATGTTGAAGATTTATACAATCTGTACATCATTCTTTTATCATCTTTTGAAGCGATGACATTCTCTTCCGAAAGAATAATAGAACTTAAAAAGCAGAAATATCTTCCTAACGAAAAAGATTTAAAGCCCAATTTAAAATTTATCAACAATCGTTTTATTCGTAAAATTGATGAAAACGAAGACCTTTGCAAACAGATACAATCAAGAAATTTATCTTGGCATAGTGATGTCAATATGGTATTCGCCCGTAAAATACTCGACCAACTCAACAATACGGAATTATTTATTTCGTATATGCAATCGCCAGAAGATTCTTTCCAAGAAGATAAACAATTTGTTTTAAATGTAATAGAACAATTCTTTTTAGATAATGAATTTCTAATGCATTACTTTGGAGAAATAAAAATGCAATGGGAAGAAGATTTTAACGATGTAGTTTTAATGGTTTACAATACTTTAAAAACATTTTCAGAAAAACAAAGTACTACAAAAAAATTGCCACCATTGTTTAAAACCAATCAAGAAGGACTAAGCGAAGACAAACAATTTTTGATAGATTTATTCAACAAAACCATTGATAATGAGAAAATTTACACAAATATCATTTCCCAAAATACCCATAATTGGGAAATGGACCGTATCGCAAAATTAGATTTTATTTTGCTAAAAATGGCATTATGCGAATTCTGTGAATTTCCTTCCATTCCTTTGCGAGTTACATTAAATGAATATATCGAATTGGCAAAATATTATAGCACTCCCAAAAGTAAAAATTTTATCAACGGACTATTAGACAATATGTTAAACTGTCTTCGAGAAGAACATAAAATTAACAAACAAGGTCGTGGTTTAATGGGATGAAACAATGTTACTCTTCTGTAGTCTGTAAATATTTGAGCAAAACTATTGGTTTGCTTGTAATAGTTTTGAACCTACATTTGGTATCGGCACAGAACTTAAACAATCAAGATAGTTCCTATTATAAACAACTGCAAAATTTAAATCTGAATATTGAAATTCCTTACAACGAACTTATTCACAATACAATAAACAATCGTTCACAAAACAAATACGCCATTGAAAACAATATCAGTAAATGGATAGAATATATAGACCTCATTGATTCATCGCTTTCAGAAGCACTTTTACCAATGGAATTGCGGTATTTGCCATTGGCAATATCTGAAATGTATGAAAACAATAAAAATTATCATCACCATCAAGGTCCTTGGGCATTATCCTACCCTACTGCCATTTTTTATGGACTGATAGTCAATGATACTATTGACGAACGGTATAATATGAAAAAAGCCACTCCTATCGCAATTGCCAACCTAAAAGAAATTGCAAAAAAACACAAAAATGTATGGTATATTATTTTAGCATATACCAATGGTTTACAAAGCATTAATAAATCATTAACAAGGATTAAAAAAGAAAATCCTACTATTTGGGAAATCTATCATCAAGGACAACTTCCCATTAAAGAAATAATTCCTAACTATATCAATTGTGTATATCTATCTAATTATCAAGATATTAAATATCAAAAACCATCTATAATTTGTGATAGTATATTTTTAGAACATTCGTGTCAATTGTCTCATTTATTGTCATTAATAGAGTTAAATCAAGACGATTTTATGGCATACAATCCTTGTCTTATTTCATCGCAACTACCAACAACATATCCTATATATTTACCTATCAACAAAATAGAAAAATTCAATCAAATTAAAGATAGTTTATTGATAATACCTGAAATACAAGATTCTACAGTCAAGATAGAAGAGCAAACAGAAAAAAAAGAGTCATTATCAAATAAGACAAACTTGTCACATTCACAAGAAAACGTTTATTATATCGTAAAATCAGGAGATGTATTAGGAAGAATAGCGGCAAAATACAATACAAGTGTTGCTAAACTAAAAGAATACAATCACCTAAAAAATGATAACATCTATATCGGACAAAAACTAATCGTTAGTAAAAAAAGTGTAACAACAACAAATACGCTCAACGAAACAACAAACAATAATAAATCAATAATTTACATTGTAAAAAAAGGAGATACACTATCGGCAATTGCAAAAAAATACGGAATTAGTGTAAGCAAAATTATGCATATAAATCAATTGAAAAATGATAAAATAAACATTGGACAAAAAATAAAAATAAAAAAATAGAATAATTTCCTGTAAAAATTGTATCTTTGCACGCTACATATATAAATTAATATTGTAACAATAAAAAATTTAGAAAAGATGATGTCGCTTGAATTTGAAAAAGAAAAATTTATTGGAGAATGCTATACCTATGACGATGTACTTTTAGTTCCCGCATATAGTGATGTATTACCATTAGAAGTTAATTTATCAACTTCATTTACCAAAAATATTCGTTTGAATATTCCAATTGTATCAGCAGCCATGGATACTGTTACAGAATCTATGTTGGCAATAGCCATTGCCCAAGAAGGCGGTATAGGTGTTATTCATAAAAATATGAGTATTCAAGAGCAAGCAACAGAAGTAATGAAAGTAAAGCGAGCCGAAAATGGTATGATAGTCAATCCTGTAACTATTGACATTGATGCAAATGTAGGTACAGCCAAACAAATGATGAAAGAATATCACATTGGAGGTATTCCTGTTGTAGATGCAAACAAAAAACTAAAAGGTATAGTTACTAATCGTGATTTACGTTTTGAACGCAATGCAATTCGTCCTATCAAAGAAATTATGACAACCGATGTTATCACAATTAGTGAATTTACCAATTTTGAAAAAGCCGCAGATATATTACAAGAACATAAAATAGAAAAACTACCTGTAGTGGACAAAAATGGTTGTGTAATTGGTTTAATTACCTACAAAGATATTATCAAAATAAAAGCACGCCCCAATGCCTGTAAAGACGATATGGGAAGATTGAGAGTCGCAGCAGCAGTTGGCACCTCAAAAGACACAATGGAACGCGTTGATGCTCTTTATCAAGCAGGAGTTGATGCAATTATTTTAGACACCGCTCACGGACATTCTAAAAATGTTATTGATAACGCTAAAATGATAAAAAATAAATATCCTAATATTGATTTAGTAGTAGGAAATATAGCAACTCCCGAAGCAGCAATAGATTTAATGAAAGCAGGAGCCGACGCTGTTAAAGTCGGTATCGGTCCTGGTTCTATATGTACAACTCGAATTATCGCTGGTATAGGTTTTCCTCAACTATCTGCGGTATATAATGTTGCCAAAGCACTACGTGATACCGACGTTGCAGTTATCGCCGATGGAGGTATTAGATATAGCGGAGATATTGTTAAAGCATTGGCAGCAGGTGCTTCTACTGTAATGGCAGGGTCATTGTTTGCTGGTGTTGAAGAGTCTCCCGGAGAAGCCATTATTTACGAAGGAAGAAAATATAAATCTTATCGCGGAATGGGGTCTCTTGATGCTATGCAAAAAGGTTCTAAAGACCGTTATTTCCAAGACGATGTTGAAGACCTAAAAAAATTAGTTCCCGAAGGTATTGTAGGACGTGTACCATACAAAGGTACTCTAACAGAAGTAGTTCATCAACTTATCGGCGGATTACGTGCTGGAATGGGTTATACTGGTAGCAAAGATATTGCAACATTACAAAAAGCTCGTTTCGTGAAAATCACTAGTGCTGGTATCATAGAAAATCACCCTCACGACGTTACCATAACAAGAGAAGCCCCTAATTATTCAAGATAATTTTAAAACATATAAAAGAAATGAATATGAATACATTACGACTAACATTGTTATCAATATTCTGTATAACAACGTTTACATTATCGGCACAAAACAATAACCCAACAGTTATGATACTTGGTAAAGATTCTATTTCTTTATCAAAATTTCTTAATTCTTATACAAAAAATAACGACATCAAAACTGCCACAAAAGCAGACCTTGATAGTTATATCGATTTATACGTTAATTTTCAATTAAAATATCAAGAAGCGTTAATGCTCCGCTTGGATACCATTGCTCAATTACAAGCAGAATTGGCTGGTTATAGAGAACAAGCAGCTGTTCAATATCTTACAGATAAAGAAGTTAGCGATAAAATTCTTAATGAAGCCATTGAACATTCAAAATGGGATATTCGAGCCTCACATATTTTAAAGAAAGTTTCTTTAGAAGCATTGCCTGCAGATACTTTGACAGCATACAAAGAGATTATGAATATCCGTAATCGCATATTGAAAGGTGAAGATTTCGCTAAAATAGCAGAAAAAGAATCTGACGACCCATCTGCTCAAGACCAATATTCTGCAGGTGGTGAATTAATTAGATATGGCAATCACGGCGATTTAGGGTATTTTACTGCTTTCGATATGATTTACTCTTTTGAAAAAGGTGCTTATGAAACCCCTGTAGGTAGTATATCTATGCCTATTCGCTCAGAATTTGGCTATCATCTTATATATGTTGTAGATAAAAAACCTGCATTAGGAAAAATTCAAGCCTCACAAATTATGCTTCCATTTAATCGCAACATCAATTTAAGCGAAGCAGAACGTCAAGCAGATATAAATCAAACAACAAATAAGATAAATCAAATTTACACCGAACTAAAAAACGGATTAAGTTTTGAAGATGCTCTTACAAAATATATGGACGGAAATAATGGTGCCAAATTGCCAACTTTTACTTGTAATCGCTTTGACGGAAATTTCATTTCTGCTTTGTATGGACTAAAAGAAGGCGAATATTCTAAACCAGTAAAAACACTTTACGGATGGCATATCATTAAAATAACCAAAATCATTCCTATCGAATTTAATGAAGAAACTATCGCTACAATAAAATCAAAAGTTACTCGTGATAGTCGTTCTAACAAAAGTAAAGATAGTTTTATTGAAAGAGTAAAAAAAGAAAACAATTTCAAAGAAATTGCTCTCAAAAAAAATGAACGCAAACCAATTGAAGATTTCTATACTGCTTTAGATAATAGTATTTTTCAAGGAAACTTTCGTGCAGAAATGACATCCAATCTCAATAGAATTATGTTTTCTATGGGTGGGAAAAATTATACTCAACAAAATTTTGCCAATTATTTAGAAAGACACCCTTTTACAAATTTAGATACCAATTTAATTATTCCATTAGTTAATTTTGCATACAAAAACTTTATCGCAGAAGAAGCAATCAAACTCGAAGATAGTCAACTTGAAATCAAATATCCAGAATTTGCCCAACTAATGAGAGAATACAAAGAAGGTGTTTTGCTTTACGAACTCAATGAAATCAAAGTTTGGAGAAAAGCCGAAGAAGATTCTGTAGGATTAGAAAATTATTATCAAAGTGTTAAAAACAACTATTTATATCCTATCAGAACAGAAGCGTTACGGGTAAAATGTGTTGATGAAAAAACATCAACAAAAGTCCAAAAAATGCTTCCTAAAGTTGATGCTATCGCATTAGCAAATAAGGTAAACAAAAAAAGCGTAACCTCTGTCATTGATACTGTTATCTATATAGATTTTCGACCAATTTGCTCTTGTGATAATCCTCAAATCAATCAAGTTTTTCTAAAAAAAGAAGACAATGAAGTATATAAAGTGTTGAACATTCTTCAACCATCGCCAAAACCTTTTTCAGAAGTAAAAGGCGTTATCATTGCTGGTTATCAACAATATCTTGAAAAACAATGGATTGAAGACCTTCACAAGCAAAATACAATCTGGATAGACAGAGAAGCAATTTATAATCTAATAAAATAGATGCGAACATTAAAGTTTACACTATCTTTTTTAATAATACTTTTCACAGCAATAGCATGCCGTGAATCGAATAAAATAATAGTGAGTGCCTACGATGAGGTACTCACTATTGATGATTTACAAGATATACTTCCAGCTTACAATAATAAAGATAGTGTAGAAATTACTCAATTGATTATAAAAAAATGGATAGAACAACAAGCACTCTATCATGAAGCCCAGAAAATGCTTTCGCATAAAGAAAAAAAATTTGAAAAAGAAATTAATGCATACAAACAAGCATTAATTATACATCGTTTTGAAAACAAATATATTGAGCAACATATCAATAAAGATATGATTTCTCAAGAAGAAATAAACAACTATTATCAACAACATCAAGAACAATTTCAACTGAAACAAAATGTAATAAAAGTCAATTACATTAAATTACCACTGAAATGTAATGAGATTGAAACCTCAAAAAAATTACTTTTCAAAACAAGAACCGAAAACGAAAATATTAAATTAGACAAAATTTGTGGTCAATATGCCATCAATTCTTATTTGCAAGACAATTGGCTACTTTTTGATGATATTCTCAAAGAAATTCCAATCAAAAATTATACACTATCTCAATTCAATTCTCAAGATAGACAATTAGAAATCAAAGATTCTCTTTATGTGTATCTAATAAATGTTATGGATTTCAGAATAAGCGAAGGTATATCTCCTTTGTCAATAGTTCAAGATAAAATTATAAACTCTTTGGTGCAACAAAAACAAAAGGAAGCCCTTCAACATCTTCGAGAACAAGCGGTCGAAAAAGCCAAAAATAACGGAGAAATATTGTATAACAACTAATTTTTTTTACAAAATAAAAAAAATAACTATCTTTGCATTTTAAAACAAACTAATAAAAATAAGATATGAATAGAAGAATTTTAGCCTTAACGGCAATGTTTATCGTCACAGTAGGATTTTCTTATAGTCAAACCCCTATTGCTCACTCTATTGAGAAAGAAACTCAAGAATTAGTATTAGAACCTATAGAAATTGGAGGCGGTATTCCTCTAATGGAAGCACTCAAATCAAGAAAATCTGTTCGTCAATTTCATGCACACGAAATAGACAATAGAATAATTGGCCAACTTTTATGGGCAGCCAATGGCGTAAATCGTAGCGAAGACAACAAACGTACTGCTCCATCGGCAAGAAATGCACAAGAAATCAATGTTTATGTATTTCATCAAAGTGGTATTTATTTATACCTTCCTGAAAATCACCAAGTAAAGTTAATACGAAAAGGCGACCATCGTAATTCTGTTTCAAAAGCAGATTTTACTCGTGAAGCCCCTTTATTTTTGGTGTTAGTTGCAGATTATAATAAAATGAGTAAATTTGAAGACGCTGATAAAGAATATTATTCTGCTATTGATTGTGGATATGTTAGCCAAAACATTTATCTCTATTGCGCTTCCGAACACTTATCTACGGTAGCTATGGGCAATATAGAAAAAAATAATATTGCTAAACTTATCGGACTAAAAAATGGGAAAGTTTTATTAGGACACCCTATTAGTCTTGAATAATCATTAAGATTTTTCATTTGCTTATAATATTAAGAATCAGTGTTTTACCATAAGAACAGATACTGATTCTTTCTTTTTTATCAAAAAAAATGAAAATAGTTGAAAAAAAATAGTTAAAAATATGTTTTTGTATTAAAAAAATTGCTACTTTTGCAGGCTCAATAAGAGTGCCGTATTATTATCCACAAACAAAGAAGGTGAATAATTTGTTTGTAACAATTATAAAGTAATAATTAAATAAAGAAATGAACACATTAAGTTATAAGACAGTATCAGCCAACAAGGCAACAGTAAACAAAGAATGGTTGCTCATAGACGCTGAAGGAGAAATCTTAGGTCGTTTGTCATCAGTAGCAGCAAAGTTATTAAGAGGCAAACACAAAACCAATTACACCCCACACGTGGATTGTGGTGATAATATCGTTATTATTAATGCGGACAAAGTGCGTTTAACGGGAAACAAATTAACTGAAAAGCAATATGTACGCCATACAGGATATCCCGGTGGACAACGCTTTGCAACTCCCAAAGAATTATTGGCTAAAAAACCTACCGCAATAATTGAACATGCAATTAGAGGTATGTTACCAAAAACCAAATTAGGAGATGCTATTTATCGTAATCTATACGTTTATGCAGGTCCAAATCACAATCAAGAAGCACAAAAACCCCGTTTAATAAACATTAAAGACATCAAATAATTATGGCAGTTGTAAATACATCAGGAAGAAGAAAAACCGCAGTTGCTCGCATTTATATGTCAGCAGGTTCAGGTAATATCATCGTTAATGGACGAGATTATAAAGAATATTTTCCTACAAGCACACTTCAATATGTTGTTACTCAATCGTTAACACTATTGAATGCAATAGGTCAATATGATATAAAAGTAAATCTCAATGGTGGCGGTATCAAAGGACAAGCAGAAGCATTGCGTTTAGCAATTTCTAAAGCGATGTGCGAAATCGACCCTGCAAATCGTTCTATATTAAAACCACAAGGGTTAATGAGAAGAGACCCACGTATGGTAGAACGTAAAAAACCTGGTCGCCCAAAAGCAAGAAAACGTTTCCAATTCAGCAAACGTTAATATTATTTTATTATTCAGATTACAAAGCATTATTTTATGTTTAGTATCTAAATCGTAGAGACTCCACAAGGACTACTTTACGATTGTTAATTAACAGAATGTAAACATTATAAAAAAAAGAAAATGTCAAGTGTAAGTTTTAACGAATTGTTAGACGCAGGTGCTCATTTTGGACACCTTAAAAGAAAATGGAACCCTAATATGGCTCCATACATCTTCATGGAAAAAAATGGTATTCACATTATCGACCTTCACAAAACCGTGGCTAAGATTGATGAAGCCGCTGCAGCAATGAAACAAATTGCTCGTTCAGGAAGAAAAATCATGTTTGTGGCTACCAAAAAACAAGCGAAAGAAGTTATCGCAGAATTAGTAGGTAGCGTAGGAATGCCTTACGTTACAGAACGTTGGCCAGGCGGTATGCTTACCAATTTTACTACTATTCGCAAAGCCGTTAAGAAAATGACATCCATAGACGAACTTATCAATAGTGACCAATGGAAAAACATTTCTAAACGTGAACGTTTACAAATTCAACGAGAAAGAGCAAAATTAGAAAAGAACTTAGGTTCTATTTCTGATATGAACAGATTGCCATCTGCTTTGTTTGTTGTTGATATTCTTAAAGAACATATCGCAGTAGCAGAAGCACAAAAGTTGAATATTCCAACCTTTGCTATAGTAGATACTAATTCTGACCCTAATGCTGTAGATTATGCAATTCCTGCAAACGATGATGCATCAAAATCTATTACCCTTATCGTTAAGGCAATGTGTGATGCTATTCAAGAAGGATTGAACGAAAAAGCATTGGATAAAGACAAAAAAGAAGAGGACGACGATAATAAAATCAATGCTTCAGAAGATGCAGAAAATCAAAATGAAGACAGAGAACGTGCTCCTCGTGCTGGTCGCAGAAGACGTATCGGTGACAACGAAAATCACACCGAAGGTGAAAAACCACGTAAAACAATAGCAAAGAAAAAATAATTTTTAACCCTAAAAAACATAAAACAATGGCTATAACAGCTGCAGAAGTAAATAAATTAAGACAAATGACAGGCTCTGGCATGATGGATTGCAAGAATGCCCTTGTTGAAGCCGATGGAGATTTTGATAAAGCAATAGATATTCTTCGCAAAAAAGGTCAAAAAGTGGCTGCTAAAAGAGCAGACCGTGCCGCAGGTGAAGGTTATGTAATAGCACAAACTAACGCTGAACACACTTTTGGTGTTATTATGATTCTTAATTGTGAAACAGATTTTGTTGCTAAAACAAACGATTTTGTTGATTGTGCAAAACAAATTAATGATTTTGCTATCGCTAACAAAATTAAAGACCTCGCTCAATTAATGAGTTCTTCTATTGAAGGTCGCACCATTGAACAAATTTTGACAGAATTAACAGGAAAAACTGGTGAAAAAGTAGAAATCAGCCAATATCAATCAATGGAAAAACCTTATGTTGCATTTTATAATCACATGGGTAACCGTTTAGCATCATTGGTTGCATTTAGCAAAGGCGGTTCTACATTAGACCTTGCTGGACATGAAATTGCTATGCAAATAGCAGCAATGAACCCTGTTGCTATCGACCAAGATAGTGTTCCTCAAGCAACTATCGAACACGAATTGGAATTAGCACGCGAAATTACTCGCCAAGAAGGTAAACCTGAAGAAATGATTGAAAAAATTGCTCAAGGTAAATTAAACAAATTCTTCAAAGAAAATACTTTATTGAATCAAGAATTTATTAAAGATAGCAAAAAAACTGTTGCTCAATACCTTAAAGAAGCAACTGGTGATGCTACTTGTGAAGGATTCTTCCGTTTTCAATTAGGAGAATAATTTTCTAATTTTTTAGTGATTTTACCATAACCAAAAAAAAGACACCTTGGGGTGTCTTTTTTTATTCATCAAAAATCAACCAAAACAAATAGTACAACAACATAGTTTTCCCCTATTAGTCCTCTTCCGCAAACCACTCAACAAAAGATGTTTCTGTTTCTTTCAATTTAATAGCATATAATTTGACATTATCAGGAAGATGTTTGGAAATTATATCAACAAATTGTAATACAAGATTTTCTGATGTTGGCTGATAATTAACAATCACAACTTTTTCATATTGTTGTTTTAAAATTTCAATCATTTCATTAGACGTTGCTACGTTAAGCACTAAAGAATGGTCGAATTGATTTATAATAAAATCTTGTACAATCTTTTTCAATTCCGAAAAATCCATTACCATACCGACCGTAGATGAATTCTTTTCAGTAGAGATTTCTCCTTTTATTGTAACATCTAACTGATAAGAATGGCCATGAATATTGCGACACAAGCCTTGATAATGATGTAAAGCATGTGCCATTTCAAAATGAAATATTTTGGTTAATCTAAATTTTTTTCTATTCATCGTAATATTATTTTTTGAACAAATTTCCTAAAATATCCCTAATAATTACATTCTCAATTTGATGACTAACAGAATTTGCCTCAAGCAATTGTAAATTGTACCAATTGTACGACATGAATTGCTTATCTTCCATGTCAAAAATCTTCTTCTCTTAAGAGTTACAAAGATATAATATTTTCAAATATTTTTTTCTTTATACAAAATTTTATCTAAAAAATCATTTTAATCTATATTCGAATTAGCATTTATGGTTGCTAAAATCAAATTAGATAACTGTTTTACACCTTCTTTTCGAGAATATTTTTCAATATTTGTCGAATTACATTCAATATATCCATTGGTAGAAAATTCATTATACAACGCGGAAAGAACTTTCGACAAATGTTCCTTATTTTTCACTATAATTCCTGAATTTGTACTATTTATCAAATCTTCTTGCAAATGAGAACTCAAAGTATTGTTTTTCGATAATGAATACGGATAAAACTTCTGTTTTAATATTTTCGCCTGATAATCATCAGCATAGCACAAAATAATTTTTCGTTTAATTGCTAGGTAATCATATATTTTTGTCCCCATTATAGAATAATCATTGAAAAGCAACATTACATTTTGCTTACTCAAATTTTGGAGCAATTCTACATTGTCCATACGTGGATAAACATGAATGTATTTTTCAAGATTATTATCTCTTACAAACTGCCTAATTTCCTCATGTTTATTTATTCCGAAAAAATTCAATTCAATTTTTATAGTATAATTGCTTTTTTGTAAAAATTTAACAAAAGAAAAAAGAACACTTTTATACGGATGCCAATCGTAAATAGTGCCAGCCAATGCAATACGAAAAACATCTCTACTCTGAACTATATGTTCTATCTGTTTTATCACCTCTGAATTATATCCATTGGGAATAATATAAAATGGCTTTTGAACATTAGTTTCTATCTGCTTATGGGAAAACTCATCAACAGTAATCACACAATTGACATTAGCAGTAATTTTTTTTTCAAAATATTTCGTTAGTTTGCCCAAAAAGTTACTTCTATTTTTATTCTGAGTCCATGGATCTCGATAATCTGCAATCCATGGAATATTGTATTTTTTACTCAATGTCGAAGCATATTTAAACAAAACAAAAGGCTCTCCCGTTGCAATTATTGCATCTACTTTATTTCGTTTTAAATATTCTTCTGCCCCACGATATAAACCTGACTTTGGTCCTACAAAAAACAAAAATTGCATAAATTCATACCATGCTGTTATCATTTTGCGTATCAAAACAAATTTATTACAACCATATTTCAGCATTATACGATTGGCAAAATTGGGTTTGTATGGTGTCCTTATAATAGTACCATATTCTGTTTGCTCAACAATGGTCTCATTGGTGGAACTTGGGGCTATGTAATCTTGTTCGTTACCATATTTATTACTCCATTGTCGAGTTACTACAATAGGGATTACTTCATATTCTTTCAAATATTTATACCATGCGTATGGTCTCAAGCCTCCTACGGAAACGTATGGCGGAAAATCGTATGCCAATATTAAAAGTTTTTTCATTTATCCCTTATTCACTTTTTGTTTGACTATAAACACACAACATTTTTATTCAAAAATAGATAATTCAGACTATTGAAATTTTAAATTACAAATGCTTAATATCACAAAATTATAAAAAAAAATCATACGAAAAAAAGATTTATAAAAAAAATTGTATCTTTGCATATCGAAAAAATAATTTTTGAATAGATATAAGTGAAGTTGAATAAAATAAAAAAATTGAATTATGCTATCATACAACCATACTCAAATCGGTACAGGAGACGACAAAATAGCCAACTACACAAAACTGTATTCTTTTATCGTATTGACAATATCCTATTTACAAAAATAATGTTTAACTAAAAAATAAAGATTATGAGACTATTTAATTTAACGTACAAAAGTACAAAGGCTTTTTTTCTACTACTCATTGCAAGTAGTATGATGTTTGGTTGCTTACGTGTACCAAATATGTCGAATTCTATTACCCTCCACGTTAACAAAGGCGAACAAATAAAAATAAGTTTTGCCGCAACTACCCAAAACACACCTATTAAAATTGTTAGTGGAGATAGTGTTTACTCCATCTTTATTGGTGAAGATTGGATAGGTGGAACATATTTCGCTGCTGCCGATACTATGACCATTTACGGGAATGTCGCTAAATTACGATGCGAATTCAATTCTATGGCTATCAATAATTTAGACATAAGTAAAAACACGGTTTTAACTTCATTGAATTGCAGTAATAATAAATTAAAAACTTTAGATGTAAGCAATAATCCTGCTTTGACTAATTTAGATTGTTCAAGTAATAATCTAAAATTATTAGATTTAAATAAGAATACAGCATTGACTAAATTAGATTGTTCAAGTAATAAAATAACATCATTAGATTTAAGCAAAAACACAGCGTTGACAGATTTAATTTGCAGAGGAAACAATTTAACATCATTAGACATTAGTAAAAACACCTCTCTTACTTATCTAAATTGTATTAATAATAATATTTCCACTTTAGATATTAGTAACAATGCTGTATTAACGGAATTGTATTGTATGGAAAACAGTTTAACATCATTAGACGTAAGTAAAAACATTGCATTGTCTGAATTAAATTGTGGCTTTAACAATCTAAATACTTTAGATGTAAGCAATAATACTGCTTTGACAATATTAATTTGCTGGGTGAACAAATTAACATCTTTAGATGTAACTAAAAATACTGCGTTAACAGAATTAGGTTGTGCCGCTAACAATATAACTTCTTTAGATTTAAGTAAAAATATTACGTTGAGTGGATTAAATTGCAGTTTTAATGATTTGACTTCATTAGACGTAAATAAAAACATTGCATTGTATGAATTAGATTGCAGCTTTAACAATCTAACTACTTTAGATTTAAGCAAAAATACAGCGTTAACTTATTTAAATTGCAATAATAACAATATCAATTCTTTAGTTGTAGAAAAAAATACAGTACTTACTGATTTAAGTTGCAAAGTTAACAATATAACGATGTTAGATATTAGCAATAATACTGCATTAACCGATTTAAATTGCGATACTAACAATATAACCTCTTTAGATGTGAGCAAAAACACAGAATTGACAAATTTAAATTGCAACAAAAATAATATCAGCATTTTAAATATAAATAAAAATATAGCATTACAATATTTGGATTGTTCCAATAATAAATTAGCAACGTTAGATGTTAGCAATAATATTTCATTATATTCGCTATATTGTTCTAACAATAATCTAACTTCATTAGATGTTAGTAAAAATATAGATTTAATTATTTTTGATTGTAGTGCGAACAATATCAAATCTTTAGATGTTAGTAAAAACACAGAATTGACAAATTTAAAATATAATCAAAATAATATAAAAACTGTAGATATTAGCAATAACAAAAAGTTAGAATATTTAAACGACCAGTCACTTATTCCAAAGGATACATCAGAGTATAAATATAAATTTTATTAAACATTCTACATTTCAAATCCCAACCCGCAGTCATGCGGGTTATTTTTTTATTTCAATATACATTTTTAATTAATTTGCAAAATTATATAAAAAATGTTTACAATTTGGGTTGTTGAATTGATAAATAGTAATATATAGATGGTTTCTCAATATAATAAGTTCTGTCCAAACATGAACTTATATCCAGCCTAAGGCATATAGCGGAACATATTGAATATCATTCCTTTTTTGCATTGGAAATTTACTTACAACGATTGTTTCTCCTAACACTATATTATGATTTTGTATAGCGGTATCTAATGATGCATGACGCATATAATCCTCCCCAGATTTGACCTCTATTATACCTATTTTATTGTTTTTTGCAATCAGAAAATCCAATTCTTGGCGACTTTTTCTATCGTAATAATGAAGCGTATAACCTTTTTTTACTAATTCTGATGCCACATAATTTTCCGTTAATGCACCTTCATTAATATTTATATCTCCATTGAGAACTTGCCATTGAATGGGTTCCTGCCACATGGAACACAATAAACCAGTGTCTAATAAGAATACTTTGTAGAGATTACGTTTTTCATATTGTTCAAAAGGTAGAAGTAAGTCATGGGTATTGTAAGAAAAATAAGCAATGCCTGCATCAATAAGCCATTGGGCGGCATTTTCATACTTTTGTGCTGTTGCTCGTTGTTCAATATCAGCAATAATGAATCGTTTTTTTTCTTTACTCAACTCCGATGGAATGGCATCGAAAAACAACTTTGCTCGTGCCTTTTCTGCTCCAGCATACTTGGCTATATCATCACGATAACTATCAATAATACTGCGTTGTATTGTTAAAGTCTTTGAAAAATCAGCGTATTGCAAATAGGTATTCACCACTTCTGGCATTCCTCCAACTATTAAATATTCTCGGTAATACCTGCTCAATTGGTCGTGTATAAAATTGTTCACGGGGGCACGTGCTTGTAAGGTTTTCTTAATTTGTTCGATGGTATTTTTTTCAACACCTTTTGCCCAAAGGAATTCTTCAAAATCAAGCGGATACATATTTATACTATATTCAAAACCAACAGGATAAGAACTAACATCAGTATAATTAAGTCCTAATAACGACCCTGACTCAATATAATCAAAACGCCCATCTTCTATCAAAAACTTAATGGCTGTCCGAGCATTAGGGCAGGTTTGTATTTCGTCGAAAAAAACAAGGGTTTTTTGCTCAACAAAGGGGCCAAATCCCATAATAGATAGTTGGGAGATGATAGTATTGGCATCTAAATTGCCATCAAATGCTTGTTTCGCTACTGGAAACTTTTCGAAATTTATCTCTACGAAATGAGGATAGTGCTGTTTGGCAAATTCTCTTACACTAGTAGTTTTTCCTACCTGTCGAGCCCCCTTGAGCAGGAGGGCTTTCTTTGGTCTATCGTTTAACCACGATTCTAATTTATTGATAATCTTTCTTTTAAGCATAATCTTACAACTTTTTGCAGTTTTATTCTATACAAAAAGCAAACTTTTTGCCAGTAAAAACTCTGCAAAAATACAACTTTTTGCAGATATATGCAACTTTTGGAGATATATTTTTCTTTTTTTATTTAACTTACAAGGTTATATAAAAAAATGTTACTTTTTAAAGTCTTTGAAGAAAAAAAAGTGAACGAAATTTCAGTAAAAAAGAAAATATCAGCAAATCTATTTTGAAATAACGAATAAAAAGAGCAGCGGCTTCGCCGCTGCTCTATATTAAAATTATTCGTGACAATTAAATAAATTACTTTTTGATAGTCATTTTTTTCGTTAGACGTTGTCCGTTGAAGTCCATGGTGTAGAAATAAATACCTGCAGCAAGGTTTGCAGTATTGAATTCAATGCTGTTAATACCTGCTTTGGCTTCTATTGTTTGAGTGTGTAATATTTGTCCTGTAATGCTTGTAATAGTAAATACTACTTTACCTTGACTTGGAATAGTATAGTTTACTTTTGCCATATTGTTAGCAGGATTAGGCATATTTTGACTCATACCGATAGT
>JAZSKB010000017.1:0-27415 GCA_045534635.1 Bacteroidales bacterium
TTACTCCATTAGCAAGCGTATTAAACTAACTAATTTTAGTTTGCAAAGATACAATTTTTTTTAATACATATTCTTTTTTAGAAAAAAATATTTTTTTAGTCACTATATTTTCGGTGTCTGAACCTGTCGAAGACCCCGAAAAAATCAGACACCCAAAAAAACACATGAAATACGGAGGTTTCGACAGGCTCAACCTACATTGATAAAAAAATATAAAAGCAACAAAAAAATGCTATTTTTATTTTTTTTCAACAAAAAATAGTATTGTAAGAAAATTTTTAGTACTTTTGCACTATAAATTACGGAGGGGGTGCTAAAGTGTTGCTTTGGCTGAGATTATATCCTAAAACCTGATGTAGATAATGCTACCGTAGGTATTCTGTAATGTTGGTCTTCTACACAAAAGCCCATTCTCCCCAATATTTTTTTAATAATGACAATCTATATCAACAATGAAGCATTGCAAGTTTCCGACAATTTAAATATTAAAGATTTGTTGGCACATTGCAATATAGCAACAATAGGAACAGCAGTTGCCGTTGACAATAAAGTAATTTCACGTAGTCAATGGAATAATTATTATCTCAACGAAGGGAATAAAGTAACCATTATTCGTGCTGTCTGTGGAGGCTAAATCAATGCTAAAGATATTAATCACTGCCGAAAATTTTATTCCAAATGAAAGCGAATTATTGCAAAAATCGCTCAATCTGGGAATAAACTATATTCATATCCGTAAACCACAAGCAACAACACAAGATGTAGAGGCTCTTATCAAAACATTGCCACCATTGATATATCCTCAATTGTGCATACATTATTTTCCACAATTGGCAATAAAATACCAACTTGGAGGTATTCATTTAAATAGTCGCAACACCGAAATTTCTGCCAATTTTCAAGGAAGAATTAGTTATTCGGCTCATAGTTTTGAAGAATTGGAAAGTCTTTGGAATAAAATAGATTATGCCTTTTTAAGTCCAATCTATAATAGTATCTCAAAACAAGGGTATCAATCAAAATTTTCAAACAAAGATTTACAAAAACATCAACATTTATTAAACAAAGCCATCGCTTTGGGCGGTATTCGTCCAGAATGTCAACAAGAATTGGCACAAATGGGTTTCGCAGGAATGGCATATTTGGGATATGTATGGAAAAATATTAATCAATTCACTAATGGACACATCAAATTTTAAATTGCAATTTATTACCCAACCATCTGAAAAAATCAGTATCATAGATGAAGTAACTGCCGTTCTTCAAGGAGGTTGCCGTTGGATTCAATTACGAATGAAAGATAGTTCCGAAAATGAATTCATAGATATAGGGCTAAAAATCAAACAATTATGCAAATCTTATCAAGCAACATTTATTATAAATGATTATGCAGAACTTGTAAAAGTTATCGGTGCAGATGGTGTTCATTTAGGAATTAACGACATGCCTATATCTCAAGCACGTAAAATGTTAGGAGATAATTATATAATAGGTGCCACCGCAAACAATTTTGAACATATTGTACATGCCAGCAAACAACAAGCAGATTATATTGGATTAGGTCCATACAAATTTACAACAACTAAAAAAAATCTAAGTCCTATTTTAGGGTTAAATGGGTATCAACAAATTATAGAACAATGCATTAAAAATGATATTCATTTACCTATTGTGGCAATCGGGGGCATAGAAATAGCAGATATTCAAGCTCTTTTACAAACAAAAATTGCAGGCATAGCCATGTCAGGCACATTGTTGCATAATGCAAATATAAAACAACAAACAGAATTGGTAATCAAAGAAATAAATAACAATAGATAACAATATCCAAGATGAAAGATTTAATTATAGGAAATAAAAAATTTAGTTCTCGCTTATTTTTAGGCACTGGAAAATTTCCCTCAAACGAGGCAATGTCAAAAGCCATAGTCGCTTCTTCTACGGAAATGGTAACCGTAGCAATGAAACGCATAGATTTAAACAATCGAGAAGATGATATGTTACAACATATCGTAAACAATGGCGTACAAATATTGCCCAATACCTCTGGTGTCCGCGACGCTAAAGAAGCAGTATATGCTGCCCAACTTGCACGTGAAGCATTTAATACCAATTTTATTAAATTAGAAATTCATCCAGACCCAAGATATTTAATGCCCGACCCTATAGAAACATTAAAAGCAACAGAAGAATTGGCTCGAGATGGATTTATCGTTTTACCATACATTCAAGCAGACCCTGTTTTATGCAAACGTTTAGAAGAAGTAGGCTCTTCCGCTGTAATGCCTCTTGCCTCTCCAATCGGTTCAAACAAAGGTTTAGTTACCAAAGAGTTGCTACGAATAATAATAGAACAAAGCACTTTACCCGTTGTAGTTGACGCAGGTATTGGGGCACCTTCCCACGCTGCAGAAGCAATGGAAATGGGAGCAGACGCGGTTCTGGTAAATACCGCTATCGCTGTTGCTGGTAATAGCCAAGAAATGGCTATTGCTTTCAAACTCGCTGTCGAAGCAGGTAGAAAAGCCTACGAAGCAGGATTAGGATTACAAAGTATCAACGCTATTGCAAGTAGTCCATTAACAAGTTTTTTTGATTAATAATTAATAATTTATAATATAATTCCTATGAATAAAAAGATAACATTTCCACGTTCTCAAAAAGTGTATCTTAAAGGAAATATTTTTCCGGAAATACGTGTAGCAATGCGAAAAGTAGAACAAGTACCAAGCGTTGATTTTATCAACGGAGAAAAAGTTATTACTCCAAACCCAGATGTTTATATCTATGATACAAGTGGACCTTTCAGTGATACTTCTATCAAAATAGATTTGCACAAAGGACTTCCCCGCTTGCGAGAACCTTGGATATCACAAAGAAATGATACAGAACAACTTCCAGAAATAAGTTCTATTTATGGTCGTATGCGTCGCGATGATAAAAGTTTGGACCATTTACGTTTTGAACATATCGCACTACCCTATCGTGCTAAAGAAGGAAAATGTTGTACACAAATGTATTACGCCAAACAAGGTATTATTACTCCAGAAATGGAATATGTTGCCATTCGAGAAAATATGAACTGCGAAGAAATGGGAATATCCACACACATCACTCCCGAATTTGTTCGTAAAGAAATAGCCGAAGGAAGAGCAGTATTGCCAGCAAATATAAATCACCCTGAAGCCGAACCAATGATAATTGGTCGCAATTTTCTTGTAAAAATCAATACCAATATCGGCAACTCGGCAACAAGTTCAAGTATCAACGAAGAAGTAGAAAAATCGCTTTGGAGTTGTAAATGGGGAGGAGATACGTTAATGGACCTTTCTACGGGAGAAAATATCCACGAAACCCGCGAATGGATTATCCGCAATTGTCCTGTCCCTGTTGGCACTGTCCCTATTTATCAAGCATTGGAAAAAGTCAATGGAAAAGTAGAAGAACTTTCTTGGGAAATTTACAAAGATACATTGATAGAACAATGTGAACAAGGCGTTGATTATTTTACTATTCATGCTGGAATACGCCTTCATAATGTACATCTTGCCAACAAACGTCTTTGCGGTATCGTTTCTCGTGGCGGTAGTATTATGAGCAAATGGTGTCTTGAACACAATAAAGAAAATTTCCTCTACGAACATTTTGATGAAATTTGCGATATTTTAGCCCAATACGATGTTGCTATCTCTCTTGGAGATGGATTACGTCCGGGCTCTGTACACGATGCCAACGATGAAGCCCAATTTGCAGAACTCGACACTTTGGGAGAACTTGTTCTTCGTGCATGGGCAAAAAATGTTCAAGCCTTTATCGAAGGTCCAGGTCATGTACCATTGCATAAAATCAAAGAAAATATGGAACGTCAAATCGAAAAATGTCACAACGCTCCATTTTATACCCTTGGTCCTTTAGTCACTGATATCGCTCCTGGTTACGACCATATTACCTCCGCTATCGGTGCGGCACAAATTGGTTGGTTAGGTACGGCAATGCTTTGCTATGTAACACCTAAAGAACACCTTGGATTGCCTAACAAAGAAGACGTTCGCAATGGTGTTATCGCATACAAAATTGCTGCTCATGCCGCCGATTTAGCAAAAGGTCATCCAGGTGCTCAAGTAAGAGACAATGCTTTAAGTAAAGCACGTTACGAATTTCGATGGAAAGACCAATTCGACCTCTCCCTTGACCCAGAACGAGCCTTAACTTATTTCCGTGCTGGACATCATACCGATGGTGAATATTGTACAATGTGTGGGCCTAATTTTTGTGCAATGCGATTGAGTAAAGATTTAAAAGATAAGAAAAATAAATAATAATAATCTATTAAAATGTTTTCCGAAGTATTAGAACAATATCCTTGGGAGGAAACTACAAAATATATTTATTCTCGTACATCTGCCGATGTTGAACAGGTTTTATATAAACAACATCTCTCTGTCGAAGACTTTATGACATTGGTATCTCCTGCTGCTGCTCCTTTTTTGGAACAAATGGCTATTTTAAGTCGCCAACGTACTCAAGAAAGATTTGGAAAAGTTATTTCTTTATATGTTCCACTATATATAACCAATTCTTGTACAAACCATTGTGTGTATTGTGGATTCAATCACAACAATCCAATTGAACGTATCATTCTTACCGAAGAAGAAATTGTTAACGAATGTAAAGCCATCAGACGATTAGCCCCATTTGAAAATATTCTTCTCGTTACAGGCGAAGACCCTCGAAAAGCTGGTGTTGACTACATCGAAAAAGCACTTCAATTGGCAAGACCTTATTTCAACAATCTTTCTATTGAAGTAATGCCTCTCAAAACAGAAGATTATCAACGATTGACACTATCTGGACTAAACGGAGTTGTTTGTTTTCAAGAAACTTACAACCGAAATAACTATAAAAAATACCACCCCGCAGGAATGAAATCCAATTTTGAATGGAGAGTAAATGGTTTCGACCGTATGGGACAAGCCGGAGTTCACAAAATCGGTATGGGAATACTTATCGGACTGGAAGAATGGAGAACAGATGTTTCTATGATGGCAATACATTTAGCCTACTTACGTAAAAAATATTGGAGAACTCGATATAGTATCAACTTCCCTCGAATGTGTACTTCGGAAGGTCATTTTACTCCCAATGTCAAAATGAGCGATAGAGAATTAGCACAACTTACTTTTGCTTTTCGTCTCTTTGACAACGATGTTGACTTATCATTTTCAACTCGCGAAACACCTGCATTCCGCAATCATATTGCCACTCTTGGGGCTACCTCTATGAGTGCTGGTTCTAAAACAGACCCTGGTGGTTATTTTACTCATATCAATTCTTTGGCTCAATTTGATGTTACCGACCCAAGAACACCTCAAGAAGTAGCTGATGATATACGTGCTCAAGGTTACGAAGCCGTTTGGAAAGATTGGGATAAATGTTTTGATTAATTTTTTACTTCATTATGGATAAATATTCTATCAACCGATATGCCAGACAAATCGCAATTCCTGAAATTGGAATACACGGACAAAAAAGAATTGCTCAATCTTCTGTACTTATTGTTGGAATTGGTGGACTTGGCTGTCCTGTAGGACTTTATCTTGCTGCTGCTGGCGTTGGAAAAATCGGATTAGTGGATAATGACATCGTTTCTTTGAGCAATTTACAACGACAAATACTTTTTGTTGATGAACATATTGGTCAACCAAAAGTTCATATTGCTCAACAAATTTTAATCAAACACAATCCTAATTTACATATTGACACTTTCCAAACTTTTCTTAATGAAGAAAATGCATCTACATTGATAGAACCTTATGATTTGGTAATTGATTGTTGTGATAATTTTGCAACACGATATATTATTGACAAAACTTGTAAACATCTTCAAAAAAATTGGATACATGGAGCGGTTGAACGTTTTGAAGGTCGTGTGGCTCTTTTTACGCCTAATTCACTTTCTTTTTCAGAACTATTTCCCGACCTATCTACAACACAAAAAGCAAATGGCGAAATATTAGGTGCAATTCCTGGTATTGTTGGCAGTTTACAAGCCTCTATGGCATTATTATTGTTGGCCAAAATCAACAATGCTAACAAAAGTAGAATATCAACAATAAACATCAATCCATTCAATATTAATACTATCTATTTATAAAATTATATAAAACAAATAAAGTTATTATGAACTATTTTCGTTGTTTAACTATTGCTGGTAGCGACCCAAGCGGTGGGGCTGGATTACAAGCCGATTTAAAAACCTTTAGTGCTTGTGGTTGTTATGGGGCTTCTGTTGTTGTTGCCGTTGTTGATGAAAATACTGTTACAGTAAAAGGGGTTCACCCTATTCCTGTGGATTTTGTGGCAGGACAAATTCAATCGGTTTTAGAAGATATTGGTGCCGATGCCATTAAAATTGGAATGCTTCATTCTTCTGAACTTATCCGTACGGTAAAGGACAAATTACTTCATTTTCAAGTAAAAAACATGGTTCTTGACCCTGTTATGGTTGCTACTTCTGGAGATAGATTACTCCTCGAAGAAGCCATTGATACATTAAAAAACGAACTTATTCCTTTAGCTCGAATTATTACTCCAAATATCCCGGAGGCAGAAATCCTTCTCGGACGACCAATTGTTCTACAAGAAGATTTACCAACTATCGCTCAAGAACTTAGCGATAAATACCATACTTCTGTGTTATTAAAAGCGGGACATTTAAAAGATGAATTATTAATTGACGTTTTTTACAATGCTGAAAATCAAGAATATATAAAACTATCATCTCCGAGACAATACACTCAAAATACTCACGGAACTGGTTGTACATTATCTTCTGCTATTACTGCTTTTCTTGCAAAAGGAATGGATTTAAATGAAGCGGTTATCAACGGAAAAAATTATATAAAAAACGCAATTGAACACGGAACAAAATATCAAATTGGGAATGGACACGGACCTGTTCATCATTTCTTTCAATGGTGGAAATAATTTTCCATTTTTTATTTCAAATGCTATCAAAATAATCCTATGTTTCTCTATAAAATAACATTGAATATTTCTGTTACAAATAGAGAAATATTTCTATTTTATTGATAACAAACATATTACGAATAACAAAAAAAAAAATAAAAAAAACATCAACTATTTAGAAAAAAAATAGTACCTTTGCAAAATTAATTAACTTAAACTTTAATTTAAGTGGAGTATAAAGGAATTAAAATTATAGAAATATATAAAAGCACTTGAAATCATAGCATTTTAAGGGGGGATTTTTTTATTAATCAAAGTCCGAAAAAAGATGCTATGGATATTATGGCAAAAAATAACAATAATCAAATTAATAATTTAAAATAGTTTTTTATGAAGAAAAAAATGACATTTATTGTATCCTTATTATTACTTATAGGATGTAGTGCATTCGCACAAAACGTTGACACAACTCGTTACATTGCTATGAATGTGACACAAGATTCTTTAATAACAGTAGGATTTTCTGCAAATGCAGCAAATACCCCTGTTAAAATTGTTTGCGGTGATAGTGTTTATTTGGTAACCGCGGATATTAATCTTATATCTAACGGATATCACGCTCCTGCAGATATGATGATTGTTTACGGAGATATTAACTATTTTACTTGCGATAATAACGCAACAAAAGTTACTTCTCTTGATGTTAGCAACAATATTTCTTTAGAAAAATTACATTGTTGTAACAATAGTATAACATCTCTGAATGTAAATGCGTGTGCTTCTTTAAAAGAGATACATTGTTATCAAAACAACTTAACTTCATTAGATGTAAGTGCTTGTACTGCATTGGAGAATTTAGTTTGTTTTGGCAATTCTTTTTCAGAACAAGATTACGATGATTTAATGTGTTCTTTAGTTAACTTAGAAAATCGTACAACAGGGACATTCCAACCTATCCAAAATGCAAGTGATGCTAATCTTAATACTTTTGCAAATACCAATTCTGCAAACGCTAAATACAAAAATTGGAAAGTAACTTATTACGAAGGCGGTACCATTCCTGCTACTAATGGAAACTTTGTTTGTCCTGTAAATATGTCTCGATATATAACATTCAATGTAATTCCAGATTCTACAATCAAAATAGCGTTTATGGCAGAAACTCCCAATACCGCCATCAATATAGTTAGTGGTGATAGTAATTACAACGTAATAATTTCGGACACAAGTTACCCAACTACTTTTATGAATTTTACAGCGGGAGATTCTACAATGATTATTTACGGAAATATTAAATATTTCAATTGTTACGAAAATTATACAAAAATAACTGGATTAGACGCAAGCAATAATACTGAATTAATAGGTATTGATTGTTACGACAATAGTTTAACTACTTTAAACGTAAATGGTTGTTCCAAATTAACAAATTTGGAATGCTACAACAATAATTTAACATTATTAAATGTAACAGGTTGTACAAGTTTGGAAACTTTGTATTGCTCCAACAATAATTTAACTACCTTAGATGTAAGTACTTGTACAGCATTAGAAGTGTTAAATTGTTTCACGAATAATTTAACTTCATTAGATATAACTAATAATAACAATTTGATGGGATTAGCAATAGCAGAAAATCCTTTTACTACTGAATCTTATGATTTATTAATGTGTTCATTACCTATGAGAAATATGACTGATTCTGCACTCATTATTCCAATTATAGATACAAATGATGCTAACTATGCAACATTTGAGGCTACTAATGCTTCCAATGCAACTGCAAAAGGTTGGTTTGTACTAGATATTAATTTTGACTCAATAACAACAAATGGAAATTATATCTGTGGATTAAATCTTAATCGATACATTACTCTTGATGTTGAACAAGGTAAAGACATCGTAATTGATGTTGTAGCAGATTCAAATAATACTCCTTTCTCAATTGTTAGCGGAACTACAAATTACTTCTTTTATGATACTACTTCTTCTCAGATACAATTTACTGCAGATTCTAATGTCGCAATTATTTATGGAGACATTCAAATGCTTGATTGCTCTAACAACGATACAAATATATCTGGTATAAACATTGAAAACAATACAGATTTGGTATCATTAAATGTTAGCAACAATAACTTAACAAGTTTAGATGTTACAAAAAACATTGCTTTGACAAAATTGAATTGTGCTAATAACTCAATAACAACTATCAATATCGAAAATAATATTGATTTAGTTTCATTGAATGTTAGTGAAAATGATTTAACAGATTTAGATGTAACTAAAAACATTGCATTGGAAGAATTGTATTGCGAAAACAACCAAATAACAACTATCAATATTGAAAACAATACAAATTTGGTTTCATTAAATGTTAGCAATAATAACTTAACAGATTTAGATGTAACTAAAAATATTGCTTTGCTTTCATTGAATATTAATGAAAACAATTTAACAACATTAGATGTTAGCAACAATACCGCATTGAAAGAATTGTATTGTGCAAGTAATTCATTTACAACACAAGGATACGATGATTTAATGTGTTCATTGCCAGAAATATTAAATCAATCAGGAGCATTTTATCCATTAATTGATGCTAATGATGCAAATTCTACAATCTTTATGGAAAGTAATTCCAACAATGCAATAAAGAAAAATTGGAATGTTAAATACAATGACAAGACTGATATACCTACAACTAACGGAAAATTCGTTTGTGGATTAATTGTTGACCGTTATATTTCTCTTGGTGTTGAAGTTGGTAAACAAATCTCTATTGATTTTACTGCTGATGAAGACTATTCTGTTATAAAAATAAGCAATGGTAATGACGATAAAGTTGTTTTGGCAAACAAAACTTGGGACGAACCTGTACAATTTGTTACCAATTCTTCTACAATAGAAATCTACGGAAAAGTTAAAGATTTCAATTGTTCATATAATGGTAACAATATTACCAGCATTGATGTAAGCAACAATGCAGAATTACAAAGTTTAGATTGTTCTCACAACGCTTTAAATTCATTAGATGTTAGCAATAATACTAAATTGGAATATTTGGTTTGTGACAAAAATAACCTTACAACATTAAATGTTGAAAACAATACCGCTTTGATAAATTTAATTTGTTCAGAAAACAATATTTCAAGTTTAGATGTTAGCAAAAATACATTGTTAAAAACATTACAATGTAATGATAATCATCTAAATAGTTTAGACATTACTAATAATACCGATTTGGAATACTTATATTGCGACCACAATGAAATTGCTTCACTTGATGTTAGCAATAATACTAAATTGGTATATATTTACTGCGAAAACAATAAAATTGCTGCATTAGATATTAATAACAATACTGCATTAAATTATTTATTCTGTGAAAATAATCAAATTTCTTCATTAGAAATAAGTGCAAATACTGCATTGGAATTGTTATCTATTTACAATAATCCTTTTACTACAGAATCATACGATAATTTGATGTGTTCTTTCCCAGAAGCAGTTGGTCTTGCTCAATTCATTCCATTAACTGATTCTACAGATAATAACTATTCTAATTTTATTGCCGCTAATGCTACTAATGCTACCGACAAAAATTGGAACGTTTATTACAAGGTTAATAATACTTCTATTGCTACAGAAGGAACTTTTGAATGTATTAACAAAATTTCTGAAATAGAAATGTCTAATTTAAAATTGTATCCTAACCCAGCAAAAACAATGCTTAATATCGTAAACATAACAGATGAAAATGTATCTATTTATGATATTACAGGGCGTTTAGTTATTTCTGTTCAAACAATTGGACAAGAAGAAGTTAGCATCAACATTTCTGATTTATCTGAAGGAATGTATTTCGTCAAAGTTGGAAATCATAATGCTAAATTTATAAAACAATAATCTTTTCGTGTTTATTTTATAGATTTTCATAAAACACTTTATTAATTTATTTTTAGAGAGACATATCCCAAATGTCTCTCTTTTTTTTATTATTTCAAAACATAATTAGTAAAAACGACGACGGCACTGCTAAAGCAGTGCCGTCGTCGTTTCTGGCAAATAAAAACTACTCTTCTATTGCTGTAATTCCTGGTAATATTTTACCTTCACAATATTCAAGCATTGCACCACCAGCGGTAGAGATATAACTATATCTATCCATTAAGTGATATTTATTGATAGCCGAAACAGAATCGCCACCACCAACCAAGGTAAAAGCACCTAATTCTGTTGCTCTTGCCACAGCATCTGCAATCATAAATGTTCCTGTGCTAAAATTATCCATTTCAAACACACCCATTGGACCATTCCACAAAATAGTAGCAGATTTGAGAATTACTTCACGATACAAATTGCAAGTTTGAGGACCAATATCCATACCTTCCATATCATCAGGAATATTTTTAGCAGGATAAATTGCTCTTCGTGCATCATTACTAAATTTGTCTGCTGCTACCCTATCAATAGTACAATAAATATTGACTCTTGATTGTTCTGCTTTTTCAAGAATTTCCTTTGCGATAGGCACCATATCATCTTCGCACAACGATTTTCCTATTTTTCCTCCCATTGCTTTTTGGAAGGTAAAATCCATACCTCCACCAATAATTAAATTATCAACTTTGGTCATTAAATTTGTGATAATCTTAATTTTACTTGAAATTTTCGAGCCACCCAAAATAGCAGTTACTGGTCTTTTCGGATTTTGCATTACTTTAGCAAGGCTGTCAATTTCTTTCTCCATTAAGAAACCATACATTTTGTCATTGGGGAAAAACTTGGCAATAACTGCCGTTGTTGCATGATTGCGATGAGCGGTAGAAAATGCTTCACAAACAAAAACATCACCATAAGTGGCTAATTCTTTGGCAAACTCTTCGTCACCTGCTTCTTCTTCATGAAAGAAACGAACATTTTCAAGCATCAAAATCTCGCCCGGTCGCAAACTTTCAGCGATTTTCTTTGTTTGCTCTCCAATACATTCTGGAGCAAAATAAATGTTTACATTAGGCAAAACATTATTCAAATAAGGTATCAAATGTTTGAGTGACAATTGATATTCTTTGTTTTTAGGTCTACCCATGTGAGACATTAAAATTATGCTACCACCATCGTCCAAAATCTTTCTCAACGTAGGCAATGAAGCGTCTATACGTTTCGTATCTTGGATTTGAAATTCTGCATTCAATGGCACATTGTAATCTACTCTTACAAGTGCTTTTTTACCCTTAAAATTGTAATTTTTTAAATTTAACTTTGCACACATTATATTTCAATGTTTTAATTTTCACTAAAATGGAACACTATATTCTTCATTGATTCGAGAAGGATAAGTCATAAATGATTGTGGCAACTCATCAACTTCTGAATGAGTAGAAGTATAAGCATTACTTGATAAATCTAAATCAGCAAATTTCGTTTGTTCTTTGATAAATCGCATACGAATATCGCTCAAAGAACCATGACGATTTTTTGCAATAATCAACTCTGCCAATCCAGAAGAGGGAGTTCCATCTTCAAAATCAATATGATACACTTCTGGACGATATATAAATAAAACCATATCAGCATCTTGTTCTATAGAACCTGATTCTCGCAAATCTGACAATTGTGGACGTTTAGTTGTTGTACTACGTGTTTCTACAGAACGATTTAATTGAGAAAGAGCAATTATTGGCACGCCCAATTCTTTTCCCAATTCTTTTAAAGAACGAGATATTGTAGCAATTTCTTGTTCTCTGTTTCCTCTAAATTCTTTGCTTCCTGTGGTCATCAATTGTAAATAATCTATTACAACACATTGAATATCATCTTTTTGTTTCATTCTTCTACATTTGGCTCTCAAATCAAAAAGAGTCAAGCCGGGAGTATCATCGATAATCATCGGAGCATCTTTCAATTTATCAATCACATTGACCAAACGACTCCATTCATTATCGTTGATATTTGCTGTTTTCAGTTTATGTTGGTCTATATGCGATTCCGAAGACAACATACGTTGAACCAATTCTGTAGCGGTCATTTCCAAAGAAAACAAAGCGATTGGTGTTTTCTTTTCTACGGCAATATTTCTTGCTAAAGAAAGCACAAATGCTGTTTTTCCCATACCGGGACGTGCAGCAATAATGATAAAGTTTCCTGGTTGCCAACCTCCTGTGGCTTTATCCAAATCGGTAAAACCTGTTGCAAGTCCTCTTACTTCCGATTTAGTTTCAAGGGCTTTTTGCATATTATTTTTGTACAATTCCAAAATATTTTTCAGTTCTGGAGTTGCATTAGACATTCCATTTTCGGCAATTTGAAACAATGCAGATTCGGCATCATCAAGCATTGTTTGAGCATCTTTTCCGCCGTCGTAAGCATCGTTGATAATACCACTTGCGGTAACTATAAGTGCTCTCTGTATATATTTATCTATAATTTGTTGAGCATAATATTCAATATTTGCAGAAGATATAGTTTTTCTTGTTAAAATAGCAAGACTTGCCTGACCACCAATTTTTTCTAAACGTTTTTTTCTACGCAATTCTTGACGAACAGCAAGCATATCAGTAGGTTCATTACGTCCAAACAAATCTCTTATTGCTTCAAAGATATAAGCATGAGCTTCTTTGTAAAACATTTCAGATTGTAATTTACCCACAACAAGTGCACATGCGTTTGATTCTAACATCATAGCACCAAGAACAACTTCTTCAAAATCAATAGCTTGTGGAGGGATCCGACCTACTTCTTCAAATAAAGGTTGTAAATTATTTTTTTCTTTTTTAGTATTTTCTGCCATAATTTACTCTCCTTTCATCCACGTTTGAACTTCTACTAATTGCAAGGCAGGAACATCCATTTTATTTTTTTTACGCAATCCATTGAGAGTATTAAACAATTTTGTATCTGTTGCTGCTTTCAAATCAGCAATAGTTTGAATACCTGCTTGTCGAAGAGCGGAAATCCATACTATTGGGACACCTATTTTTTCAAAATCTGCATCTGTGGATATTTCAACTTTTTTTTCTGGACGCATTTGCGGAAAGAAAAGAACATCTTGGATAGATGGTGAATTTGTCATCAACATCACCAATCTGTCGATACCAATACCTAAACCAGAAGTTGGTGGCATTCCAAATTCCATAGCACGCAAAAAGTCTTGGTCTATAAACATTGCTTCATCATCACCTTTTTCGCTCAAACGTAATTGTTCTTCAAATCGTTGACGTTGGTCTATTGGGTCGTTCAATTCTGAATAAGCATTTGCCAATTCTTTACCATTAACCATCAATTCAAAACGTTCTGTCAACTGAGGATTATCTCGATGACGTTTACACAATGGAGACATTTCGGTAGGATAATCTATTATAAATGTGGGTTGAATATATTTTTTTTCGCAATGTGCACCAAATATTTCATCTATTAATTTGCCAACCCCCATTGTATCATCAATTTCGACACCTAATTGTTTTGCTGTTTCCCGCAATTGTGGTTCTTCCATTGCTGAAATATCAATACCTGTATGCTCTTTTATAGCATCTATCATAGTGATACGTTTGAAAGGACGTTTAAAATCTATAACATTCTCTCCTACTTGGATTTTAGTAGTTCCATGCAATGTAAGTGCTATTTTTTCAAGCAATTCTTCCAAAGAATTCATCATCCAAATGTAATCTTTATAAGCGACATAAACTTCCATACATGTAAATTCTGGATTATGCATTCTATCCATTCCTTCATTACGGAAATTACGGCTAAATTCGTACACTCCATCAAAACCTCCAACTATAAGACGTTTGAGATACAATTCATTAGCAATTCTCAAATACAATGGGATATCCAATGCATTGTGATGTGTAATAAAAGGACGTGCCGCCGCTCCTCCTGCTATTGGTTGTAATACAGGTGTTTCTACTTCAAGATAACCTTTAGAATTATAATATTCTCTTATAGTATTGATTACTTGTGTACGTTTTATAAATGTATTTTTCACTTCTGGATTGACTATCAAATCCAAATAACGCATACGATAGCGTTGTTCGGGGTCGGTAAAGGCATCATATACTTTATCTTCGGTATGTTTTACTACTGGTAATGGTCGCAACGATTTAGATAGCAATGTGTATTCTTTTACATGTATTGTTATCTCTCCCATTTGAGTAACAAACACAAAACCTTTTACACCTATAATATCGCCCAAATCCAATTTTTTATATACATTGTTGTACAATGTTTTGTCTTCTGTAGGACAAATATCATCACGTTTGGCATATACTTGAATACGACCGGTAGCATCTTGCAATTCGTAAAACGAAGCCGCTCCCATTATGCGTTGACTCATAATACGACCTGCCAAACATACTTCTTGAAATAATGTATTATCCGCTGGATATTTTTCCAAAATTTCTTTTGCAGTTGCATTTACTGGATATTCCGCTGCTGGATAAGCATTGATTCCTAAACGCGTAAACTCCTTTAATTTCTCTCTTCTAATAATTTCTTGTTCACTCAGTTCCATTTATTCTTTTATAAATATTTTAATTAAAAGTATATGATTAATTTTAAATATCTAATAATCAGACATTTAAAAATAAATTACAAAAAATTTACATTATCAGCAAAGATACAAAAATTTTTCTTTAACAATTGTACATATTTTTTACAGATTTCTATTCATTGTCATAAAGTAATAAATTTCAATTGATTTTGTTTTCAAAAAATTATTAACTATCTTATCAACTTTATAAAAAATTAGTCTATTACATCCCAATAACCACCTTTGACAGACCCCACACGACAAACAACGCCTTCTTTCCAAATCTCTATATAGTTTTTATTTTTCATTCCATTTTCCTTCCAAAATGATGCAAATTTTATACTAAAAAAATGGATTTTTGGACTTTCTACATCAAAAACACAAAACATAACTTATTGATTTACAGGCAAAAAAAAAAAAAAAAAAAACGTTAAAAATGATTTTTATTTAAAAAATTTTTTATAACTTTGCAGTATAATTTAATAAATATTTTTATTAACATAAAACTCACTTAATATGAGAACAAACAGAATCTTGATGATTATAATCATCTCAGCAGTAACAATGACAGCAAATGCTCAATATTGGAGAACAAGTACTATGCCAGGAAATAACACTTATTCCATCGGTACATCAAATTCATTTCCTTTTATTATCAAAACCAACAATCTTGTGCGAATGTTTGTCGGAGCAAATGGCAACATCGGACTTAACACTTCTAATCCTTCTCAAATGCTTCATATCGTTGATGGTAACATCATGATAAGTCGCACTGCAGCAAACACTTCAAAAGCTCCAGAATCTACTAATGGAAGTTTATTTTTTGGTTCGGATATTAACACAAATATGCCTTTTGGACACTGGGGTATAGAATATTTTGAAGACAATGGAATATCTGGTCTGAATTTTTGGAAACCTTGGGGCAATAGCACAAATAATTATGGAAACTTCTTTCTTTTCCTACACGATAATGGTAATGTAGGGATAGGAACAAGCAACCCTCAAGCAAAATTAGCCGTAAATGGTGGTATTTTAGCAAAAAGTGTTAAAGTTAATATCAGTGCTGCTTATTGGCCTGATTTTGTTTTTGATAATGATTACAAGTTAATGAATCTTTACGAATTAGAATCTTTTATAAACAAAAACAAACATCTGCCTAATGTTCCTTCGGCAAATGAGGTGGAAAAACAAGGAAATGTGGATTTGGGTGAATTGAATACCATTTTGTTACAAAAAGTTGAAGAACTTACTCGATACATTATTGATTTACAAAAACAAATTGACGTACTAAAAAACGGAAAGGAGTAAAGGTATGAAACGAATAACAATATTATTATTCGTATTAATACCTCTGTTTTGCAATGCTCAAAACAAATGGTTTATTTATTTGCAAGGTGGTCCTAACCTCTCTTTTATATATACTAAAGATATAAATAACCCTCAAACAAAAGAACCTGCTATTTGGGGAAATGGTTCTGAATATGCTATCCCCGACTACCCTTGCAATAAATTAAAATTTGGAGGAACTTGTGGAATAGGTGTCAAATACGAAATGCACGAAAATTGGGCTTTAAATATGAGCATAAATTTTTCGCAAAAAGGGGGGCGTGGACACTTCGATAAATATATATTAACTAATGATTATTACGGATTTCATCCAGGTATTGACTTTGTTGTTGCTCCTCAAAGTAAAAACCCTATTGCTATTTATGATATTGATGCCAATATCTATTTTACTTATCAATATTTAACAATTCCTTTGCATTGCCAATGGCAGTTTAAAGGTTTCTTCATTCATGCTGGTATGTTTTTGGCTGTCCCTTTAAATTGTTTTACTTATTCTTCTTTTTATTTAAAAAGTAAAATATGTAGTCATCATGTAAATTTATCCAATATCGCTAATAATTACAAAATAGATTTCGGTATTATTTGTGGGTTAGGATATAAATTTACTATTACTGAAAAGAATTTTATTGTCGCTGAAATAACAAGCAATACAAGTTTACCAACAGATCCATGGAAATCACTGCCGTTCAAAACCCAATGTTTTGATTTATTATTAAAATATGAAAGGAGATTGAAATGAAAAAGTTTATTTTAGTTATTTTGATGTTCATTTTGACATTATCTATAGGTATATGCCAAGATAAAAAACAAGAAAAAAATGCTGTTTATTTAAGCGTAGGAGCATTTATGATTTCTCAAAAAAATGAACCTTTTAAACCAAAAACGGAAATTCGCCCCGCGATAAATATTCAATATAATAGAATTTTATGGAAAGGATTAGGTGTAGGTATTGGCTATGCTTTTAAAAAAGCCAATCCCAATGCTGGTGTAGACACTTATATCGAACAAACTCATGCTATACTCCTCACTCCCAATTATCGTTTTGATATAAAACAATTTAATATAACACCATATTTTGCATTTGGAATTTGTTTTGCTAATTTTACTTTTCCTTTAGGTCCATTTTTTCATCAATCAAATACGGAATCATATACTTATTATTACTATTTCAAAACAAAAACACATCCGCGTTTTATGATAAGTCCAGGCATTCGTTTTGGTTATGATATTAATAATTGGACTATTTTTATATCATATAACTATGACTATTATCGTTGTAAGATTAATGAACCTCCATGTCCATTCCCAATTCATAGGATAACGTATTGGTATTTCCCAGAAAGTTTTGGTCATCATTGTTTTCATATAGGAACAGGAATAAAATTTTAAAATATTATAAATATGAAAAAGTTAACATTTTTAATTATGCTATTATCGTGTATTCTTACTAATGCACAAGAGGTTGTATATATATATAATGCAGATGGAACAAAAGAATATTTTAAAACTAACAACACGATTAGATATATACAATATAAAGAAAGTGCAAAGAAAAATATACAAAAATTGTGCTCTAATACACAAAAGATAGATACTATAATGCCAGATATTCTAAAGATAACGCTTAAAGAATCAGACGTAATAAAATTTGACAAAGAAATATTTTCTTTAGATTCTATTTTCTTTGCAAAAGAGTTAATATATACTAATGATGGTACTATACAATGGTGTTTTAATAATATTCTTCTTCAACCTAAAGAAGATATTGAAATAGAAAATATCTTAAAAGAATATAAAATCCCATATATATCATATAAGTCTATTGGTTTAGCTGAGAATGAATATCTTCTTGAATTATCTGTTTCAGAAGCATTGTATTTCGCCAATTTATTATACGAAACAGGATTATTTAATTATGCTGTCCCCAGCTTTTATAGAGACAATATATTCAAAAATCCACTTTATTATTCTCAATGGGGATTAAAAAACACTGGTCAAAATTGTAAACCTACTGGAATTGGTAGAGATATTAATGTTGAACCTGCATGGAGCTTCAGTACAGGAAAAGGTATTATTGTGGCTGTTGTTGACGATGGTGTACAATTAAACCATCCCGATTTAGCTAATAATCTTTTACAAGGTTATGATGCTTTAGGACATAATAACAATGGAAGTTACTCAAATTTTGATAATCATGGAACTTGTTGTGCGGGAATAATTTCCGCAGAGGACAATACAATAGGAATAAAAGGAGTGGCATTTGAAGCAAAAATTGTTCCTATCAGAATTGGAGCATTTGGACGTATGAATGATACCGCCATAATCAAAGCCTTTGAATATATATATCAAAACAATATAGATGTTGTCAGTTGCTCGTGGGGTGGAGGACCAAATTCTCCAACAATAACAAATGCAATAAATGCAGTAGCAACAAATGGACGTGGAGGATTAGGTTGTCCTATACTTTTTGCCTCTGGAAATAAAGACAGTTCTTCTATTAGCTATCCTGCTTCATTAGCTAACACCATTGCTGTTGGAGCAATGAGTCCATGTGGTGAGAGAAAAAAACCTAATAGTTGTGATGGAGAATATTGGTGGGGCAGTAATTATGGTTCAGGATTAGACGTTGTTGCTCCTGGTGTTTTAATACCTACAACAACGATTAATAATGGTTACAATTTATCTTTTAATGGTACATCATCTGCGTGTCCTCACGCTGCTGGAGTTATGGCTTTGATATTATCAGCAAATCCATGTCTTACTGCAACAGAAGCAAGAGAAATACTATGTAGTACTTGTGATAAATTAAGTGGATATTCCTATAATTATAATGAAGAATATGGTTCTTGGAATACAGAAGTTGGGTATGGTAAAATAAATGCTTTTAAAGCGGTTACAAAGACAATGAATATTTCTCCTAGAAGTTATACGCTTTCTGGAATATCGGGGTCTCCATATAATCTTTCTCGGTGGGTATTACTGCAACAAAGCTGTAATGTATCTTCTGGTACTTATTTGAGGGTTAAAAGATATGAAGTTGTTCGAGATATAACATTCCCATATATGGAAAATCCTATTGTTTATGCGGTAGCAAATGGATATTCAGCTGCTAACCCTAATGATGGACAGCCTTTTTGTGGAGTATTAAATTTAACTCATACTTCCGCACAATTAAAAACATGGGTTTATTATATTTCTTATAGTATCAACGGACAACAAATAAATACTTATATTCCTACGACCCCACAAAATATTCGATTTAATACTACTATTTATGAAATACCTGAAACTAATATCTATATAAATAATAAATCTGTTGTCAATACGGAATATAATCGAAATGCTTTACAAAATATAGAAACAACAAATTTTTCGACACAAGGTTCATCTATAGTAAAGTTAAGAGCAGGAAAAGAGATAATTTTTGGAAACGGAACAGATATATCTCCCAATAGTTCAGGAAATTTTTATGCATTTATTGAATCTTTTGATATTTGTGAAAACAACAAAGCAACCCCTATTGTAAGTAATCCTTTAGAGAAAGAAAAAAAGAATTACACAAACCCAGAAATAGCAAATTCTGTTATCCAACCTATAGAGGAAACATCTTTTGCTACAGAAAATCCTACTTTAAGTATTTATCCTAATCCTACAAACGGAACTTTTCATATCAAACTTGAAAATACAGAAGAAATTATAACACAAGTATATATAAACAATATGCTTGGAACTGAAATATTTCGTAAAAATAATTTACAAAATGATGAAAGCATAAATATTGCTACCTTGCCTGCTGGTTTGTATGTAGTGAATGTAATTACTAATAGCGGAAAAATCTATTTCGGTAAATTAGTGAAACAATAATAATTTAGTATAAATATAAAAATATCGAATAGCGTTGTTTTATGACAACGCTATTTTTGTTTTTTATCTTCATTTTCCTGCGAAAATGATGCAAATTTTATACTAAAAAATAGTATTTTTGCAACATTAAATTATCTATTAAAGTAAAAATATTGAATATTAACAATATAATATTTTTTTATGAACACATTGATAATTGAAAATTTTATTATTGGAGTATTTTACTTTATCATAGGTGCTTTGGCATATAAGTATCCCAACATGATTGCAGGTTATAACACAACCTCCTCCAAAGAAAAAGAATATATTAACATTGAATACTATAAATCTAAAATGCGAAAAGGATTTTTTACGATAGGCTCCATTTCTTGTTTGTTAGGTATATTAAGTTTTTTCTATAAAAATGAAGTCGTAAATATTGTTTTCATAATAACACTTCCTATCCTGCTTTCCGTATGGTTGTTAATCCAATACGAGAAATGCAAAACAAATATTTCTACAAAAAAACGAAACCATTGGTTAATCGTATGTATCATCATTTTTAGTATAATTTTTATGACTACAATAAGTATCTTGCTATACAACCACTCTAATGGCGTAAATATTAAAACTGACGAAAAAACATTGACAATAAAAGGCACTTTTGGAGCCAGTATTGCATATAACGAAATAATCAAAATAGAATTAAACAACACCCTCCCTCCCATTCTTTTAAGAACTTGGGGTGCTGCTATAAATAATGATTTACGAGGTAAATTTAAGGTAAAAGGTATTGATAATTGCAGACTATATGTCCGAACCTCGAATCCTCCATTTATAAAAATATGGCGTACCAATGGTGAAATTATCTATATTAATCAAAAAGACAGCATATCCACTCTAAATTTGTATCAATTGATACAACAACAAACAACTAAACAATAAATCTGTGTATATTTTTTACATAAGTTCAACACTTATATATTAAGAAAAATATTGAATAGCGTTGTTTTATGACAACGCTATTTTTGTTTTCCTTCCAAAATGATGCAAATGTCATACTAAAAAAACAGATTTTTGGACTCTTTATGATAAAAACACAAAGCGTAACTTATTGATTTACATACAAAAAAAAAAAAAAAAACGTTAAAAATGATTTTTATTAAAAAAATTTTTTATAACTTTGCAATGTAATTTAATAATATTTTTATGGAAAGTTTGATTATTACAATTGATAAAAAAATATTAACTTAACTCCAAATCCCAATGAAAAAGATTTGTTATTTATTACTATTTTTGTTACAATTTTCTTTGTTGTATTCCCAGCCTATTCGTTATCAGGTATCTGGTTATGTTGTTGACAATCAAAATGGAGAAAGTGTACTCTTTGCAAGAGCCACTATGCTACACCCTCTCGATAGTACTATGATTTATTCGGCTATTGGAGACGAAAACGGCTACTTTATTTTTAATAAAGTAACTGCTGGCGATTATATTTTACAAATTGACGCTTCTCATTACAAGACTTATTATGCTCCAATAAATATTAGTACTTCTACAGTTTTGGATACTATACATTTGGAAGTAAATCCCGTAAAGTTGACAGAGGTAGTAATAAAAGAAAAACGCCCGCTATACGTTGTTGACGGAGAAAAAAATATTTACAATACACAAGAAGACCCAAGAATACAAGTTGGGACGGCTTCCGATGCTTTGCAATACACTCCAAGCGTGGAAGTTGATATTGAAGGGAATGTTCTTTTGAGAGGTAATGCAAATGTGGAAATTTGGATAAACGACAAACCTACAAATTTATATAAAGAGGCTCTTAAACAATATTTAAAAACGCTACCTGCAAATATGATAAAAAAAATTGAAGTAATTACAAACCCGTCTGCCCGTTATTCCACTTCTGGAAATAGTATCATCAACATTGTTACAACTTCACCAATGCAAAAAAATCAACTATTAACATTTGGTTCTGGAGTAGCCTTATATCCTTATGTAATGCCTTGGATTTCTTATGTTTTCAACAATCAAAAACTTAGTTTAAACGTTTACGGTGGGTATCATTATTCTAAAGAAACATTTTTTGAAATAAAAAATAACTATATTTTTGATAACAATTCTTCTTTATACAATAAAGATTCATCTTTTAATAAAGGTATCCAAAAATATCATTATCCATATCTCGGATTTTATCTACAAATAAACCTTGATTCCGCTTCTGTATTAACATTTTCCTCTTATGGTCAATATTCTTATAATCCACGAAATTATGAATATCAAACGACTCGTACTGAATATGTTCTCAATCCCGGAATTTATCATTTTACAGAGATACCAGGATCTACTACAAAAGGCTTTTATACTTCCAATGGTTTCTGGTATCAACGCTATATTTCGCCTCAAGTACAAAAAATTCAAGTTAGCGGAAATATTGCTGTTAGTGATTTCAATGTTCCAAATAATACTATCCGAATCTACCCCGATTTTCCTTCTTATAATTTCAACCATTCTTCTTTATGGAAAACAAAATCTTTTACTTCTAATACAAAAGCAGAATACACTTTACTTCGCGATTCTTCAAGAAGAGAATGGACTATTGGGGTTTCTAATAATTTTATAAATCAAAAAGATATTAGAAATTATACGTTTTGGGATACTACTTCTTTAGATTTTATCCCTGATACTGTCCGCAGTAGGCGATTTAATCTTCTTACGTCTCTTTCTGATATTTATGTCACTATGTCCCAACAAATTAAACAATGGAAAATAAAAGTTGGGGTAAGATTAGAACATAAATATGTCAATGCGAATTATCCTAAAAAAGATAGTTATAATTTTCAAAAAAATTATGGGAATGCTGTTCCTTCTTTACATATTTCTTATCAATCCCCTAATTACAAACACGCTTTTAATGCAAGTTATACTTTTAGAGGAATTTTACCTACGGCAGAACAATTAACAACATTTGTTTTATACGATATTGAATATTTCTCTGTAGGAAATCCATTCTTAAAACCTTCATATACTCATCAAGTTGAAATCGGTTGGAATTGCTTCATTGAACGTTTTGGCTCTATTGGCATAAATTCTTATTATAAAGGAAATAAAAACAATATTTCTAAATCAAGCGACGTTATTTTTTCTGATTTCTTCGGACGTATTGTCAATTATTCTCAAGATGTTAACATCGGAAATAGTCGGCAATTGGGTGGTGAAATAAATATTGCCTATCAGCTTAAAAATTTCTTTATCTGTAGATTTTCTGCTCATCTGTTCGATTATGCTTATCAATACCAACTTCGACAAAATGAAGTAATTAAACAAGAACTATTTGCTTATAATTTCAAAATAAATTTTTGGGGTAAATGGAAAATGTTAGAATTTACCCTATCGGGAAATTACTCTTCGCCAACGCTTGGACTAATGTCTATTTCAAAACCTTTTATAAGTGTTGATTGTGGGATTAGTGCGGATTTTTTCAAACGGCATTTTTCGATTTATCTTAATATGAGGGATATTTTCAACACCATAAAATATGGACAAACATCTAATAATCCTTATTATTTATCTGATAATTTATACCAATACAATAGTCGATATTTAGCCGTTGGAATAATTTTCCGTTTCGGTAAAATGGACTTAGAACATCAAGCAAGAAAAGGTGGTACTTTAAATTAACTAATCTTCTAAAAAATAACATTATGAATACAATTTTGCTTGTTGCTTTAATCATTGCATTTTTGATTCCATTTTCCTGCGAAAATGATGCAAATTTTATACTAAAAAAACAGACTTTTTGACCTTACCGACCAAAAATATTTAGAGGAGACCGCAAAAATAATCTCATACAAATTGATACGATGTGTACAAAGCATTCATATTGATAAGATTTCATCATTGATATTCCTATAATTATTTGTCAACCTCTATATGCTCATATTCAAAGCACTAATTTGCCAACGACATAAAAAATTTTTTCTATATGTAACCTCTATATTAAAATTATTTACAAGGCTTTTGCTTATCCCTATTAGCTAAAAACCAAAACCATGACCATAGAGTAATTAAATTAGGACCAGGAATACAATTAAATATTAACAATGCACGCTCTGTGTTAGAGTTAGGCACTCTTACGCATTCCTCATGAGTAAGTGGTTCCGAATACATATCACCAATATTTGCTTTAACTTTATAGCAAACACTATTTTTATCCATAAAAAAATTTACATAAGACTTGTGTTCTTTCGTAACACTTTGGGATGTATTACTTGCTCAGCCGTGAAACTATATCACAAAACCGTGAATATTTTTCACGTTTTTAAGAGTTGATATTAAATGCTTTAGAGAAATCTATAGACAAAAATATCCGCCCACCCCGAAATTTTTTTTATTAAAATCTCCGCTGATACCGAAATTTGCAAACGGAATGTAAAGGTTTGCAAGCAATATTCAGATAAACGGTGTCATATAAATAGGCAGATAAATGAAGTTTTCTTCTTTGTTATAATCTTTTGTATATATTATATATCTTTCCCCAATACGCGATGAGTACCTATTTACAAACTCGTCAATGGATTTGTGTGATTTATATCCTGAAGATTTTACTTCTATCGGTACAATTTTTCTACCTCGGGACAAAAGGAAATCCACCTCATAATTATGCTTTTCGTCTTTGGGAAATGTTGAGTAGAACAATTCATTGCCATTGGTTGCAAGCATCTGTGCTACCATATTTTCAAAAATATAACCGAGATTCGCCTCTAATTTATTACGCAACAATCTCTCATATATTACATTTTCTGTAAAGACCTTATCCCAGAAAGCAAGTGTGATAAAAAGACCTGTATCTGCCGTATAAATCTTATAGCGATACAAATCTTTTGTTTGCGACAAACCCACATGAGGGTCTGTTACTCTATGGCAAAACAGCACCGTTTTACTCTCTTCCAAACATTGAAGCAAATCCGTTATTTTATCTCTATCATTATCTCCGACTATTTGATAGGGTTGATACCGGGCAATATTTCCGCTCAACTGGGCAGGGATGTTTTTATAGAGTTTTTCAATTCTGCCACTACTGTCTAACTTTTGAAAATCATCAAGATAGAGTTTTATAATATCGCGTTTTACTTCATCAACCAAACTCAAATTATTAGTATCAATATATTCATTTACCGCCTGTGGCATACCACCAACCAACATATATAAACGAAAATCAAACAATATTTTTTGATGTGCCGACATCAGTGCTTGCCCCTTGTCAAAACATTGTTTAATAAGTGGCACCGAAACATTGTCAGACAATGCCCATCTGAACTCTTCAAAATCCATAGGATACATATTTACCCGCACTTCCTCACTGGGAATGGTAATGTTTTTTGTGTTTTTCTTTATGCTGATAAGCGAACCTGTTTCAATATAGTCATACCTGCCATCTTGTACCAGATACTTGACAGCTTGTCTTGCAAGAGGGCATTTTTGTACTTCATCAAACACAATAACGGATTTACGCTCATGTAATACGACTGAATAATGTAGTTGTAATTGTACAAACAGATTGTCCAAATTGCTTATGTCTTCAAATAGTTCAAACACTCTTTTAGGTGCTTTATTAAAGTCAATCAAAAGATAAGAGTCATATTCATTTTTTGCAAAATATTCCACTAATGTTGATTTGCCGACACGTCTTGCTCCTTCCACCAATAAGGCAGTCTTGCCTGCACGACGATTCTTCCAATCTAACAATCTATCATATAACTTCCTCTTAAAAACTCTTTTCATATCTGATAATTTTGGTGCAAAAGTACAATAAAAATTTTTATCCCCGAAATTTTTTAAGCAAAAATATTCGCCCGCCCCGATTTTTTTTTATAAAAATCTCCGCTGACCCCGAAATTTGCAAATACAAATCAAAAGATTATTTTTTGTATTCAGAATGCTTCAAGGATTTCAAGAAACGAGACAGATTTTTAATATTTTCAAGAGAAATATCATCTATAGCAAGATTTAAACTATGTTGTACGGGAATATCCGCTGCCAAGCCTGCAAGATTCATCACATCCACAAAAAAATTGTGTTGCAAGGCTTTGGAAATTCATTACGAGCATAAACAAAAACAAAACTAAAAAATAACATTATGAGTACAATTTTGCTTGTTGCTTTAATCATTGCATTTTTGATTCCATTTTCTTGCGAAAATGATGCAAATTTTATACTAAAAAAATGGATTTTTGGGCTTTTTACACAAAAAACACAAAACGTAACTTATTGATTTACAGACAAAAAAAAAAAAAAAAACGCTAAAAATGATTTTTATTAAAAAAATTTTTTATAACTTTGTAGTGATTTTTAATTACACTTTGTATGGAAAGTTTGATTATTACAATTGGCAAAAACAAATTCATAATATATGCTCCATCTATAGTGTGCCTTGGTCGATAGATGGAGCAAAAAAGCAATGTGCCTCGCAGGAGAGCGTTACTCAAAACAATTTTAACACAAAAATAACGTCTCTCCCTCCACAGACACATTTAAGTTAGACTTTAATTAGTTTAATTAGACCATCGTTAACTTGCCGATAGCACAACCTAAATGCAAAGATAACACTTTTTTTGCTTTCGGTGCAAGAAAAAAATAAATTTGTTTTACCATACCTTTTTGCGTGAAAAAAAGATTATGGCAAAACGGTAATTTAAAAATTAAATAACAATGGAAAGT
>JAZSKB010000002.1:0-93697 GCA_045534635.1 Bacteroidales bacterium
CAAGGGAAATAAATGTTCGTTAAAATTAAGAATATGGAAGATAATAGATTTTTTTATAACCAATACGATATAAAGCAGTGGTACGTTAAGAAAATATACCACGATATAACTTCTTGTAAATCAATAATTTACATGGGGGGGTGAATTCCTCTATTTGCAATTTACAATTTTGTAAACCGACAGCTTATGCAGATAACCTTTTTGAGGTTATCTGTATTTTTTTTGAAAAATTCTATAATTAATTTAATAATAACAAAATAAAATTATCTACAAATGAAATTCAAATTTTTTATCATTTCAGCATTGTTTAGCATGCTGTTCGGAGTTCAGGCACAAACGGTGTCCGTATCAGATGCTACTACGGTAGCAGAAAATTTCTTTTCAGGAAATAGTTCTGGAGGGAATAGACAAAAAAGTGCTTCACAAGTAACACTTTACCAAGTAAAAAAGAGTTTAAAGCCTCAAAAAAGCACCCAAGGAGTTGTTTATTATTATATATTTAATAATGGCAACAATGGTTATGTAGTAGTAGGAGGAGATAAAAGGATGTTGCCTGTGTTGGCATATTCAAACAATAACGCTTTCGATACAACGGATATGCCAGCAAATGTAAAGTATTGGTTCGATTTGTATCAAAGAGAATTGGATTCAGCAATCCAAAAAGGCGTATCAAGCAATGAAGTTTTGTGGCAAGAATACACAAGCGGACCTCCTACCAAAGATTATGCGGTAGCCCCTAAGTTAACAACCCAATGGGGACAATCAGCACCATACAACGATAAATGTCCTTTGGTAGGTACCAAAAGGTCTGTTACAGGATGTGGGGCTACTGCAATGTCACAAATTATGAAGTTTTGGGCTTATCCTAAAACAGGAGTAGGCACACATTCTTATACTCCAGAAACAAATACATCAATAGGCACTTTGACTGTAAATTTTGGCAATACGACTTATGATTGATCGAATATGATAAACAAACCGACAAGTAGTAGTACAACTACACAAAAAAATGCAGTATCTACGATAATGTATCATTGTGGAGTGGCTCTACAAATGGATTATGACCCTGATGGTAGTGGAGCCTATTCATTATTGACCCCTTCCTACATTGCACAAGGCGATAGAGATATACCATACGCTTTAAAAAAACATTTCCGCTATTCAAGTGCATTTGGAAGATTTAAATCTGATTATTCAGATGCTATATGGAAAGCATTGATAAAAGAAGAATTAGACAAAGGAAGACCTATATTATATTCTGGTGAAGATGCTTCTGCTGGAGGACATGGATTTATATGTGATGGATACGATAATAATGATAAATTCCATTTTAACTTTGGTTGGAATGGTTCATACGATGGCTATTATGCATTAACTGCTATTACTCCAGATAGTTATAATTTTTCATCATCACAAAATGCGATTTTTGCCTTTGTTCCAGATAGTTTAAATACAGAACTCAATCCTGCAGATATGCGTTTGTATTCTACTAAAATGACTATTAGTTCAACTACAGTTATGTCCAATGGTTCTTTATCTATAGAAGGGCGTTTTGCAAATTATGGCTATGATACGTTAAAAAATGGACAAATTGGATTGGCAATTTATGACCATGCTGGCAATTTAGTTACAAGGCAAGCAGGAAATTTTTCCATTATGAACCCTTATAGTATACTGAAGCCTACATTTACAGTTCAATTGAATGGAATTGCCCAAGGAGCGTATTATGCTAAACTATGTTACAAACTAAACGGAGACACCAATTGGTATTTTATAGGAGATGATGCAAATCAAACAGAAATGTTAAGAAATCGTGTAGATTTTGATGTATTATCCGATAAATACATTACCTTAAATGTAAAAAAAGATTCATCAATTAGCATAAATTTATCCGCAAATACACCTACGGCTACATCTATATTAGTACGAAGTGGAGATAGCACTTATACTATTACTGCCGATACTGCTATGACAGGTATTAAAACTTTTAAAGCAGGTGCCAATACTATGACTATTTACGGAGATGTGAATAGGTTTGATTGTAAAGAAAATTATACAAAAATTACTGGAATAGATGCAAGTAAAAATACAGGGCTAACATTTTTATACTGTTCATACAATGACCTTACCTCTTTGGATTTAAGTAAAAATGTTGCATTGTGTACTTTGTATTGTAGTTACACTAAAATCAAATCATTGAATGTAAATGGCTGTACTGCGTTAACATATATACAATGTATGCATGATAGTTTAAGTACATTGGATTTAAGTACAAATACAGCATTAACAAAATTGTTTTGCACTTATAATAAACTTACCTCTTTAAATGTAAGGAATAATACTGCGTTGTGTACTTTGTCTTGTAACGACAATAAACTTACATCTTTAGATGTAAGTAATAATGTTGCATTATGCTCTTTGTCTTGTGGTTACAATAAATTAACTTCTTTAGATGTATCTAAAAATATTGCATTAATTTATTTGTCTTGCACCAGAAACGATAGTTTAAAAACATTGAATGTAAGTAAAAATACGGCATTGAAGATTTTGAATTGTAGTAACAATGGTTTAAGCTCTTTAGATGTAAGCAATAATACAGCATTAACTTCTTTGTCTTGCTATTCCAATAATTTAACTTCATTAAATGTAAGCAAAAATACAGCGTTAAACTATTTGAATTGTTGTGGCAATCCATTTACTACTACAGCCTACGATTCTATAATGTGCTCATTGCCAATTAGAAACAGCGGAAATAATGCAAGGTTTTATCCACTGTTTGGTTCAAGCGATGCCAATGCAACTAAATTTGCAGCAAGTAATTCACTTAATGCCAAAGCAAAAAATTGGAATGTTCTTTATTTTGATAATCTAGAAATCCCCGCTACAAGTGGAAACTTCGATTGTAGCACATTAATTCCACAAGTAAATATGAACCGCTACATTACATTAAAATGTACAAAAGATTCATTAATTAGTATAAATTTATCCGCAAATAATGCCAATACGCCTATAAAAATAGTTAGTGGAACTTGGGATACAACAATAAATGCAGATGTAGTTTATACAGGAAATATAAATTATTTTGCAGGAGCAAATACTATGACTATTTACGGCGATGTTACTAAGTTTAATTGTGCAAAAAATTATTCAAAAGTTATAGGTTTAGATGTAAGCGAAAATACAGCGTTAACTTCTTTGCAATGCTATACTAATCAAATAACAAGTTTAGATGTAACTAAAAATATCGCATTATGTACTTTGCGATGCGACCTCAATAATTTAACCTCTTTAAATGTCAGTGGTTGTACAAGTTTAGTATTTTTGTCTTGCTACAACAATAATTTAACATCCTTAAATGTCAGTGGTTGTACAAGATTATACGAATTGTCTTGCTATAACAATAGTTTAACAACATTAGATGTAAGTCATAATACAGCGTTAAATACTTTGTCTTGCGACAACAATAATTTAACATCTTTAGATGTAAGTCATAATACAGCGTTAAGAGTATTGAATTGCCTCAACAATAGTTTAACTTCATTAAATATAAGCAAATGTACAGCGTTAAACTATTTGAATTGTTGTGGCAATCCATTTACTACTACAGCCTACGATTCTATAATGTGCTCATTGCCAAGTAGAAATAGCGGAGATGATGCAAGGTTCTATCCATTAGAGAATGTAAATGATACCAATAGTGCAATATTTTTAGCAACAAATGCAAGCAATGCTACTGCTAAAAATTGGCAAGTAGTGTATTGGAATAATGATAAATCAATATCAACAAGTGGAAATTATGATTGTGTTACGGGGTATCCACCACAAGCAAACATGTCCTGTTATATAACATTAAATGTTGCAAAAGATACATTAATTAAAATAAACTTATCCGCAGATAATGCCAATACGCCAATAAAAATAGTTAGCGGCACTTGGGATACAACAATAATTGCTGGTACATCTTTGACAGGTAATATCTACTATCCATCTTACGACACCATTATGACGATTTACGGAGATGTAAAAGAGTTTGATTGTTCTAACAATGATTCAAATATTACAGGCTTAGATGTAAGTCATAATACTGCGTTAACTTATTTGAGATGCGGAGACAATAAATTAACCTCATTAGATGTAAGTAAAAATACTGCGTTAACTCATTTGGAATGCGGAGACAATAAATTAACCTCATTAGATGTAAGTGCTTGTACTGCGTTAACTCATTTGGAATGTTATGGCAATAAATTTACAACAGCAGGTTATGATTCATTAATGTGTTCATTACCAAGTAGAAATAGTGGAGATAATGCAAAATTCTATCCATTATACAATGCAAACGATGCCAATAGTGCAATATTTTTAGCAACAAATGCAAGCAATGCTATTGCTAAAAATTGGGAAGTTCGTTATCTTTATGCTAATCAAGGGTCATTTCCTGCTACAAGTGGAAATTATGACTGTGTTACGGGATATCCACCACAACTAAATATGAACCGTTATATTACTTTAAAAGTAAAACAAGGCGAACAAATAAACATAGCTTTATCCGCAGACACAAACAATACGCCTATAAAAATTGTTAGCGGTGCTTGGGATATTACTATAATTGCAAATGCTTGGGAATATTATAACTTTTATGTTGCTGCAAATACTTTGACCATTTATGGAAATGTGAGTAAGTTTAATTGTTCTAACAATGATAGCAACATTATTGGTTTAGATGCAAGTCATAATACAAGTTTGACATATTTGTATTGCGACAACAATAATTTAACATCATTAAATATAAGTAGTTGTACAGCGTTGAAATATTTGTCTTGCGACAACAATAGTTTAAGTATTTTAGATGTCAGTGGTTGTACAAGTTTAGAATATTTGTCTTGCTATAACAATAATTTAACCACATTAGATGTCAGTGGTTGTACAAGTTTAGAATATTTGTCTTGCGACAACAATAGTTTAACCACATTAAATGTAAGTAGTTGTACAGCGTTGAAGTCATTGCACTGCACCAACAATAGATTAAGTATTTTAGATGTAAGTGGTTGTACAAGTTTAGGATATTTGCATTGCGAAAACAATAGTTTAACTACTTTAGATGTAAGTAAATGTATTACATTAAAAGAATTGCGTTGTTATGAAAATTCATTTAGCACAAATGGCTACGATTCGTTAATGTGTTCATTGCCAATAAACAATAGTGGTAATATCGTTTATTTTGTACCACTTAACAATAGTAGTGATGCAACAGCCTCAGCATTTATGGCAAGTAATGCTACCAATGCAACGGCTAAAAATTGGAAAGTAATATATTATTCAGGAGGTGGAGATATCCCTGCAACAAGTGGAACATATACTTGTAGCGGAGGAGGCACAAATCCAGAAGATACAACATTAATTGTTAACACATCACGTTATATCACCTTAAATGTAAAACAAGGCGAACAAATACGCTTTGCTTTATGTGCAGATACAAACAATACCCCAATAAAAATAGCAAGCGGTGCATGGGATACTACTATAATGGCTGACAGAAGTAGTGCATATTATATCAAATATCCTTCTTACGACACCATTATGGCTATTTACGGCAATGTAATAAGCTTTGAGAGTGTCATCAATGCTAATATTATTGGTTTAGATGCAAGTCATAATACAATATTGCAAAATTTGAATTGCAGCAACAATAATTTAACATCATTAGACGTAACAGGTTGTACAAGTTTATACGGATTGAATTGCAGCAACAATAATTTAGATACATTAGATGTAAGTGGCTGTACTGCGTTAACAAATTTGGATTGCAGCAACAATAATTTAACATCATTAGACGTAAGCAGTTGTACTGCATTAACAAATTTGGATTGCAGCAACAATAATTTAACTACTTTAGATGTAATCACTTGTACAAGTTTGGGAAATCTGACATGTCATAATAATCAACTTACTTCTTTAAATATAAACGATTGTTCTCTATTGTATGCGTTGTCTTGCTATGGCAACAAATTTAGTACAAATGGCTACGATTCATTAATGTGTTTATTTACAGACTATTCAGAAACAGGGACAGATAATATTTTTTATCCATTATACGATGCAAACGATACCAATAGTGCAACATTTTTAGCAGCAAATGCTACCAATGCAACCGCTAAAAATTGGCAAGTATTGTATTATGATAATTATAATCCAATAACAACCAACGGAACTTATACATGTACCTTTGGTGGAGAAAGACTAATAGATACCACTAATTATATTACTTTGATAGGAAAACAAGGTTCTCTAATTGATGTTTATTGTAATGCTAATAGTGGTAGAACTTTTGTAAAAATTGTAAGTGGACAATGGGATACAGTAGCATTATGTGATAATATTCCTGAATTATATTTCTATGATAGTATAATAACAATCTATGGTGCAATTTCTAACTTTAATATATATATAGATACTTCTATTATTGCTATAGATGCAAGCAATCATACATCATTAGAATATTTGTACTTTAGTAATACCAGAGCAATAAATTCCTTAAATGTAAGCGGATGTACAAATTTAGCATATTTGGACTGCAACCATAATCGTAGTTTAACTTCATTAGATGTAACAGGTTGTACTGCGTTGGTAGAATTATCTTGTATCAATAATAATTTAACTTCCTTAGATGTAAGTACTTGTACAAATTTGAAACTCTTGGATTGCGATAGCAATAATTTAACATCATTAAATGTAAGTGCTTGTACGGCATTAAACTATTTGAAATGTCATAGCAATTCATTTACTACTGCAACCTACGATTCTATAATGTGTTCTTTACCAATTAGAAATAGCAGAGATAAGGCGAAATTCTTTCCACTTTATGTCGCAAATAATAATGATAACTATATATTTATGGCAAGTAATTCCAATAATGCCATAGCAAAAAATTGGAATATTCTTTATGCTTATGCTTATCAAGAAACAATCCCTGCAACAAGTGGAACATACAATTGTAGCGGAGACGGAACAACGCCAGAAGATACAACATTAATTGTTAACACATCACGTTATATCACCTTAAATGTAAAACAAGGCGAACAAATAAACATAGCTTTATCCGCAGACACAAACAATACGCCTATAAAAATTGTTAGCGGTGCTTGGGATACTACTATAATTGCAAATGCTTGGGAATATTATAACTTTTATGTTGCTGCAAATACTTTGACCATTTATGGAAATGTGAGTAAGTTTAAATGTTCTAACAATGATAGCAACATTATTGGTTTAGATGCAAGTCATAATACAAGTTTGACATATTTGTATTGCGACGACAATAGTTTAACCTCTTTAAATGTCAGTGGCTGTACAAGTTTAGAAGAATTGTTTTGCGGATACAATAATTTAACCACATTAAATATAAGTAGTTGTACAGCGTTGAAGTCATTGCACTGCACCAACAATAGTTTAAGTATTTTAGATGTAAGTGGTTGTACAAGTTTAGAAGAATTGCATTGCTATAACAATAATTTAACCACATTAAATGTAAGTAGTTGTACAGCGTTGACACATTTGTCTTGCGACATCAATAATTTAAGCACATTAAATGTAAGTAGTTGTAGAGCATTGAAGTCATTGCACTGCACCAACAATAGGTTAAGTATTTTAGATGTAAGTGGTTGTACAAGTTTAGGATATTTGCATTGCGAAAACAATAGTTTAACTACTTTAGATGTAAGTAAATGTATTACATTAAAAGAATTGCGTTGTTATGAAAATTCATTTAGTACAAATGGTTACGATTCGTTAATGTGTTCATTGCCAATAAATAATAGTGGTAATATCGCTTATTTTGTACCACTTAACAATAGTAGTGATGCAACAGCCTCAGCATTTATGGCAAGTAATGCTACCAATGCAACGGCTAAAAATTGGAAAGTAATATATTATTCAGGAGGTGGAGATATTCCTGCAACAAGTGGAACATATACTTGTAGCGGAGGAGGCGGAACAACTCCACAAGTAAATATGAACCGCTACATTACTTTAAATGTAAAACAAGGCGAACAAATTACTATCAATTTGACAACAGATTCAGCTAATATTCCTGTAAGAGTTGTTAGTGGAGATAGCATATCCGATTTTACTACAAAAACAGCAACATGGATGAGAGATACGAAATTTTATGCCACCTCAAATACAATGGTAATTTATGGAGATGTAAAATATTTCTCTTGTAAAAACAATACAATTAATATAGTCGGTATAGATATAAGTAACAATACACAATTATCTTCGTTGGATTGTTCTAACAATAACTTAACAAGGTTAGATATAAGCAAAAACACATCATTAACACTTTTGTATTGCAATAACAACAACTTAACGTTATTAGATGCAAGTAAAAATACATCGTTAACTACATTGTCTTGTTTCAATAATAAATTTACAACAGCGGGTTATGATTCGTTAATGTGTTTATTGCCAACATTAGGTAAAACTGGTGAATTTATACCATTGGAAAGCGATACCTCGGCAAATGTTACAATCTTTATGGCAAGTAATTCCAATAATGCCAAAGACAAAAAATGGAATGTGTTCTATGTAGATTATACTAATATCCCTGCAACAACAGGTACTTATACATGTAGTAACATTCCAGATGACCCAACAAGCATTTCGGAAGTCAGTCTTTCTAATATAGAATTGTATCCAAACCCAGCAAAAACAATGCTTACTATTGAAAATGCCACAGAAAATGTTCAAATTTTCGATGTTGCTGGTCGTAAAATTATGCAAGTAGAAAATAAAGGCGAAGCATTGTTACAAATCAATATTGCAAACTTGGCAAAAGGAATGTACTTTGTAAAAGTAGGTAACTATACTACTAAGTTTGTCAAAGAATAATTAAATATAGCATATTTTTAACGTTAATACAGTTCTCAAGCCCTGCAGCCTTGCAGGGCTTTTTTTCGGTGTCTGAGCTTAAGTCGGGTGTCTGAGCCTGTCGAAGACACTTGCAATTATACGAATTGACAATATAGGGAAATTATAATGAATATGCAGAATTGCAAATTCTGCGACTCAATGCAAGCGGATTTCTAATTTACCTAAATGGACAACAAAAAAAAATTTTCTAAAATTGCAATTTGTATTAAAAAAAATTGTACCTTTGCAAAAGTAATAATCGAGTAAATATACTTCTTGTTTTTTTGAGGTGTATGTAATGCAAAATATAGTAGGTAACTCTATATATGTTTTTATGAGTAATAGTTTAAAATAAGTATCTAAATTAGATGAAAATTGTTTTTAAGGAGAGTTTAGAAATACAAAAAGTTTTCAAGTTGTCGAAAATGTTGTATTTATAAAAATTGATTCTTCTACAAGCAAGTTTGTAAAAGAATAATTTAACATTGCTTTTTTTTAACGTTAATATATATTTCACTTCAACCCTCGCAGCCCTGCGGGGGTTGTTTTTTGTTACAAATCAAAATTCGCTATTGATAATATAATCAAAGTCAGAAAAAAAATAGAAAATCCTTAATATTTGTTTTATTCTACTGAAATGCAATAAAACAAAAAATGAAGAATAAAATATTGTATAAAAATGATATAGAGATGTTAAAATCCGATACCTTCGTAATAAAATCCTAACTTTTTCATTTCATTAGCATCGTAAATATTACGCCCATCGAAAATAACAACGTTGTTCATCAATTTTTTAATAATATCCCAATTAGGCATTCTAAATTCTTTCCATTCAGTGATAAGCAACAAAGCATCTGCCTGATTGATAGCTTCATAAATATCTTTGCAATAAGTAATGCTATCGCCTAAAATACGTTTTGCTTCAGTCATAGCAATAGGGTCGTATGCTTTGATTTTAGCATTAGCCTTTATCAATTCTTTAACGATATTGATAGAAGGAGCCTCTCGCATATCATCGGTTTCAGGTTTGAAAGATAAACCCCACAAAGCAATATTTTTTCCTGTTAAATCACCATTAAAATATTTGAATAATTTTCTAACAAGTACCGTTTTTTGTTGTTGGTTAACCTCTTCAACTGCAGCGATGATTTTCATAGGATGTTGCACTTCTTCTCCAATTTTTAGCAATGCTTTAACATCTTTTGGAAAACAAGACCCCCCATATCCACAGCCAGCATACAAAAATTTATTGCCAATACGAGAGTCAGAGCCAATACCTTTGCGAACCATATTTACATTGGCACCAACTTTTTCACAAAGATTGGCAATGTCGTTCATAAAACTTATACGAGTGGCTAACATTGCATTAGCAGCATATTTTGTCATTTCTGCTGAAGCAATATCCATAAAAATAACAGGATAATTGTTTAGTAAGAATGGTCTATACAAACGCATCATGATTTCTTCTGCTTTTTTGCTATCCACCCCAACCACAACGCGGTCTGGTTTCATAAAATCATTAACAGCATCACCTTCTTTAAGAAATTCAGGATTGGACGCTACATCAAATTCAATATTTAGACCTCTTTTATCCAATTCATTTTGAATGGTTTTTCTTACCAAAGCAGCAGTGCCAATAGGAACAGTACTTTTTGTAACAATTAATTTATAATCGTTCATATATTGTCCAACAGTACGAGCAACCTCAAGAACGTATTGTAAATCAGCACTACCATCTTCATCGGGAGGCGTTCCAACAGCGGAAAATATAACTTCTGCATCATCTAAACATTCTTTTAGAGATGTGGAAAACATTAAACGACCTGCATTATAATTTTTTTGTACTATCGCTTCTAATCCGGGTTCATAAATGGGAATAATGCCATTTTTGAGTTTGTTGATTTTATCTTCATTAACATCTATACAAGTAGTAGAAATACCCATTTCAGAAAAACAAGCCCCAGTAACCAAGCCGACATATCCTGTTCCAACAATTAATGTTCTCATAATAAAATATCTATAAAGAAAAGTTTTTAAACTTTGCAAAGGTAGCACTTTTTTTATTAAAAAAGAAGAAAAAAATTTTTTTGGATAAAATTTAGTAATAAAAATAAAAATTCGTGCAATATTTACACAATAAAGTGAATAGTTTTTTCGTTTATAAATTTCGATACATATTTTAAATGTCGTAAATACGTAAAAATAAGATATATATAGCAAATAGTAAAATATAAAATATTGTTAAATATCACAAAAGATGAAACTTTCGCAATTTAAGTACACCTTACCGCCAGAATTAATAGCGTCATTTCCTGCAGAAAATAGAGACGATGCCCGATTAATGGTAATTGATAGACAAACAGGAACAATAGAACATAAACTTTTTAGAGATTTAATAGACTATTTCGAAGAACAAGATGTAATAGTAAGAAATGATACTTTAGTATTTCCTGCTGCACTTGTTGGTCAAAAAGAAAAAACAGGGGCAACAATTAATGTATTCTTACTTCGAGAGTTAGACGAAGAAAGTCGATTGTGGGACGTATTGGTTGACCCTGCTCGAAAAATACGTATAGGCAATAAATTGTATTTTGGAGATGGTATTTTAGAAGCAGAAGTTATTGATAATACAACTTCTCGAGGAAGAACATTGCGTTTTCTTTACGATGGACCTCACGATGAATTTAAAAAGAAACTATTTGCAATGGGAGATACACCATTGCCAGAAATAATTCAAAATATGCGAGAAGTTACTCCAGAAGATAAAGAAAATTATCAAACAATATATGCCAAAACAGAAGGTGCTGTAGTTGCACCATCAGCAGGTTTGCATTTTAGTCGTATGTTGGTAAAAAAGATGGAACTCAAAGGGATAAATTTTGCTGATGTTACTTTGCATGCAGGTGTTGGAAACTTTAAAACAATAGATGTAGAAGATTTGGCAAAGCATAAAATAGATTCTGAAGAATTTATTATTGGCGAAGAAGCAGCAGAAATTATAAATGCTGCTAAAGATAAACGTAAAAAAGTGTGTGCCGTAGGTACTACAACATTGAAAACATTAGAATCTTCTTGTTACGTTTCAGGAAAAATAAAACCATCTCACGGATGGACAAATAAATTCATTTTTCCACCATATATATTTTCTACTTGTGATTCTCTTGTTACCAATTTTCATCCATCTCAATCTGCAATGTTGATGTTGGTAGCCTCTTTTGGTGGTTATGATTTGATAATGGAAGCTTACAAAAAGGCCATAGAAGAAAAATATCGTTTTCTTACTTATGGTGATGCAATGTTAATATTGTAATTTTGGAAAAATACGCAATTATCACAGCAGGAGGCATCGGGACTCGTATGCAATCGACAATGCCAAAGCAGTTTATGACAATATGTGGACTGCCAATGTTGATGCATACTTTGTTGATATTTGCACCAATGGTAAAAAAAACTTTTTTGACACTTCCTTCAGAATTTCATGTTTTGTGGGAAAATTTGGTACAACAATATTCTTTTAATATGAATCTCACAATAATACAAGGAGGTAAAACTCGTTTCGATTCGGTGAAAAACGCATTGTGCCAACTTCCAGATGATGGTCTTGTGGCTATACACGATGCTGTGCGTCCGTGTGTTACAAAAACATTGATACAAAAATGTTTTGAACATGCCGAACAAAATGGTTCCGCAATTCCTTGTGTTCCAGTGGTAGATTCTTTGAGAAAGAAAACAAACAAAGGAAGTCAAATAGTAGATAGAGATTTATTTTTAAGTGTACAAACCCCTCAAGTGTTCTTTTGTAAAGAGATAAAAAAAGCATATTCTCAAAATTATTCACCAGCATTTACCGATGACGCATCTGTAATGGAAACTTGGGGTAAAGATGTTTCTTGTTTGAAAGGAGACCCCAATAATATAAAAGTAACAATACAAAAAGATTTGTTTTTAGCAGAATATTTATTACAAACTCAAAGATGAATTTAGTAATTGATTTCGGAAATAGTACGCAAAAAATGGCATTGTTTGATGATGGTCAACAATGTGATTTCTTGCTTCAAGAAATTATTACTATTGAAGATATTGTAAACTTTGTTGGACAGCACAAAATTAATAAAGTTATTTTGTCCACTGTGATTTCTGTAGAAAAACAATTGTTGGAATATCTGCAAACGCATTTCGATTTTATTGTTTTTGATAGTCAAACGCCAATACCTTTGAATAATAAATACCAAAGTAAAGCAACACTTGGAAGCGATAGATTGGCATGTGCAGTAGCAGCACATTGTTTATGTCCACAAAATAATGTGTTAGTATTGCAAATGGGAACTTGTATCACAATGGATTTTGTTTCTCAAGAAGGAGAATATATTGGAGGGTCGATTGCTCCGGGAATGCAAATGCGATTTCAGGCTTTACACAATTTTTCTGCTCAATTGCCAAAAGTAGATTATCGTTCATTGACAACATTTGTAGGAACAACAACCGAAGAGTCAATTTTGTCTGGAGTAATCAATGGTATTTCTGCCGAATGTAATGGTATGATAAATCAATATAAAGAAAAATATGCTAATTTGAAAATAATTTTTACTGGAGGAGATGCAAAATTGTTTGAAAATTCAATAAAAAATGAGATATTTGCATATTCAAATCTGGTATTAATAGGATTAAACCAAATACTGATGTATAATGCTGAAAAATAGATATATAAGTATAATTATAGTCATTTTGATAGTTGTTAGTTTTAGCAAAACGATGGCACAAAATTATTTAAGTTCGCCATATTCACGTTTTGGAATAGGAGATATTATGCCTCGAACTGCTGCTACAACAATAGCAATGGGAGGAGTTGCTTATGCTTTTCAGTCGGAAACAACGGTAAATTTTGCCAATCCTGCTTCTTATGTTGCATACGATTCTCTTTCTTGTCTTGTAGATGCTGCATTTTCATTCAAAACACATACTTTGCATTCTGGAGGCAATTCACAAAAGGGAGCAACAGCCTATATTGATTATATCTCAATAGGTTTGCCTATTTGTCGTTGGTGGAGAACCTCAATAGGTTATCAACCATTTAGCAATATGACCTATGAAGTAGAAGCACGTGATACTTTGGGATTGTTGGGAGCATATTCAAATTCATTTATCGGAGATGGTGGAATAAATGAGATTTATTGGGGAAATGCTTTCAAATTGTTTAAAGGTTTTTCTATCGGAGTTAATGTCTCATATATATTTGGTAAATATGCTAAATCAAGATATGTAGTTTTTGAAGACCCTATGGCAATTAATTCTATTATAGAAAATGCCAATGTGGTAAAAGGTGTTTATCTAACTGCAGGAGCACAATATTTTGTATCAATAAAAGACAAATATCGTATAGGGATTGGAGCAATTTATACCCCTTCGTTGAAATTGTGGAACAAGCAACAAGGTTTAATTACCACTTATTTAGGTACTATTGATGATACACCAACATTGTTGGATTCACTTTATTACGAAGGATTGAAAAATATAGACCATAAATTACCTCAAGTAGTAGGAGCAGGATTGTCTTTTGGTAAAATCAATCAGTATTTTTTTGAGGCTGATTTTACATGGACAAATTGGAATAAATATACGTTAGGTGGTCAAACCGATTCAATATTGACAGATGCTTATAAAATCGCTATCGGTGGTAATGTTACTCCTAATAGAAATAGTTCTAAATACATTGCTCGTATGACATATAGTTTCGGTTTTAATTATGAGTTATCAAGGTTATGTTTTGGAAATCAACAAATTAAAAACTTTAGTATAAATGTTGGTGTAACATTTCCTGTAAAGAAAAGTAAAACAGGATTGGGAGTCGTATTTGAATATGGACAAATAGGAACGACAGACAATAATTTGATAAAAGAAAATTATTTTTCAGCAACACTCAATGTGAAATTGTATGAAAAATGGTATCAAAAATTAAAGTTAGAATAAATTTTGTTAAACATAAAAAATAAAAAAAGAAGATGAAAAAGTATTCAAAAGTATTATTTCTTGGAATTTTAGTTTTGGGCTTATTGCCGATGATAAATGGTCAAAATTTAACACAAAAGTATGGTAGTGATAGTGTAGAATGTGTAAGTAATTTATCATTGTACCGTGAAGTTTTTAAACAAAAAAATTATAAAGAAGCGTATCCTGCTTGGAAGTGGGTAAAAGAAAATTGTCCAATGTCTTCAAAATATATTTTTACAAATGGACCAGTAATTTTGGAGAATATGATTAAGTTGGCAGGAGAAGATAGCGTTTTGCGAGACCAATATATTAAAGAATTGTTCGATTTGTTTGATTTGAGAGTAAAATGTTATCCAGCAGACGAAGGTTATGTATTAGGTCGTAAAGGAGTTTATTTATGGAAATACAATCCAAAAGAAGAATACCAAAAAGTATATGACCTTTTAGGACAATCGATAGATTTAGAAGGTAGCGAAACATCTCCACAAGTATTTGATATTTATTTTAAAGCAACAGAATATTATATGAAAAAAGAACAAAAAGGTTCTGAGTTGCTTATTGATGCCTACGACAGAATAACAGAAGTACTTGCAGCACAAATAGATTCAGCTGAGTTGAAACACGAATCTGTAATGCGTAAAATTTATAAATTGTACGAAGATTTAGATAGTGGAATTATTTCTGCAGATGATTTTAATGCCATTTATATAGACAGACAAGAAGATTCGAGCAAAACAGCAAACGAACTTAAACAATATACCAATGTGTTGAGTAATTTGGATAATCGTTTTTCTAAATATGCAGAATGTGATGTATTGTTGGAAATTTATGGTAAAAAATTTGAAACCAATAAAGAAGAACGTATGCTAAGACAAATTATAAAATTCTTGTCAAAACAAAAATGTACAGACAACGATTTGTTTATAGCAGCCGCGGAAGAATTATACAAACTTCAACCAACTGCCAATGTTGCTTTTTATATGGGTAATATCAATGTGAAGAAAAAAGATTATAGTACAGCGTTCCGTTATTTTAGTGAAGCATTGGAAATGTATGTAAAAGAATCAGATAAAATCAATGCTTATTTGATGATAATAGATTGCCAAAAAAATATGGGACAAATGTCTGCAGCAAGAGAAACTGCATACAAAATTATGAAACTAAATCCTAACGATGGTCGTGCTTATATAATGATAGGTGATTTGTATGCAAGTTCTGCTGGAATGTGTGGATTGGATATTCCTGGAGCAGTATATTGGGCTGCTGCCGATAAGTATAATAAGGCTAAACAAATAGACCCAAACAGAGCGGAAGAAGCACAAAAAAGATTAAATTCTATTAGTGGTTATTTTCCTCCTGTGGCTACTTATTTCCAACAAGGTTTGAAAAAAGGAGATAGTTATAAAGTAGGTTGCTGGATAAATGAAACAACAACAATTAGATAAATATTCCTTTTTTAAATATTCAACAGCAATAGCCGCTTTTGCGGCTATTGCTGTTGCTTGTATTGCTTGCAAAAATGATGTTGAGGTAGTAAAATCTTTAACCATTAAACAAAAATCTCCGTCAGAAACTTCTACCAATTTGCATTTGTTTTTCTCTGAAAATGGAATTATAAAACAAGAGTTTATTTTTGAAAAACTTAATCATTATGAATATGCTGAAAAATATTACGAAAGCCCAAATAGTTTTGAAGTGATTACTTATGATGAATTAGGAAACAAAAATATCTCTCTTACAGCAGATTATGGTATAAGTTATCAAGAAAAGAAAATAATGGAAGCAAAAAGAAATGTTGTTATTACCAATTTTTCTACAGGAGAAATAATAGAAACAGAACATTTAGTATGGGATGAAAATAAACATCTTATTTATTCCAATACGCAAATAAAACAAACAAAACCAGATGGTTCTGTTTATATAGGAGATAGATTTGAATCCGATGAATCTATGGAAAAATATACCGTTTTTAATCCAAAAATTATTTTTTACGCAGAAGAAAACTAATGGGAGTTAAGACAATACGCGAGGAACAATTAGAAATAATAGGTGCAAGAGAACATAACTTGCAAAATATTTCATTGACAATACCAAGAAATGCTTTTGTTGTAATTACAGGAATTTCAGGTAGTGGAAAATCTTCTTTAGCATTTGATACTATTTATGCAGAGGGACAAAGGAGATTTATGGATACACTTTCTCCTTATACAAGACGTTTTTTAGGAGAAATACAACGTCCAGATGTTGATAAAATTACAGGTTTAGGACCCGTGATTGCCATTGCTCAAAAAACAGTAAATAGTACTCCTCGTTCAACGGTGGGAACAATTACAGAAATATACGATTTTTTACGTTTGCTTTATGCGAGAGTCGCAACCGCATATTCGTATATCACCAATGAGCCAATGATAAAATATACTGAAAATCAAATTATTGATTTAATAATAAAAAAATATCAAGGAGAAAAAATTACTTTGTATGCTCCATTGGTGCGAGGACATAAAGGGCATTATAGAGAATTGTTTGAGCAAATACGACGTTGGGGATTCTTGCATGTACGAGTTGATGGAGAAATTAAGGAAGTTATGCTTCGTATGCAAGTAGATAGATACAAAAAGCATGATATTGAAGTTGAAATAGATGAGTTGACAGTTTCAGAAAGTACAACCAAGCGTTTGATAAATTCTATAAAAACCGCTTTGCATTATGGAAAAGGTTCATTGATGGTGACAACAACAGAAAATCCTAATCCTATCAATTATAGTAAACATTTAATGTGTCCAACAACAGGAATTTCATATTTGGAACCAGTACCCTCATCGTTTTCGTTCAATTCGCCTTATGGAGCTTGCCCTCATTGCAATGGATTGGGATATATTGTTGAAACAGACATAAATAAAATTATTCCAGATTTTAAAAAATCAATTAGAAAAGGAGCAATAGAACCTCTTGGAGAATATAAATCTACTTGGATTTTTAAACAAATAGAAGCAATTGCCCAAAAATATGAATTTTCATTAGATGACCCCATAGAAGAAGTGCCAGAAGAGGCAATTAATATTATTTTATATGGTACTTCATCGCCTTTGTTTATGAAAAATGAAACAACAGGAACGGTAATGTATTCATCAAATTTTGATGGATTGGTCAACTTTATCACGCAAGCCTCCGAAGATGCTCCTGCAAATGCAAGAAAATGGGCATCACAATTTATGCGAACACAAACTTGTCCAGAATGTCAAGGAGGACGATTAAAAAAAGAATCTATTTTTTATCGAATTGGAGATAAAAGTATTGTTGATTTAGCCCAAATGGATATTGCTGATTTATATAAATGGACACAAAACATCAACAATTATCTTTCTGATAAACAGATAGAAATAGCAAGTGAAGTTATTCGAGAAATCAATGTTCGCTTATCGAGTATGGTTGATTTAGGAATAGATTATTTGTCTCTCAATCGTCCTTCTCCATCGTTGTCAGGGGGAGAAGCTCAACGGATTAGATTGGCAACACAATTGGGGTCACATCTTGTTAATGTATTGTATGTTTTAGATGAACCAAGTATTGGCTTACACCAAAGAGATAATCAAAAATTGATACAATCGTTAAAAAAATTAAAAGAGAGTTACAATACGGTTTTAGTTGTAGAGCATGATTATGATACAATGAAAGCCGCAGATTATATAGTAGATATAGGTCCAGGAGCAGGTATTCATGGAGGAAAAATTGTGGCATGTGGAACATTTGATGAAATTTGCGAAAGTGGTTCTCTAACTGGAAATTATCTTGCTGGAAAAAAACAAATAAATGTACCATCACAAGTTAGAGATGGAAATGGACAATCAATCGTTTTGATGGGAGCAAGAGGACATAATCTTAAAAATGTAACAGTTCGTTTTCCATTAGGCGTATTTATTTGTGTAACAGGAGTTTCTGGGAGTGGAAAATCTTCGTTGATTAATAAAACATTGTATCCAATTTTGAATAAAGCAATTTATCGTTCCGATAATTCAATATTGCCATACGATGAAATATATGGTTTGGAAAATATTGATAAAGTAATAGAAATAAACCAAAAACCCATAGGAAGGTCTCCACGTTCAAATCCTGTAACATATATAGAAGTGTTTGATGATATTCGTAAATTGTATTCGGAATTGCCAGAGTCAAAATTGAGAAATTATCGTCCGGGACGGTTTTCTTTTAATGTTTCAGGAGGTCGTTGCGATGCTTGTGGCGGTGCAGGTGTTAAAACAATAGAAATGGGATTTTTGCCAGAAGTATATGTTCATTGTGAAGTCTGCAATGGAAAAAGATACAATAAAGAAACATTGGAAATTCGTTATAAAGGAAAATCAATAAACGATGTTTTGGAAATGACTTTCAATGAGGCATATGAATTTTTCTATGGTATTCCTCATATAACAGACAAATTAAAAACAGTGATAGATGTAGGATTGGGTTATTTGCATTTAGGTCAATCCTCAACAACATTGTCTGGAGGAGAAGCCCAAAGAATAAAATTGGCAGCAGAATTGTGTAAAAAAGAAACAGGTAAAACATTTTATATTTTAGATGAACCTACAACTGGTTTGCATTTTGAAGATATTCGTATTTTGTTAGAATTGCTCAATCGTTTGGTGGACAAAGGAAATACTGTTTTGGTAATAGAACACAATTTAGATGTGATAAAAACGGTAGATTGGGTTATAGACCTTGGTCCGGAAGGTGGTTCTGGTGGAGGTTGTATTGTAGCAGAAGGAAGTCCAAAAGACATTGTTGTTCAAGGAAAAGGTTATACAGCCCAATTTTTAAAAGAATATTTATAAAATACATACAAAATCTATTTATTGTAAAAGAAATAAAATTGCATTAAAAAAAATTGTATCTTTGCAAGATAATATAGAAAATTCTTTTATGGAGGAAAAAAAGAATGTCAGGATTGAAAAAAATACGCTAAGTGGGTGTATTGTAGAGGCTTTGCAAGAGAAGAAAGCCCAAAGTATTGTGAAATTGGATTTATCTCATTTGGGATTATCTATGTTTGATAAATTTATAGTGTGTACGGCAACATCAAATACGCATGCAGAAGCATTATTGGATAACATATATATGAAAGTTAAATCTCAATTGTCCCTTTTGCCCTCTCACGTGGAAGGAGCAAAAAATGCACAATGGATTGTTGTAGATTATTTTGATACCGTTGTACATATTTTTCTTTCAGATATGCGTTCTTTTTATGATATAGAAGGTTTATGGGCGGATGCTAAACGCACAGAATATAAAGACGAAGAGTAAAAAAATGACAGATAGTAAAAACAAAAACGAAAAGAGTAATTTAAATCCCAATTCAAAAGGGAAAAAAGGTTTTAATTTTTATTGGATATACCTTATTGGTGGGGTGATATTGATGGCAATGATGCTTTTTGATATAGACGATAACATCAGTGCTATAGACAATATTCAACTCAATAAAATGATTTTGAGAGGAGATGTAGAAAAAATTGTTATCAAAAAACATAAAGATTTAGCTGATATTTACATCAAATCTGCAAATATCAATAATGATACAACTTACAAAAAAGCATTTGAAAAAAGTAAGAAAGGACCTCATTTTTATATTGAAATATCAGATATAGGAAGTTTTACCGATGAAGTAAAACAATATGAACAACAAGCAATAGACGATTTGATGTACGGTAAGCCAGAAGAAATGCAACATCAAATAGAACGGCAATATGAGCGGATAGTGATATTGAGTGACAATTCAAAACCTATTGGTTTTGAAATGATTTGGTATATTGGCTTGATATTATTGATGATATTTTCATTTGTAATGATGGGCAGAGCCATGACCGGAGGAGGACGAGGAGGGAACCATTTGTTTAGTATTGGGAAGTCAAAAGCGACACTTTACGATAAAGATACACAAGTTTCAATCACCTTTGCAGATGTTGCTGGCTTGGAAGGAGCAAAAGATGAAGTAGTAGAAATTGTTGATTTTTTGAAAAATCCTCAAAAATATACTAATTTAGGAGGAAAAATTCCAAAAGGAGCATTGTTGGTAGGTCCTCCAGGAACAGGAAAAACACTTTTAGCACGAGCCGTTGCAGGAGAAGCAAAAGTTCCATTTTTCTCACTTTCTGGTTCTGATTTTGTAGAAATGTTTGTTGGCGTTGGAGCCTCAAGAGTGCGAGATTTGTTTAAAACAGCTAAAGAAAAAGCACCTTGTATAGTGTTTATTGATGAAATAGATGCGATAGGAAGAGCAAGAGGAAAAAATACTTTTTCAGGTTCTAATGACGAACGTGAAAATACATTAAATCAATTGCTTACAGAAATGGATGGTTTTTCAACAAATGCGGGAGTGATTATTTTAGCGGCAACCAACAGAGCAGATGTATTGGATAGAGCATTGTTGCGTGCTGGTCGTTTTGATAGACAAATACATGTAGAATTACCTGATTTAGAAGAACGAAAAGCAATTTTTGGTGTTCATATTCGTCCTTTGAAATTGTCGAAAGATGTGGAATTAGATTTCTTTGCAAAACAAACACCGGGATTTTCAGGAGCAGATATTGCCAATGTTTGTAATGAAGCAGCATTGATAGCAGCAAGAAAAAATAAAACAGAAGTACAAAAGCAAGACTTTTTAGATGCAATAGATAGAATAATAGGAGGTTTGGAACGTAGAGGAAAAATAATTTCTTCACGAGAAAAACGAGTAATCGCATTTCATGAAGCCGGACACGCTACCGTTAGTTGGATGTTGCCATACGCTGCCCCTTTGGTAAAAGTAACTATTGTTCCTCGTGGAAAATCGTTGGGTGCTGCTTGGTATTTGCCAGAAGAAAGACAAATTACCAATAAAGAACAATTGTTAGATGAAATTTCTGCCACTTTGGGTGGACGTGCTGCAGAAGAGGTGATTTTTGGTACTGTTTCTACTGGTGCATTGAATGATTTGGAAAGAGTTACTAAACAAGCCTATGCAATGGTTGCCTATTATGGATTGAATGACAATATTGGTAATTTAAGTTATTACGATTCAAGTGGACAATCGGAATATTCTTTCAATCGTCCTTATAGCGAAAAAACAGCAGAAGCAATTGATAAAGAAGTGCATACATTAATAGAAACCGCTTATCAACGGGCGAAAGAAATATTGGATGCTAACAAAGATAAATTGTCTCAACTTGCAGAACAATTATTGTCAAAAGAGGTGATTTTCAGAGAAAATTTAGTAGAAATTTTTGGAGAACGTCCTTTTGATGATGAAGAATCAGAAAATAAAGTAGAAATCAACGAAGAAAGTGAACAATCTTCTTCAACTGTTGAAGATATTGATACAACACAAGAAGAAAATGCTGATAATTTAAATAAAAATAATAGTTAATACAAAGTAAAACAATCGGTTAAGTATGAAAAATTTAATATTGAGAACCATTACCGGAATATTATTAGTAGCATTGATAGTTATTGCTATTTTGAAAGCGGGGAATTGGCTTTTCAATATATTTTTTATATTTACTTGTGTAGGCACTTATGAATACAGAAAATTATTGAATATCAGAAAAATAAATATCTCTATTTGGTTTTATGTAGTGGCTTCGATTGTTTATTTTATTGTAGGTTATATGCCGTTGTGGGATTTTTTTAATCACAATATCTTAATAATGATAATAGTAGTAACAGCGTTATCGTTGCTTGTGGTAGAGTTGTTTCGTTCCGAGGAAAATCCATTTGAAAATGTTGCTTTTTCTGTATTGGGTTTGTTGTGGATAGTTTTACCATTGGCATTAGTGAATGTTTTTCCAGTTTTATTCCAAAATGGAAAATATTTATTGTTATCAATATTCATTGTTATTTGGTTATCAGATACATTGGCGTATTGTGTAGGAAGTTTGATAGGAAAACACAAATTATTTGAAAGGGTTTCTCCTAAAAAAACTTGGGAGGGAAGTATAGGTTCTGCCTTGATAACTTCAGTTATAGCATATTTTTTGCCTATGATATTTCCAAATATTGGTTTATCTAATTGGCAAATGTTGATTATGGTTTTGATAATCATTGTTTTTGGTACTTTTGGCGATTTGATAGAATCTTTGTTAAAACGAAATTTAAATGTTAAAGATTCAGGATTTTGTTTGCCGGGACACGGAGGAATTTTAGATAGATTCGATTCTTCTATATTAGCAATTCCGTTAGTTTTATTGTATTTGTTAATTGTAATATAAAATGAAAATACATAAAGAAGGCTATAAAATTATAGCATGGTCGTTTATACTTTTATCAGTGTTAGAATTGGTAATTATCAATTTTTTACCACATTCTTTGTTGTCGAATGTGATTTCGTTGACAATAGGATTAAGTATATTTTATTTAATAGTAAGATTTTTTCGATTTCCATATAGGTGGCTCGAAGCAGATGACAATGCAATTTTTGCCCCAGCAGACGGAAAAATTGTTGTAATAGAAAAAGTAAAAGAAGAAAAATATTTAAATACAGAATGTATTCAAATATCAATATTTATGTCAGTAACAAATGTTCATGTAAATTTTCACCCAATAACAGGAAAAGTAATTCAAACGGATTATTTTCCCGGGGATAAAATGGTGGCTTGGCACCCCAAAGCCTCTGAATTGAATGAACATTCTTGTACTATTATTGAAGATACACAAAATAGAATAGTTCTTGTCAAACAAATCGCTGGAGCAATGGCTCGACGTATTGTTTGTATCGCTGAAAAAGGAGATATAGTAAGACAAGGTGATGAACTTGGAATTATTAAATTTGGTTCAAGAGTTGATGTACTTGTTCCTATTGATGCTCGTTTGAATGTTCAATTGAATGAAAGGGTAAAAGCCAAAGAAACAATTTTAGCTTATTTTGAATAATTATTAATTTAAAAATATTATATTATGAAAAAGATTTTAACAGTATTAATCGGAATTGCTTTGGTTGGTTCATTATCAGCACAAAGTGAAAATGACAAAAAAGCAGAGTTATTAAAACAAAAACTCTCAAAAGGGAATTATGAATGTACAGTAGATAGTTCTGCATTAAAAAAAATGGGTAACAACGAAACTATTAACGTTAAAGTAGAAGTTGTTAACGAAAACAAAGAATCCCAACACAAATGTCCACATGCGACACAAGGACATCAATGCAACAAAGAAGCTCAACACAAATGTCCACATGCAACACAAGGACATCAATGCAACAAAGAAGCTCAACACAAATGTCCACATGCGACACAAGGACATCAATGCAACAAAGAATCCCAACACAAATGTCCACATGCGACACAAGGACATCAATGCAACAAAGAAGCTCAACACAAATGTCCACATGCAAACACAACATCGCAAAGTAAATAATAAAATAATAATAATTTAAAATTTTAGAGTAATGAAAAAATTAGTACTTTTCTTATTAGGATTATCATTAAGTGCTTCAGTTACAGCACAAACATCTCAAGAACAAGCAATAGAGTATGATAAACGTACCGTACAAGGTGTTAGTATAATGGTGCCTTCGTATAGTGTAGATTTAGTAAAAGCCGCTTTACAACAACGTCTGGAAAAAGGGGCAACTTTAAAAGGTAGTAATTCTAAAGGTTGGCGTATTTATTTAGCACAACAATTTTCTGAAATTGGGTCAATGAATTTTGATATTTATACACAAGTGACTACCGTAGGAAAAAAGAATACACAATCTACAATTATTTATTTCTTAGTTTCTAAAGGTAATGAAAATTTTGTAACATCAACTACCGACCCAGAAATTATCGAAAATGTGAAAAAATTTCTTAATGGTTTTGTTACTTATTTGAGAGAATACGATATTAATCAAAAAATATTGGAACAAAACAATTTAATTTCCAAATTACAAAAAGAACAAAGTAATATGGAAGCCGATAGAGATAAAATGAAATCACAAATAGTTGATTTAGAGAAAAAAGTTTCAGCAAAAGAAACTGATATTAACAATAAAGCAAACGAAATTCAAAAAGCAAAAGATTTGTTGAATTCATTACAATCATCTTTAAGGTAATATAAATAAAATATTGCTTATTTGTGATTATTTTTGTAAATTATTTAATAGGTGTTAAAATTTAACACCTATTTTTTGTTTTGGATTATTTGTTTTCTTGTATTTTTGCATACTAATGTTTAGAATATATTAAAATATTGAGTATGGATATAAAAATATTTGGAAAAGAAAGTGCACCGAAGCTTCTGCTTATTCCAGGATTAGGTGTTTCGTATGAGATTTTTTTACCATTGATACGTCTTGTAGAACAACAATTCTATATTATAGCGGTTCAGGTTAATGGTTTTATTTTAGGTAAAAAAACTCGATTTTCATCCGTAGATGCTCAATCTGTGGAACTTATTAATTATGTAAAAAAATATTGTAATGGACATATAGATTGTGCTTATGGACTTTCGTTAGGAGGTAAAATTTTATCACATATTATGGAAAAAAACGAGATAGTTATAGACCATGCTATTTTGGATGCGGCTCCGCTACTTCCATTGCCACGATGGCTTGAAATGCCGATACGCTATTTTCAATGTTTTAACGTATGGACATGTTTTCATTGTACTGGGTTTTGGAAATGGGTGTTTCGCTCTCATTATTTTGATGTATTATTGGACGAATGTAAAAAAGTTTATCCTTTTGGTGGTGGTAAAGCAGTGTTGGATGGTTATAAATCTGTTTATAATACACGTCTGAATAGTATTACGGGTCAAGACATTCATTATTGGTACGGAACAAAGGAAGCATTTGTTGCCAAATCACAAGTCAATCATCTTATTTCATTATGTCCTGATGTACATGTGGAAGTTTTCCAAAAAATGAATCATGGTCAACTGCTTATAGATAATACGGAAGAAGTGGCACGAAAAATTCAGAAAATGGTATATTTTTCATTGCACTTGTCAATGACATAGAAGATATAAACGGCAAAATTCTTATGGAAATAACAATGAATATATTGTTGTTAAACAAATAAGAAAGTAATTCAACCTGAAAACAATATAAAAAGTATAAAAATGATTATCAGATAAATCCAGAGGAAATATTGGAAGCATCTTTTATAGGTACAAAAGCATAATAATAATAAGCAATCCACTCGGGTCCACATACTGCAAAGGTGAGAACAAGCAATAAGCATATCTATTGTGGTTTAGAGGGTTTTCGGGGTTTTGTATGTACGGGTCAGGGGAAAGAAAATGTGCCAAAACAAGGTCGTACATTCTGCCGTTAAAGTTAATAAGGGCAAAATTATCTAAATGTTGTTGTCCGGTAAAACCGCGGTCAATAAGGTGGGTGGCGGTATCTGTTTTGCTCCAATCGGAGAACATTCTTCTTTGTCCAAAAGGCGTGTAAGAAAGTGTATCTACTTTATTTCCTTCTGTATCAGTAATATAAGAGATGCTACCATTGAGAACCGAATGCAAATAATAAAGTTTGTTGCTATCGTTTTGTATATAAACGGCAATAGGTTCATTTCCAGCGTAGATATAAGAATATGTGGTGTTGGAAGAGCTATTGTTCTTGATATTCATTGTATCTCATTTCAATTTTATATCTACGACTATTCTTTATTTCCTTATAATTATTCTTTTCAGAATCAGTATTAACATCATTTATACGTAAAATTTTTCCTGTATTTTTTTCTATTTTATAGATTGTTGAATCTGAAGAAGAATAATGAGGTGTACATATTGCGATTATTACAGAATCATTGTATTGAACTCTTACAACAATTTCTTTTTTATCACCAATAGGTAGAATTACTTTTCCCGGTTTAGGATAATGACAGATGCATTGTGGATAATCTTGTACATAATAATAATTGTTTCCCAAGTCAATTTCGCTATCCATTCGAATGCCAATACATGAGTTTATTATCAATAAGATGGTTAACGTAATGAGAATATTAAAATGGCCACTTTTGATTAATCTTTGCTGTTCCATATATGCAGATTTTAAATCCATGTTTATCATTCAATCCAGTTCTTGCTCTTTCAAAAAAGATTAAAGTATTTCGAAATGAACTACCATTATGATAATCCCAATCATAATCATCTCCATAAAAAGCAATAGTTCCTTGATTATCTAAAAGTTTTATTGATGTATTTCCAAGTGCGTAGGTCGTATGGATAGAGCGAGGACTTCTTCTGTTTACATAATTATACAAATTAACATTAGTATAATCTCCACCGACAGTAAGTCCACTATTTTGAACTGTTAAAAATCCAAAATCCAAAAGAGCAGCATCAATATATAATGTATTTTCTGGTGTTGGATTTTTTAAGGCATAAGGGTGTGCTTTTGCCCAAGCAATTCCTTCATTAACTGTTACGACTCCATCCCAATCAGGTCTACTAGGAAAATTGGAAACTTGATTATCTATTTTATTGAATAAATCAAGAGAAAAAACTAATGGCAATTCGCTTCTTTTAATTCCTTTTTTCAAAGCTTCTTCGTGAGACATGTTTTGAACAAAATCCCATTTATTCATAATAATTGCTTCTCCTTGTATTCCTCTATCGTCAGTTCCAAGAAAGTTGCCTTGCCAATCAAAAATAGGGTTATACATCTCCCCGCTCGGGTCCACATATTGCAGCGGTGAGAACAAGCAATAGGAATATCTATTGTGGTTTAATGGGTTTTCTGGGTTTTGGATATAAGGGTCTGGGGAGAGGAAGTGTGCCAAAACAGGGTCGTACATTCTACCGTTAAAGTTAATAAGAGCAAAGTTATCCAAATGCTGTTGTCCGGTAAAACCTCTGTCAATAAGGTGCTTGGCGGTGTCTGTTTTGCTCCAATCGGAGAACATTCTTCTTTGTCCAAAAGGCGTATAAGACATACTGTCCACTACATTGCCGTTTTTGTCGCTTATCTTTTCTATGCTGCCGTTATAGTTGGTATGGAGGCAATACAAGGTGTTGCTGTCGTTTTGTATATAAACGGCAATTGGTTCATTTCCAGCGTAGATATAAGAATATGTGGTGTTGGAAGAGAGATTTTTCTCAAACTCCACACCTGCATAAATTTTCTTTTCTTGCTCTGTGTTGTTAACGGTGTAGGTGGTCATAGCCCGCTGTTGGTTGGGAAAATAGTCAATATTATAACGTTTGTCGGCTGTATTTATTGTATGGATAAAAACTTAATTATATCAAAATCAAATTTGTAATTAGTAGATGTGTTCTTTAAATAGATGAGGCAAATTATCCATATAATTAATGAACTAATTAGATATAATATAACTCCAAATCCTTTGATTTTTTTGAATTTTTCTTTCTTATATTTTTTTTCTAACTCCTTATATTTTCTATCTGTTAATAAGAAAGAATAGTTTATCCAATAATTGATAGCGTGTATAGGTAAAAGTAATAACAATAATTCAAATTTTATATTAATAAAATAACAGAATATTTGAATAAAAGTCATTAAATTTGATGTTGTTCCAACACAAACCCAATGTGCTGAATATACACGAGGTTGTGTGTCTATTTTGTACTTAAGATACCACGAATGTATTCGATAAAAACAGTATTCAAAAAAATTGCACATAACTTAAACTATTTAAAAGGGAGTCCTGGATGTCCAATAGGAATATACCCTCGACTTATCATGTCCGCTCTTTCTATTATTTGATTATTAACATTTTGTTGAATTTTAGGGTATTGTTTTATGACATTTTGATAATACAAGTTTAATCCAAATATCAAATTTTTTCATAATATTAAACAAACAGATATAAATGTAGCCCATGAAAGAAGCCAATAAGCAATTACTATCCAACCTTTTAATTTTTTATGTTTTTCGTGTTTGTACTTTTTTTCTAGTAAGATAAACTTCTCCTCATTTCCAGAAAAAATGCAGATAATCACATTTAATATTCCTCCAATTATAAAGATTGTTTTTGTTGGAACTCCTCCAAATAATTGAGTATAAACAATCAGAAATATTGTCATAATCAAGAATATTAAAGAACCATATGATACAATTGAACCGCTGAAGCGATATATATCTTTATCTCCCCAATTTTTATAAAATGCTGCAGCTCTGTAAAAACAATAATCTAAAAAATTTTTCATAATGGTTATTTAAATGGTTGGTAAATCATTAATCCAGGATTTATTCCCATTTCAATTTGTGGCATAAGAACATTTTGATACCATGACCAATGTAGTTGTCTACCTCCAAGATTCCAATAAAGAGAAAAATAAGGTCCTATACATGGAGTGTAACTAATGGCATCTGTCAACAATTCTGTTGTTGCCATAATTTGTTCGTTAAAAGTTTTGGCTTGAGATAAATTGTATCCTGAAAGGAGTGTTGAAAATCCTCCAATAGCCTTACCTATAGTTTTTAATTGCGTACTTATATTTTGAGCGAATTTTAGTTTTCCGCCAGTAGAGCCATTTCCTCCCCAAGAGGTATTATAAAATTTTCCGTTTTTACCTAACCATTTTCCGCTAATATCATTATAAAATACGTTACTACCTATTCCTAATTCAGATGCACCAATAGCCAAACTCGTATTGATAGCATCACCATAAATAGAAATAGAATTACCTCCAATTTCAGAATTATGTGTTATAGCAATGTTTAAGAAATTTAAAAGATTTTTTTCTATCGTTCCATCAGATTTATAATGAACTAATAGCCCAGTTTCTTCATCAATGCCATAACCTTCTTTTCCTAAATATTTCTCACCATTTTTTGTAGTTGCTTGGCTTGTTGCAAATTGGTCCCAATAGATATTACCGTCAATATCTTGCACCCAATCTACAAAAAATCCGCTCGGGTCCACATACTGCAGCGGCGAAAACAAACAATAGGAGTATCTATTGTAATTCAGCGGGTTTTCTGGGTTTTGTATGTACGGGTCAGGGCTTAAGAAATGTGCCAAAACAGGGTCGTACATTCTGCCGTTAAAGTTAATAAGAGCAAACTTATCTAAATGCTGTTGTCCAGTAAAACCTCTGTCAATAAGGTGTTTAGCGGTGTCTGTTTTGCTCCAATCGGAATACATTCTTCTTTGTCCAAAAGGCGTGTAAGACATGCTGTCCACCACATTGCCGGCATACTTATACATGATATTCAAATTATGGTTCCAACACTATACGAAAACCTCGATATTCACTGCCATATTCGGGTAGAATATCTCCACGATTTGTAATTTCGCAAAAACCTTCATAATCAAACCAACTACAACTTCTCACAACACGTCTTTTCCCCGAAAGGGGACCTTGTGGATTTTTTTGATCTTCGCCACTATAGTTTCCATACCAATCTTGGCACCACTCATATACATTTCCACTCATATCATAAATTCCCAATTCATTGGCTTTTTTTGTGCCTACCAAATGAGGTTTTCTTACATCTTCGTCATACCATGCAACTTCTGATGCAATATTACTTCCTGCATATTTATAACCTTTGCTTTTATTTCCTCCCTTGGCGGCATATTCCCATTCTGCTTCCGTAGGTAACCTAAATTTTTTTCCTGTCAATTGATTAAGTTTGTTGATGAATGTTTGGCAATCGTTCCAACTTACAAAATCTACAGGAAGATAGTCTCCTATATATTTGCTCGGATTATTACCCATTACTGCTTTCCATAAAGCTTGTGTAACTTCTGTTTCTCCTATGTAATAGTCATCTAAAGTAACCCGATGTGCTGGTATTTCATCATTATAGCTAGGTAACTTTTCTGTTGACCCCATAGTAAAAGAACCTCCTTCCACATATATCATCCTGAAATTCACTCCGTTTATATTAAAATCCTCATATATAACAGAAGTGTCTGCAGGTATTTGATAAACTTGTAATGAATCATGATGTTCATTCCTTTTTTCATACTCATTATTTGATTTTTCTAATATCCGATTTGTTTCGCATTCTGGCGAAAAATTCCTTATTTGTCCATCTTTTTTTCTTGCGGAAATCTTAAAATTCAATAAGTCTTGTCCTTCTTGTAAAAAAGATTTCATATTATGAATAGGTTTACATGAATAACAAGGTTGAATTGGGTTACAATAAAAATGATGATAAGGACTTTCATATTGTATAATAATAACACCTTCATCTTTTTCTGACAACGTATCCCATGTACAATCTATTTTTTTTTGTTGATAATCATATTTATCATATCTTTTTGTTTCTATTTTTATGTTTACATTTACATCACAACTAATATTTTTATGAATAAACATTGGTATTCCATAATAATATGCTTTTCGTTTATATACAAATACTCCTTTATAACATAAATAGGAATCTTCTGCATCTATAAAAGGAATCATCTTAAATGTATCATTTCTAATTATTGGTTCGTAAATAATTTTCTCATCATTATTCTGGTATATACAAAAAAACTTGTAATTATTATTAAGTTTCATTGTATCTCCATTAATAACAAATGAATTTAAAACGAACCCTTTATTTTGAGCTTTTAATGGCACAATTATTATCATCAGTATTATGATGAATAGAGTTTTATTTAATAACATTATTCTATTGAACATTTGTATGCAAATTTTTTATTGATATAAAAGTATTAATATTCATTTGATAATATTTTCCATTATTGTTAATAAGATAAACCGAATTATTTTTTGTTGATATTACAACATTTGCTCCATGTTGTCGACTATGGCTTGTTCTTACATTATTACAATCTATTTCACTTGGGGTTTGCTGAACCCCTTGCAGAACCCCTCCTTTTCGTGTTTCTCCAGGAAAATGAGAATGGAAAAACATCAAATATTCGCCTTTTTTATCACATGTATTATAATCAATTTCAGCATTTCCTGAACCATTCCATCTTTCTCCTGGAGTTGCCCAGTCAATAAATTGACCATTATCTCCGTCACGAACTATGCCTCCATATTCTCGAAAATTATCTTCTTGTTCTTTGCTTATTATACCATTTACTATTTCTTTCCGAATTTCTGCAGATGCTCGTAAATCTATTGCTGAACTCACTTCAGATAAAGATGTAGTGCGTTTCTCTAATTCATTTTTTTTAATTTTATCAATATCATTATTATTTGTTACGATGTATACTTTCCCATCATAAATTCCATCGTTCCCTAAATAGTTACCATAAATATCATAATAATCTCCTATCAGCAATCCGCTCGGGTCAACATACTGTAACGGTGAGAACAAGCAATAAGAGTATCTATTGTGGTTTAGTGGGTTTTCGGGGGATTGGATATAAGGGTCAGGGGAGAGGAAGTGAGCTAAAACAGGGTCGTACATTCTGCCGTTAAAGTTAATAAGGGCAAAGTTATCCAAATGTTGCTGTTCTGTAAAACCTCTGTCAATAAGGTGTTTAGCGGTGTCTGTTTTGCTCCAATCGGAGAACATTCTTCTTTGTCCAAAAGGCGTGTAAGACATACTATCTACTACATTGCCGTTTTTGTCGCTTATCTTTTCTATGCTACCAATGTAGTTGGTGTGCAAAGTGTACATGGTATTGGTATCTCCCTGCACATACAAAGCAATAGGCGTATTACCGACATAAATGTAGTTATATTGTGTGTTGGTAGTGAGGTTGTGTTCATACTCCCTGCCACAATATATTTTCTTTTCTTGCTCTGTGTTGTTAACGGTGTAGGTGGTCATAGCCCGCTGTTGGTTGGGATAATAATCAATAGTATAACGTTTTCCTGCCTCGTTTATTGTGTGGGTTTTGTTAAAAACATTGTAAGTAATGTCACATTGGTCTGCAGAGATAACACTGTCGTTAATAGGCAGTACCTCGCTTACGGCATGAGGCTGCGGAGCCTCGTATATAAAATCTCCCACGGCGGAGTTGGCGGTCATGCGGGTGCCGCTGTAAACAAGATGTGAAAGTGTATCTTCTTGCATAACAGGAAGGTTAAAAGTATAGCCGTATATCTGGAAAGGTTTCATCACCACTTGCATACGGCGGTTGGTGGTCAGTCTGTCCAATGGGTCATAGTCAAAATATTCCATTTTCTGACCTACAGAGTTATTATCAAATAGGGAAGCAGGAATGCCGGCGGAATTGAGTCTGCCTGCGTTGTCGTAAGTATAATAATACTCGGAGTAGCAGCTGTCTTTTTGTGTAATATTCACGGGAATAGGCATACTACCCGCAGTATCCCAATCTTGTATGTTTATTATACCATTGATAGACCCTAATATGGAATAACCACCGGTAGGCTCAATAGGAACGATAGGACCAATAGGATTATCATTATCGATAGAAATATTCATTTTTCCCGCAACCTTAGAATTTATCAATCCAAAATCGTTGAAACTCAAAGTAGTAACCGTATTGTTTACTCGCCACATGGAAGGTACTAAATATTTTTCTGACATACGAACCGCATGGTATATTATGACATCGCCATGCATAATTTTGCTGATATTACCCATTTTGTCATATTGATAGTTGATGCAAAAATTTCCCGGATAAGTAAGCGTACTTAACCGACCTAATGAATCGTAAGTGTAGCTATATGTATATGCATGCTGATTGTCGGGATGAAAAGTCTTTTGTATAACACGAGCCAAAGTATCGTAAGCATAGTAGATACGCTTACCATTGTATGCTTCTTCCTCAAGAGTGCCTTTTATCGAAGTATCGTCATAGGAATATTCTATGATACCGGTATCGTTGTAAACAATTCTGCTAATTCTGCCTATTGAATCGTATTGGTAAACAGCGGTGTTTCCGTTGGCATCGGTATGAGAGAGTAACTCATCAAATTCGTTGTAGGTATAGGTATCGTTTCCTGCATCCGGACAAATGGTTTCTATCAGATTGTCACGCGTATCGTAATAAGCGAAGGAAGTATCATCGTCAGCATTGACAGTGACAACCTGCATTTTCCCATTATCCATTTTGTAGCTTGCATGTATCGAACCTCCCAACTGACCGCTTATATCGTTGCTTGCATAATATAATCTATTTTCATCATCCATGGTGTTGGCATAGGTAACTCCTCGCAAACTGTCAGTTACAATGGTCTTTAAAAAATTGTCGGTAGGCTCATTGTACTGATAAAACAAATTGCAGAGCGGAGATGTTTTAGTAGATATGAGCATCAGATCATTGTATTGATAATTGGTAAAATAGATATTTTCATCACCTTGCGTATAAGGGAAGGACTCCGATTCCAACAATCCCCAAACATTGTATTTTCGCTGAACATAACGATTGTTGGTACGAGTAAGCACTTCTTGGTCGAAAGCATCAAAATAGGAAATTTGACTGAACTTGTCCTCTCCTGAGATGTTGATTTTTTTCTGAATATAATACTTAACCCCTAAACCTTTTGCTTGAATTGGAGTTCCTATGCAATATTTCCATTGCGTATAAGAACCGTCAGGCGATTCTTGTTTTAATATTCTTCCAAAACCGTCATAGGTATAATTTGTTGTATTGTTGTTGTAGTCGGAATACGAAAGCACATTGCCATAATAAGGGTCAAAAGTTCTATGTTCGGACAAACCGTTGCTTTTACAGATGCCAGTAACAAACCTATGCAATGAATCATAAGTATAAGTTTCTGTTCTATTCAGGTTTACGCCTATCGTTTTGCTTTCAGGCAAACCATAATCGTTGTATATGTATTGTTCTTTACTTATCTTTCCCTGCTGATAAAGGGTAGATGATGCAAGATTTCCGTTGGAATAGGTATAGACAATGGTATCATAAAAATAATCACTTGTATCGGTCTGCACTTGTCGGGTAATGGTTTGCTGTGATATTTTATTGACAGAAGAACCGTTTCTTGTAGGAACCATGTCATAAGTAATTTTTGTATTTACCTTCCACGCAGTATCAGGACGTTGCAATTCTTTACTTGGAATACTTCCTAACAAATGTCCTTTAAAGTAAGTAGTCTCTATGATTCTTCCTGTAGGGTCAGATATATATGTTGTCATGTTTCTACAATATCTATCTCTGTCTTCTACAGATGTATAATATATTTTTCTGCGTTTGTTGCCAAGATTTAAAATCTCGACTGTTTTTTTAATAGAGTGTTCAGAATTGATATACTGATTAGATGTACTAGAACCTGACTTGTTATAAGTATATGATTCTATAGGAATCAACGTATGGAAATCGTTGTTATATAGAAAATATTTCCTTTCCTGAATCATTTGGAAGGAATCGTCATTGAGTATTTTTTTAAAACCCAAGAATACATTTCTGAGAGTATCAAACACAACATCTTTGTATGTGTACCCTTTTTTTTGTGTGATGGTATCATTATTCTTTTTCAATATCATTGTATCTATCAGATAAGGATTGGTACGCATATTGCAAGCCAATGAATTGATAACACTGTTGTTTTTGAGGTGAACATTATAGCTTTTATATTGAAAATGATAGGTGTTGTTCTGCCCGTCAGTAATTTTTTTCAAACAATATCCGTTATTATCAGAAGTTCTTTGTAATACATGAATTGCAGTTTCATTATCGAACCAAAACAAATCGGTCAATCCATCGTTGTTGCAATCTCCAAAACCCAACGCAGTCCCTGGTAATTTCGAAATGCCGCTTTGTGTTACATGATATTCATCGGTATAACAATGAGGTTCTAGGTTTAGTTGACCAAATCCGTTTATGGTGTGAATATCCATATCTGCAGTTGTTTCCAAATCACGAACAATTACAATATCACTCATGTGGTCGGCATTCAAATCCACCAATTGAATGTAGCTATTGTCACCCCACACATCTACTTTTATATTGGTATAATATGGTTCATGGGAAAATTCTGTTCCTGTTCCTAAATAAATAGTCCACACGGAATCGGAGTTCAGGTTTGGTCTTGCTTGCTTTATCATATCGGTAATGCCGTCGTTGTTGACATCGCCAAAATAAACATACAAATTATGCGGAAAAGTATAACTGATACGCGATTCTGTCGTCAAAATGCCTAAACTGATATTTCCCTGCATTGTGTCTTTGTAAATAGTGGCTCCGGAAGTACTTACAACCATTAACTCCATAATTCCATCTCCGTCAATATCCAATGTTACTAATTTGTCATTTTCTCCTACAGTTATAGAAGTTTGAGAGCCATTTCCGTTTTTAGCAAAATTGGGATAAACATACAATCTACCGTTTTTTATAAAAAAACAATCCATTTGCTTATTGTTGTCAAAATGACCGTACACCACTTGGGACGGGTCTCCAATGTTGGCTAACTTTTGTAGTGGACTCCCTATCTTTCCATAATATATCCATCCTGTATCATATACGGAGTTGTTCAGGGTACTTGCACCTATATTCAGAATTATTTCATCCATATTATCATTGTCAACATCACAAGCCAATGCTGTGTATTTTCGCGGAATGGAATTATTATTGATAAGGTTGTTAAGATTAAATGCCCCTGAACCAAACGGATGTATGTCCCAATTGTCGCCATCACGCCTATAATATAACTTTCCATCTGCTAAACGCAGGTTTAATATATTTAAGGCATCAGTATAGTAAAAATATCCGTGCAAAATAGTTTGCTGGCTTCCATACAATTGATTAGATATTAATGTTTTGGAGCTAAAAGATTCTGGCGACCCATACATAAATTCAATGGGTTTGAAAAATTCATTGTTTTCATTGTATTCAGTAATTTTGTTCAAAGAGTATTTGTTATTGCTTGTTGTGTTGTAGGTCATAACATAGCGATGCTTGATAATACCCTCTGCCTTTATGACGACTTCAGAAAGCCGATAGTTTCGGTTTATTTTCATGTTTTTTACATATTTAGGATATACGACATCAATAGTGTCATATAAAAATTCAACTGTATTAAATGGGACTTGCCCTGTATAATGGTTGCCTGTGTAGGCAATGGAATCTATCCGTACACAATTTCCGGATGTTCTGGTATAGTAATAACGCATATAATTGCCATTAATATCAGCTACAGAATCAACATACCAACTATACCAATCCTGCATTTCCGAAACAGCATAACGGGCTGTAGTACCATTGTCGAATGTAGCTATAAAATATTACGGTTTGGGAGGATTACCCGCAACATTATAACATTTTATTCTGGTAAAATCTTCTTCTTCCAAACCAAACTCTCCTCCCTCCACCATATATTGCGAAGGATTGCCAATTTTTATCATTCTCTGCCCGTTCAAACAAAACCTGTCACTTGTATCCATTTGTACAGCGGCAATTTTTCCGTCAAAATAAAGTTCTTTGGCATCTCTGCGAATATAGGAAATTCCTGACAATTCCCAACCATATCCTAACAACCCGAAGCCTCTTGAACTATTATAATCCAATGAAATATTAGGTTGCACACCAGCAACCCCCTGAGGAACCTGTAGGGGAACTTCACACTGTACACTTCCTTGGTCGCTTATATTTATAGCAAATTGTGTCTTCCCTTGAACTTGCTGTGCATAGGAATTGTTTACAAGCGAAAACAATGTAATAATGCCTATTATTATCTTTTTAATATTTTCCATGTCGTTTTCTCATTTTTAAATTGCATAATCACTAAATAAGCCCCTACCGGGTAATTGCTTAAATCAACTATGGTGCTGTTGCCGGTAATCTGTTTGGTGTGCAACAAACTCCCCGATATGTTATATACGGACAATGTTGCATTTTTGTCCGCATTGTCACCTTCTATGTCAACATATATCAGGGATGATGTCGGATTAGGATAAATTTTTATAGTATAGTCTTGAACATTATCTATATAATAGATATTATCAACATGACAAGCACTATTGGATTCTGTATCATTATACATGTTATTCGGCATAGGCAGTTCTATGACTTTTCTTACTATACGATTGCCAGCATTGTCGTATTCGTAGGCTCTTGGTAATGTCGTTTGAGATTGTACGTGTAGTAAAAATGTACTACCGATGATTGTAAAAATTATTCTTTTCATACTCTTGTTGATTTAAAAACAATATTTTTCTTACAAAGATACAACTTTTTTTAATATATAGTATTTTTTTATTTATACTTCTGAAATGCAAAAGTATAAAAAAATATAATACATTTTTAATTTTTAGATTATTTTTTTCTACCGAATTATTGTTCAGGCGGATTGCAAATCCGCCTGCGTTGAGTTGCTGAATTTATAATCCAGCAGAATAGGATGATAATTTTTATTGTTTTATAAAAAAATGTTACCTTTGCAAAAAAAATTCGATGAGTAACGAGAATTTTATCGATTATGTAAAAATATTTGTCCGTTCAGGCAAAGGAGGAGGAGGTTCTGCACATTTAGCCCGTTCTGCTATGACACCCAAAGGTGGTCCTGATGGTGGAGATGGTGGTCGTGGAGGTCATATTATCTTGCGAGGCAATGCTCAATTGTGGACATTGTTGCATTTGAAATATACAAAGCATATTTACGCAGGAGACGGTGAATATGGTAGTAAAAATCAATGTTTTGGAAAAGATGGCAATGATGTTTATATAGAACTACCTTTGGGTACGGTGGTAAAAGATGAACAAACCGGAGAACAATTAGCGGAAATAGTTGAAGACAAACAAGAAATAATATTATTCAAAGGTGGTCGTGGTGGATTGGGCAATGTTCATTTTAAAAGTGCAACTCAACAAACACCAAGATTTGCACAACCGGGAGAATCGGGAATAGAAAGTTGGATAATTGTGGAATTGAAAGTTTTAGCAGATGTTGGTTTGGTTGGATTTCCAAATGCTGGCAAATCAACTTTTATTGCTTCTGTTTCAAATGCTAAACCCAAAATTGCAAATTATCCTTTTACAACGTTAAAACCTAATTTAGGAATGGTAAAATATAGGGATAATCGTTCTTTTGTTGTCGCTGATATTCCTGGAATTATAGAAGGAGCCGCTGAAGGAAAAGGAATTGGATTGCGTTTCTTGCGACATATAGAACGAAATTCTGTTTTAATGTTTGTTATTCCTATTGATTCCGAAAATATTGAAAAAAATTATAATATTCTTCTTGCAGAATTGCAGGCATATAATCCAGAATTATTGGATAAACAACGAATGATAGCCATTTCCAAATGTGATTTATTGCCAATAGATGAATTGCAAAAAATTCAAAAAAAGACAAATATTCCAAATATCCCTATTGTGTTTATGTCGGCACATACTCAAATGGGATTGACAGAGGTAAAAGATAAATTATGGAATTTGCTATCAGAAGCAAATAAAGTAGAATAACAATATTTTTTAGAATTGAAAAATTCTCGTTAAATTGTCATTATCTACATGAATATTGATGTGAATAGTTTCTTCTGGAAGAAGTTCTTCTACCATTTCTGCCCATTCTATAAAACAATATTCTCCGCTATACAAATATTCTTCAAAACCAATGTCTTGTGCTTCTCGACTATTTTTAATACGATAAAAATCAAAGTGATAAATACAACCATTGGCAAGTTCGTATTCGTTGACAAGGGCAAAAGTAGGACTTGAAACGGAGGACGTACTTCCTAAAATTTGAGCCATCGCTTGCATAAATGTTGTTTTCCCAACACCCATAGCACCATGTAAAGCAAAAATACGTTCATTAGGATATTGCTTTAAAATGGCTAAAGCCACATTATTTAAATCTTCGATATTAGAAATATTGATTGTCATAATAAAAAAACACCTATCGGCGACTATGTCGCCGATAGGTGGAGAATACATTATTTTATTTTTTCGTTTACAATTGTAAATAAGTCTTTTTCAATTTGTTGTGCTTCTTTAGCAAGGTTTTCTGCATCTTGAATTATTTTATCAGCGAAAACTCTGTCTTTGAGCGAGGAAGCATTGATTTTTACATTTAACATTGCACCTAAAACAGCAGAACGAGCACAAAGAGCCCCAACTCCTGCGTCGGTAATAGAATTAGGATTTCCAATTTCTATCATCGCTTTGCAAATATCGAAAACTTCAAATGATTTTTGCATAGTTCGCCAAGGCACTTCTATTGCATATTTTGTTGCTTCTTGAATTGCTGCCGAACGAGCAAGTTTTTCTTCTTCTGTTTTCTTTGGTAAACCGAAAGCGTCCATTATTTTATTGAAAGAGCGGGTATCTTCGTCAACAAGGAAAAGTAATTCATCTTTAAGTTGTTGACCTTTTTCTGCCCAAATAGAAAATTCTTCCCATTTGTCGTCCCAACCGGCTTTGTGTGAAGATAAATTTGCTACCATTGTTCCCAAAGCGGCTCCTAATGCTCCTAAATATGCGGAAATACTACCGCCTCCGGGAGCAGGACTTTCACTTGCGGTTTCGTTGGCAAAACCGGTACAAGTCATATCTACCAATTTCTTTTCTTTGTTATCCGATTCTAATAAATATTCTATTACTTTTTCTTTTGGGTCAAAAGGTTTCAAATCGTCTAAACACATTGATTTGACTGCTATTTTGATAATTTCTTCTTCGGAAACTCCTTTTGAACGTTGTTGTTTGCCAAGAAAATATTTACCAGCATCAATAAGTACTTTTTTGGGTACTAATCCTACTATTTCTGCTCCTGTTACGCGAATACCTCTATTATTTGCACAACGACTAACTTCTTCAAATGCTGTATGCAACGATGTTATAGAAATATTGGTAATATTCATTGATACTTGTGCAATGCCATATTCCTCTATAAACCAACCAATTGCCTTTGTGGCTTTGAGTGTTCCCGGAATCATAATGGGTTCACCATTTTCATCTTTTAGCGGTTTGCCAACAATAGAATTTCCTTCTCTTTTGGGACGTCCTTTTTCTCTAACATCAAAAGCGATTGCATTCGCCCTTCGTGTTGAAGTCGTATTTAAATTGTAATTAACTGCAATTAAAAAATCTCTTGCTCCAATAGCGGTTGCTCCTGATTTAGAGACACTTTCTGTAAATGTGTTGGGACCAAAATCTGGTTTCCATTTTTCGCTAACAATACGTTCTTTCAATGCCTCATATTCTCCTTGACGACAATTGGCTAAATTGCGTCTTTCTTCTGCAAATGCTGCATTTTCATAACAATAAATAGGTATTTGCAATTCTTCGCCAACTCTTTTTGCCAATTTACGAGCATATTCGGCGGTTTCTTCCATTGAAATATTTGCTACTGGTACCAAAGGACATACATCTGTTGCCCCAAAACGTGGATGGTCGCCTTTGTGATAACGCATATCTATCAATTCTTGGGCTTTTTTAATACAACGAAATGCTGCTTCGCATACTTCTTCTGGAGTCCCAACAAATGTTACTACTGTTCTATTGGTACTTGCTCCGGGGTCAACATCTAATAGTTTAACACCTTCTACTGTTTCTGCTTGTGCAACTATTTGATTGATAATGTTTATGTCGCGTCCTTCGCTAAAATTTGGAACGCATTCTATCAATTTCTTCATATAGTATTTGTTTTATTTATTATCCTTACAAAAAAAATCTCAATTTGCAAAGATAACATTTTTTTTTGCAACATTATTTCCAACGTTGTTGCTTTTATATTTATTGTTTAAAAACTTTCCATTGAGTAAGTAGCAATACTGCCGCTAAAAGTGCCCCTAATATATCACAAATAGTACAAGAAAAGAAAACACCAATCAAGCCATCTTTATTCCAAATAGTAAATAGTTTAGGAACAATATAAATCATAGGAATAAGAAACAAAACTTGTCTCGAAAGACTCGTAACAATAGCAATCCAAGGTTTATCAATAGATTGAAAAAATTGAGAATTATTGATAGTAAAGCCAATAAGAGGAGCCATAACCAAAAGATACGGCATAGCCATAGCCGATAATTGAACCAAATTGTCATCATTGGTAAACAATCGAGCAATGAATTCAGGAAAAAAGAGCGAAGTAATCGTACCGAAAAATCCTACGATGATACAAATTTTCATATTGAGCATAAAAACTTTTTTCAATCGATAAGAATGCCCAGCCCCAAAATTATAACCTGCAATAGGTTGCATTCCCTGACACAAACCTAACATCAGCATCAAAATTAACATAGCATAAGAATTGACAATAACATTTGCACCTACAGCCAAATCTCCACCATAACACACAAGTTGTCGATTCAACAAAGCAACTACCGCCGCCCCAGCAATATTCATAGAAAATGGACTAATTCCTATCATGAGAATATTGCGAAAAATATACATTTTGGGTTGCCAAGCATGTTTTTTCAATCGAATAAAAGATTTTGGAAGCAAAAAATGAGCAGCAGCAAAAATAGCAGAAAAAATCATAGAAAATGTTGTTGCCCAAGCCGCACCACTAATACCAAGATTCAATTGATATATAAATAAATAATCTAAAATAATATTCAAAACAGCCCCAACTACCAAAATCCACATCGCCTTATTTGGATATCCCGAAGCCCGAATCAAACCAGTAAGATTGAAAGTTAATGTCATAAAAAACATTCCGGGCAAAACTATTTTCATATATTGCCGAGCGTAAGCAATAGTATCATCAGAAGCACCAAATTGATTTAAAATAAAATCCATAAAAAGATACCCAGTAGAAACAAATAAAATACCAAAAAAGAAAGTCAAAATAAGACTATTCCCTAATATTTTTTCAGCCCAACGCACATCTTTTTTTCCAAGAACAATACTCATTCTTGCCGAAGCCCCCGCCCCAACAAGCGAACCAAAAGCATGAATGATATTTATAATAGGCATAGTAATGCCCAAACCAGTAATAGCCAATGCACTAACACATTGTCCTAAAAATACTCTATCTACTAAATTGTAAATAGAAGCAATAATTTGACTGACAACCGCTGGCATAGCATAAATCCAAAGTAAATAGCCGATACCTTTGGTTTCTAATTCTTTTGTTTTTTCTTCTTGCATAATTATGCTATTGCCATAGTCGCCACATAAATCCAATGTGCTGCAATACCAGCAACAAGACCACCAATAGTATGAGATAAAATTGCTTTAGATGTCAATCCTCGAAATCCCATAGAATCCAACATAGCAGTATGAGTACTTAAATATCCACTCCAACACATTCCCATTGCAGTAAAAACAGCAATTGCATTTCCATCGATAAACCCTTCGGTAATAAATCGAGGAACTAATCCCAAAGCCGCTCCCACTGCTCCCAAAGAAGTAATAGGAAATGCCACCAATTCAGGATGTTTAAAACCAAACAACCAATCAAAAATAAAATCTATTTTTCCTGCCAAATATGGCAATATCGCTACTCCTTCGTATGCCGAACCTGTATATCCTTGTGCTGAAGGTCCAAAAGTGAGTATCATTACAAAAGTAGAGATAATAAGTACTCCGGGGATAATAGCAAAACCAATATCAACCCCTGATTTTCCTCCGTCTAATATGGCATTTAGAGCACGCAAAAAGATACCACCCTCCGATTTGAATGAAATCTTTTGTTCATCTCCCCCTGCAACTTCTTCTTCTTTGAAAGATGGATATTGCTTTAAAATAAAATATTGCATCAATCTGGTAGATACAACACTTCCAACAATAGCACCAACAACACCAATAGATGCCCCAACAATATGACCTTTCCCCGCCATAAATGCAACAACTACCAAACCCATACCAAAGGCTGTACCAAAATTTGTTAACGATATTAATTGGTACTTTTTAAAATAATGACTAAAATTTTTGTCTTTCGATAAACTAATAATAGCAGGATTGTCTGACAAAAAAGTCATAACACCTCCCAAAGCGGCTACTCCCGGTAAATTATACAAAGGTTTCATCAATGGACGCAAAATTACCTCCAAAAGACGAACTACACCAAATTCTGTCAACAATTTTCCCAATGCTCCTGTCAATACAGTTATTCCCATAATATACAACACCGTTTCCAACAACAAATGATACGATGTTTGCATAATAGTATTAAGCATATTGGGAAGACCCATTTTTTGTCCCAAAAAACCAAATGCTCCAATAAATAAAACAATAAATATTATTGCTTCTATACTTCTTTTTGTAATAAATTTTAAACCTTTGATTCTCATATTTTTAATTATTATTCAATAGAACTATCTATATTGTTATCCTTATTTTCTGCTTTTCTTTTTCTTAAAGATAAAAAATCCATTTTCCAAGTCAATCCAAGATTTGATTGATAAGAAATATTATCAGTGTGATTTACAGCAAAAAACGCATGTAATCGAATATCTTTTCTTTCTTTCAATGGATAAAAACCTCCACCTATTCCATAATAAAAATAATCAACTCCCGGTAAAACAAATCTATCGAAAGCCTCTGCATAAGGTGTTGTTTTCGGTTGGGCTTTATTGACATCGTATCCACCTTTTAAATAAAGAAATCCTTTTTGTTTGAAATTGTATTCCGCCTGACCAACAATGGTAAAATCTTTAAAAAGAAATACTTGTTTGTCTGTTGCTCTATTTTGAAAATCAATATAAAAAGAAAAATCTTTAATATCAAATCGATTGCCTAAAGATATATAATTGATAAATTTTCCTTTCTCATATTCAATCATATTGAGCGAATAAATTGTATGGAAAAATTTCATATTGCCATACCAAATCAAATTATAAGCAAATAGATTTTCAAAAGCACGAGAAACAAAAGGAGAATTACAAGCCTGAAATGTCAATGTATGATTTTTTTTCAAATTATGATAAGAAATAGAAGCACCCATTTCGTAACAAACAACATTTTCCCAAAAATTTGACCAAAAAAATACATCTATTGGAGCAAAATCATATTCAAAACCTCCAATAGCAACAACTTGTTTCCCTGCAGAAACAGAAAAATGTTTTCCAAAAAAATATTCTAAATATAACCAATCGCAACCCCTAAAAAATGAAGAAAAACTTGCATTGGCTATATTTAATCTTTGTCTATAATGAAAAAAACAACGTTCTGTTAATTGTCCATCTAAAACAAAATTCATATATTTTCCCGCAAAGCCTGCATTTGCAGGTGTCGTATCATTATAGGCTTTGTATTCAAAATCTACACGTGCCTCTAATCGTAAATTATGAAGTTTGAAATCAAATTTATCTTGTGTTTTTTGTGCATACGATATACTTGTCCAAAAAAACACTGCAAAAATGAAGATATTTTTATACATTATTCAATAAAAATAAATCTTAAAAACACAGAAAAAAGTTGTCTTTTACGACAACTTTTTTCTGTAAATAATATTATTTATCTATTCTTTGATATTAGGTTCTTCCAAACCAAGATGTTTTTTCTTATCCCAACCTTTTAACACAATACCCAAAATCAAAGCAGCAATACCTAAGCAAGCCAACATAACCAAAGGCCATGTATAATTATAAGAAACTGCAGCCGTTTCGGCATCCATACTACCTTGAGCAACTTGAGCAAGAATATCTTTATTTGTATTGTCTAAAACTTTTCCTATAAGAAGTGGGAACAACCATAAACCGATATTTTGTATCCAGAATATTAAAGCATACGCAGAACCAATAACTTTTTGGTCAACCAATTTTGGTACACTTGGCCATAATGCAGCAGGCACAAGAGAAAACGAAGCTCCTAATACCAAAATAGTTATATAAGCAACAATCACCCCACCAACAGCACTATCTTTAAACATCGGCAACACAAATGCAAAAGTCAAATGACAGAGTATCAATAATAAGGAACCTATCATTAACATAGAAGCCGCTTTCCCTTTATGGTCAACATAATTTCCTAAAATAGGAGTAATAGCCACCGCTAACAATGGGAATACCGCAAATACTGCTTCTGCAGAACCACGCATATAACCCATATAACAATATACAACTAAAGCAATCACAGCAAATGCCATTAAACTACTTTTTATCGTTCTATTTTTTGAAAAATTACTTGTAAATGCACAAATAGCAACCAACAACATTACAAGATATTGCACAATAGTTACCAAATTACTTGCCCAAAAACCGTCACCAGGATTCAATGTTAAATTACATTGTAGCATATTTACCGCATACTTTTGAAATGGGAAAATAGCACTATAATACAATACACACAATAAAGCTACTAACCAAAAACCTCCACTTGTTAAAATACTTCCTATATCAGAAATTTTAAATGGCTCATCTTTTTCTTCTGCTTCTCCAGTTTGTGCATCTAATTTTTTATCCATAAAGAAATAAACAATAAACATTATCAATGCAATGCACAATAAAACCACACCAAAAGCAACAGAACGAGATACTGAAACTGTACCTCCTAATTTAGCAAAGAAAGGAGAAAATATCATACAAGTGGCAACTCCTAAACGTGCTAAAGCCATTTCAGACCCCATTGCAAGTGCCATTTCCCGACCTTTAAACCATTTAACAATACCACGAGATACTGTAATACCTGCCATTTCTACACCACAACCAAAAATCATAAAACCAACCGCTGCTACCTTTGCCGAAGCAGGCATTCCTTTGTAAAATGGAGCAACGCCTAATTCCTCAAAACCTGGAATATAGTTCAAATGATTGGTAAACCATGTTTCTAATCCACTACCAATAAAACTTTCGGAAACCGCATACCATTTAATAATAGCACCAATAAGCATTACCGCCCCTGACAATAAAGCAGTAAATCGAACACCCATTTTATCAAGAATAATTCCTGCAAAAATGAGAAAGAATACAAAAACATTCAAAAATGTTTCTGCACCTTGCATCGTTCCAAATGCCGTTGAATCCCAACCACGAGTGGATAACATCAAATCTTTAATCGGTGAAAGTATGTCCATAAAAATATATGAACAAAACATTGCAAAAGCCAATAACAATAAGGCTGTCCACCTTGCCCACGCCTTATCTCTCAATGAGGTTTGTACCATTTCTTTCATTTTTTTTATTTTTTATGAATAATTAAATTAATTTTTGTATTTCAACCATTTCCATAACTCTCGATATGTTATTTTTTTTCCATACATCAATATACCTGTTCTATAAATTTTTGCTGCAAGCCATACAGCAAAAGCACAAGTAAGTACCAAAACACTTATCGAGAGAAACAATTCCCAATTTTGTACCACTTCGGCTCCTGCTGGCAATCGCATCATCATCACTATTGGTGAAGTAAATGGTATTATTGATAACCAAAATGCAACTTGTCCATCAGGATTGTCCACTATCATTGTTGACAATATCATACATAATATCATCGGGCTTGATAGTATGGCTATAAATTGCTGAGAATCTGTATCATTATCAACAGCAGCACCTATAGCAGCATACAACGAAGCATACAAAAAATATCCAAAAATAAAATAAAAAGCAAAACAAATTATCAGTTGAAGATAATTTATATCTAATATTGCTCCCATTGCTGAATTATCCACATTTTGCACAATAGCAGCAATATTTTCGCTATTGGGTGTCGCAGTTTGGGCAATGGCTACTGTATCTGGCGTAAATACTTCTGGCATAGCAAAATAAAAACCACCAACAAGCACAAATGTAAATACTATCCACAATACAAATTGCGTAAGACCTATCAATGCAACACCTACTATTTTTCCTATCATCAAATGTACAGGTTTCACCGAAGAAATAATCACTTCTACTATGCGATTTGTTTTTTCTTCTAATACACTACGAAGCACCATAGAACAATACATAAAGATGAAAAAGTACAATACAATTCCTACTATTATTCCTATTATCAATTGAATTTCACGTAAATACGATGGTTTTACTTCCTCCATTCCGCTTTCATCAATATGTGTATAGCCTAATGCTATCATATCTGTTCGTCGAGCGACATAAGAATCCAACGAATCTTTGTTTATTCTAAAATCATTAACAAGAATAGTATTTGTAAAATCTCGTTTCATTGCTGCAAGAATAGTTGACATTACTCCTGTATTGAGACTTTTAGTTGAATAAACCATTCCTCCTATTGCAATAGGGTCATCTGGAATATACAATAGAATATCGTATTTATTTGTTATCAAACTGTCTTTCAAATCATTCAATTCTCCATTAACATAATAAAAACGAATATCTTTATCATTAGAACTATCTAAATGCTGAAAAATTCCCAACTTATCACAAACTGCAACTTTTTGTGTTTCTTTTCCATAATGCATCAATAAGGTTGGGGCAATCATAAGAGCTGCCATTAAAATAGGACCTAAAAAAGTCATAATAAGAAAAGACTTTTTTCTGACCGTTTGCAAATATTCTCTCTTAATTATAATAAAAATCTTGCCCATTGAAAACAATTATTAAAAATCCATATCAAAATCTATATCATTATCAGCATATTCCGACGATTTTTCAAGGATTTCTTGCGATTTGATATAATCTATCATTTCTCCCAATTCTTTATGAAAAGCAACCATATCTTCAAGACGATTTATATGTATTTTACGTTTTTCAAAAAAAGAATTTCCTGTTTGAACATCTGTACAACGTTTACTCTCTGTTATTGCCAAAAATACACTTTGGTTTACAGAAGAAACTTTAAGGTCAAAAAAATATGTTCTTTTCCCTGCTCGTACTCGTTTTGAAGCAATTTCCCTTGGCTCCTTTTTATTTATATTATCTTTATAATCAATATCTTCTATCATAATACTTACGATTTTCAACCCAATTATTTTTCATTGGCAAAGATAAACAGAATTTGGTAATAAAAACTCATTATCAGTACTTTTTTTTTAATTATCTAAACAATAAAAACTTATTATGTTGATTACCAATATGTTTCAATAATTGCCAAAATTTTATCATCATTTTGTCGAATTATCTCCTGTACAATGATATGTTCTTTACAAAATGTTTTAACATATATCACATCATTTATTTTTGCCTCCGCACAGAAATTGATAACAATATTTTGCAAACGATGCTTCATTTGAAAATCCCAATCTAATTCATCTAATGCCCAACGTATATATTGCGTATTATTTACATGATTGTTAACATCTATATCACTTGGATATACTTTTCGAGGTTGTCCTAGAAGAATATTTGCATCATCATTCGGCATTACTAAACTACGAGGTTTTGTTGGTAAAGCATGATTTTCTATATCAATAGGAAATTGATGAGCAAATTCATTCATCTTCATAGGTCGACGATTGTCAACATCTAAAATATGCCAAGATGAAGTGGCTTTTACTATCACATTTTGATTTTCATCATAAAGCAAGAAATCTCGATAGGCTGTCAACAATTCTGGTTTCTTTCCCCAAGTTTCCACTTGAATATGCTCTTCCCAATTTATAGGACGCAATATCTTTACTTCCATCTTCGACAATACCCAAAACTGATTTTTGCTTTGCATTTGTTTCCAACCCAGTTGATAACTATTGACATGTCTCCAAGCTGTTTCTTGCAAAAACATAAACAAACTTATAGGAGATAGTTCTTGCTTAAAATCAACTTGATAAGAACCTATTGTATAAGTATCAATATATCTATTTTGCATTATTTATTTCTATTAAAACTTACAAATGTCTTATACAGAAAAGTAGCAAATCGTAAGATTTGCTACATAAACATAAAAAAAGTCCTCAATTTTAAAAAAAACAAAAATGAATTAACTTTAATATAAAAAAATATTTTATAAATTCAATTCTTCACAAGCGACCATCGCAGCATATTGTTGAGCTGCTTTTATCGAAGAAGCACTACCTTCGGAAACAAATTTATCATCAATAAAAAGATATACCAAATATTCTTTTTTTCCTTCGGAAAGTTTAATTTCTTTTATTGTCTTGTATTCCAAAGTCTGCCTATGTTTTTGTACAAAGGTAATCAATTTACCTTTGTAATTTTTATCCTCTTTTGCTATTGCCTCAATATCAACATAATGCTCAAATATCCTATTAATAATCATCTTTTTGGCTTTTTCAAAACCTTTATCAAGAAACAAAGCTCCAACAAAGGCTTCAAAAATATCACCATTAATAGAATGAGGCACTTGATGTTCGTTGACAATTGCAAATTTATCCAATCCTATTTTCTTTCCTAACCTATTGAGGTGTTCTCTACTTACCAACCTTGAACGCATATTGGAAAGAAATCCTTCATTGGCTAAAGGATATTTTTTGTACAAAAATTCAGCAACAACAGCACCTAAAACAGCATCTCCTAAATATTCTAATCTTTCGTTACTATTTTTGATACCATTAATGTCAACTCCGACAACAGAACGATGAACAAAAACTTGCTTATAAATTGCCAAATTGGAAATACTACACCCTAAAACACGGCGAAGATATAGTTCCAATTCGTCTTTTTTTCTGCCAAACACAAAAGTTAATCTTTATATTTTTTAAATAAGACAGATACATTATGCCCACCAAAACCAAAAGTATTGGAAAGAGCAACATTCACAACACGTTTTTGTGCAGTATTGAAAGTCAAATTTAATTTTGAATCAATTCTATCATCATCTTCAAAATGATTAATTGTTGGAGGAATAATATCATTGTACACACTCAATATTGTTGCAACACTTTCAACAGCACCTGCTGCTCCTAAAAGATGCCCAATCATTGATTTAATGGAATTAATATTAATATTATATGCAAAATCTCCAAACAAGGCTTGAATAGCCTTCAATTCTGCCAAATCGCCCAATGGAGTAGAAGTTCCATGGGTATTGATATGGTCAACACTATCAACGGATAAATTGGCTTCTTCTATCGCATGCTTCATTGCCAATTTTGCCCCTGCTCCTTCTGGGTGAGGAGCAGTAATATGGTAAGCATCAGAAGAAAGACCACAACCACCTATCTCTGCATATATTTTTGCATTACGTGCCAATGCACTTTCTAAACTTTCTAACACCAAGGCTGCAGAACCTTCTCCTACAACAAAACCATCTCTTCCTTTATCAAATGGTCGAGAGGCTGTTTTAGGATCATCATTCCGAACAGATAATGCTTGCATAGCATTAAACCCTCCAATACCTGAACAATTAATTGGTGCTTCGCTACCTCCAGTTACTATCCAATCTACTTTTCCTAAACGTATCAAATTACAAGCGTCTGCAATAGCATTAGCAGATGAAGCACAAGCTGAAGTGGTAACATAATTTGGTCCTAACAATCCAAAATGCATAGAAATATGCCCTGCAGCAATATCTCCAATAATTTTAGGAATAAAAAAAGGACTAAACCTTGGAGTACCATCACCTGTGGCATAAGCAGAAATTTCTTCGCCATACGTGGTAAAACCTCCAATTCCTGTTCCCCAAACAACACCTGCTCGCTCTTTATTTGTGCTTGCTAAGTCTATGCCTGCATCTGTTATAGCCTCTCGGGCTGTTACCAATGCATACTGTGTAAACAAATCCATCTTGCGAACTTCTTTTATATTAAAATTCATAACCTTTGTAAGGTCAAAATCTTTTACTTCGCAAGCAAACTGTGTCCTAAATTTTGAAACGTCAAAATGAGTAATTGGACCAGCCCCACTTACTCCGTTAAGCAAATTTTGCCAAAATTCTTGACAAGTATTCCCAATCGGAGTAAGTGCTCCTAATCCTGTAACTACAACTCTGTGTAATTCCATCAAAAGAATTATTTTGTAGCGTCTGTAATAAATTGAATAGCATCGCCAACTGTAGCGATTTTTTCTTGAACATCTTCTGGAATTTTGATTTTGAATTCATTTTCAAAAACCATCAACAATTCAACAGTGTCCAAAGAATCGGCTCCCAAATCGTTCACAAAACTTTTTTCAGGAGTTACTTCTGCTACATCTCTTCCTAACTTGTCAGCGACAATTGCTATCACTCTTTCTTCAATGTTCATAAGTTTATCTTTTTAAAATTTTGACTTTGCAAAAGTATAAAAAAAAAATGATATACTATCAATAATTTGGGAAAATATGCTCCCCAAAAAACTCATAAAACTGATTATTAGTTAATTATATTAATTATTTGTATTGTTATTTTGCAATATTTCCGTATTAAATAAAATGATACCTTTGCATTTAGACTTTATTCAATAAATTTACAACGATGATTTTTAAGCAAAAAATTAAAATTCCTAACACATTTACTATCGTATTCTGCATTATTTTAGTAGCGGCTATCTTCACTTGGATTGTTCCTGCAGGCGAATTTACAAGAACAACCCAAATTGTAAACGGACAAACTAAAGAAGTATTAGTTCCTCATTCTTACCATAGTGTTGACGCTCATTTTCAAACATGGCAAATTTTTTCAGCATTTTTCAATGGTTTTGTTAAAACATCCAATATCATTGCATTTATATTTCTCATTGGAGGGGCTTTCTGGATTTTCAACTACACCAAAGCCATTGACGTTGGAGTAAAATCTTTTCTCAAAAATTTAGAACAAATTCAATCAAAAAAGTTGTTCAAAAACATCAATATAAACTATATTATCATTAGTTGTATTATGATAATGTTCAGTTTGTTTGGGGCAGTTTTTGGTATGAGCGAAGAAACCATTGCCTTTGTCATTATCTTCATTCCATTATCTATTTCTATGGGTTACGATTCTATTGTAGGAATGGCAATGTGTTATCTTGCCGTTCATGTAGGTTTTGCAGGAGCAATGTTCAATCCTTTTACTATTGGAATCGCACAAGGATTGGCAGATTTACCAACATTTTCTGGATTTGAATATCGATTTTTGTGCTGGTTACTGTTTACATTTGTCGGTATTACATTTGTATTGTGGTATGCTTCTAAAATAAAAAAGAATCCTGAATCTTCACCTGTTTACAAAATAGATAACTTTTGGCGAAATCAAAATGCTGATGAAATTGAATATCAAAACATTCCTGCCAGAAAATCTGCTTGGATACTTTGGATTGGATTAACAATATTATCTATTATTCTCGCATGGATTCAACCTCAAACTACTATCAGTATCGGACATCAAAACACGACAATCCCAATTGTGCCAATATTAACAAGTTTATTTATCATTTCAGGTCTTTATACTTTAAGAAAAAATATTCATTTTTTTATACTAAATCTTTTCTTATTCACTATTTTAACATTAATTATTGGCGTATTAGGATATCATTGGGATATTATGCACATTGCAACACTATTCTTTTTCTTTGGAATAGGTGTAGGTATCGCCTATTCTTGTTCATTGGATAACATATTTAAACTATTTTTAGAAGGTTGTAAAGACATTATGAGTGCTGCACTAATTGTAGGATTAGCAGGAGGAATTATTGTCATACTACAAGATGGAAAAGTGATTGATTCTCTTCTTTATGGTATTTCAAACATTATGCAAGGAATGCACGAAGAAACCTCTTTAGGTGTTATGTATGTATTTCAAAATATGCTCAATTTGGTAATACCTTCAGGGTCTGCCAAAGCCGCATTAACGATTCCTATTATGTCCGAATTTGCTGATATGTTGGCTATATCTCGACAAACTATGGTTCTTACTTTTCAATTTGGAGATGGAATTACAAACATGATAACACCTGCCTCTGGCGTTTTAATTGGTTGTTTAGGTGTTGCAAAAATTCCTTATTCTATTTGGGCTAAATGGATATTCAAATTTATATTACTTTTATTTATTTTAGGATTTTTATTACTTTTACCAACAATCTATTTTCCTATTAACGGATTTTAATACTAAAAAATAATAATGAATCTAATAATCAATTTTTTCAATTATTGTATTCGTCGAACAAGTAGAGCATGCTGGACATTGTTCAAATTGATGATTCCTGTATCTATTATCATACATATTATACAAGAAATCAATATCTTACCTTATATTAGCGATATTCTTAATCCTATTATGTACATTGTTGGTTTGCCTGCCGAAATGGGTTTAGTATGGTTAACCTCATTAGTTGTTAATATCTACGGAGGATTATTGTCTTTGTTTACTATCTATCCTACTCTTTCTACACCATTGACAACTGCACAAATGACAGTATTACTTACTATGATATTGATTGCTCATACTTTTCCAATAGAATTGGGTATCAGCAAAAAAAGTGGAATAAAAATCATTGTAATGTTTTGCATTCGTTTTGGATTTGGCATTGTTGCAGGAATAATATTATCTTGGATTTACAAAACAATAGATTGCTTAAATACAATAACTTATCCTCCACAAATCTTCACTAACGAAACAAAAACTTTTGGAGAATGGATTTTCAACGAATTGAAAAATTATGGAATCATTACTTGTATTATTTTTTCTTTGGTTTGTTTTATCCATTTTCTTGAAGAAACCAAAATAATAAAATGGTTTAACAAATTATGCCTACCTACTTTGAAATGGCTCGGTATTAGTGAAAAAATGCTTCCTCTCACCATCGCTGGATTAGGAATGGGAATCGCTTATGGAGGTGGACTTATCATTGAAGAAAGTCAACGTGCAGATATTTCTTCAAAAGAAATATTCTACGCAATGACACTAATGGGATTGTTCCATTCTATTTTTGAGGATACCATTTTAATGCTTTCTATGAATGGACATTGGTCGGGAATAATAGTTTTTAGAATGATTTTTGCCCTTATTATCTCTCGAGGTATTATTAAAATATGCAATAAAATCGACAATGAACAATTTGACAAATGGATAATGACAAAAACATTTCAAAAGAAAAAACAATCTTATTATAATTAATACAATATATTAATAACCAAACAAATACTCAAAAAAAAATATGAAAGCAATGATTTTTGCCGCAGGAATTGGCTCTCGTTTAAAATCGCTAACCCAACATCAACCCAAAGCATTGGTTCATGTTGGTGGAATTTCTTTATTAGAACGATGTATCAATAAATTAATAGAAACAGGTGTTTCCGATATTATTATCAATATTCATCATTTTGGAGAGCAAATTATTGACTTTGTTACGAAAAAAAATCAATTTGGTATCAACATTGCTTTTTCCGATGAAAGAAACCAATTATTAGACACTGGTGGCGGACTAAAAAAAGCATCAATATTTTTTGATAATCAGCCATTTATCGTTCACAATGTAGATATTATCAGTGAAATCAATCTTAAAACGATGTACGATTATCATATTCAAACTCAATCGTTAGCGACATTGGCTGTTCGCAGTAGAAAAAGTTCTCGTTATTTACTTTTCAATGAAGAAGGACAATTGTGCGGAAAAGAAAATCAAAAAACAGGTGAAAAACAAATTGTTAACTTCAACAACAACAATCCACTAAACGCATTAGCATTTAGTGGAATACATATTATTTCTCCAAAAATATTTTCTTTAATGCCTTCTAAAGATATTTTTTCTATTACCGATTTTTACATTAACATTGCCAAAAACGAGAAAATAACAGCTTTTTTGCACAACGATGGATATTGGATGGATATGGGAAAAGCAGAAGATATTTTTACTTTAGAAAAAATACTTCTTCAATATTAATTTATTGACTAATAATATCTTCTTCTGTATTAAATTTTCTAACAATAACTTTATCAATTCTTGCTCCATCAATTTTAGATATTTCAAATTGGAAATTTTTCCATTCTATAAGTTCTCCTTCTGCTGGAATACGTTCTAAAATATCTAAAATAAGTCCACTTAACGTATTATAATCAAATTCCTGATAATCGTCTTCCATATCAAAATAGGTTAGAAAATCATAGAAAGAATATTGACCATCAACTATCCATGTATTTTCTCCGTATTGCTCAATAGTTTCTTCGTCTTCGTCATGTTCGGACATTCTTCCCAACAAAGCCTCCATAATATCAACAGAAGTAATCATTCCTTGCAAAGAACCAAATTCATCAGAAACAAAAGCATAATAAACCTGCGTTTTTTTAAAATGCTCCATAGCATTGTAAGTACTTGTATTTTCTGGTAAAAAATTTGGCTTTTCTACATAAGAAATTATATTCCATTTTTCATTAAGCAAACAATCCAATAAATTTTTTAAAGATATTACCCCAACGAGATTATCCAAATGCTTATCTACTACAGGATAACAACTATGCATATCATTGTAAATCAATATTTTTACATCATCAATAGAGGCATTAACATCAATACATATTAAATCATTTCTATGGGTCATCACAGAAGCAACATCTCTATCTCCAAGGTCGAAAACTCGTTCTACAATATCTTGTTCAACATCTTGAACTTCTCCTTCTTTAGCTCCCATTTTTACCGCTGCCAAAATTTCTTCTTCTGTGATTTTCGCTTCTTCTTTTACCTGAATATGGAACACTCTCATTACTAAATCTATCGTTTTTACCAAAATCCAAACAAAAGGAGCAAAAACAACAGAAAAGAAACTTAAAAAACCAGAAGATAATCGTAAAATTGTTTCAGGAAATGCCATACCTATTTTTTTAGGTATCAATTCTCCAAAAACAATTGTTATATAAGTAATCACAACTACTACAATTGTTTTTGCAATTACTCCTGCATAAACAGCAATATGAGGGAATTTGGCTAAAGTAATTTTTAATTCATTTGCAATGGTATCACCACTATATACCCCTGTAAGAATACCTATTAATGTGATACCAACCTGAATAGTGGACAAATATTTATCAGGATTTTCGATTAATGAGAGAGCTTTTTTAGAGCCTCTTTTATTTTCTTTCGATAAAGAAGATATCCTTACTCGACGAGAAGATATCAAAGATATTTCCGATAAGGATAACAATCCATTAAAAAAAATTAACAAAACAATAACTACAATTTCCATAATCTTATTCAAGTAAAAAAGAGCGTCTGCCTATAGACAGACACTCTTAACTTTTTTAAGCATCTCCTCTTGATTTTCCAAAATTGACAGGAGGCACACTATACTCGGAAATATGACCTACATTAGATTCATATCTTTTGATATTTTCATCTAAAGCAGCTAATAATCGTTTTGCATGTTGTGGTGTCAATATTATTCTCGACTTTACCTTTCCTTTATTTTTTCCGGGCATTATCGAAATAAAATCAACAACAAACTCAGTAGGAGAATGACTAATTACAGCTAAATTAGAATAAATTCCCTCTGCAACTTCATCTGTGATAGCAAATTCTATCTCTTCTTTGTGTTTATTTTCGTCCATATTTATTTTTGTTTTGAAGCCAATAATGCATCATATTCTTCTTTCGAGCCTACGATAATGTTTTCGTATTCACGCAAACCTGTTCCACAAGGAATCAATTTACCAACAATAACATTTTCTTTCAATCCTTCCAGTGTATCTACTTTTGCATTAACAGCTGCTTCTGTCAATACTTTTGTTGTTTCTTGGAAAGATGCTGCTGATATGAAACTTCTTGTTTGTAACGATGCTCTTGTTATACCTTGCAATACTTGTTTTCCTGTTGCTGGAGAAGCATCTCTAACTTCAAGAATCATTTTATCTTGTCGTTTCAACATTGAATTTTCATCTCGAACTTCTCTTAATGATAATATTTGACCTTTTTGGAATCTTGTAGAATCGCCAGATTCCACAACAACTTTTTTATCCCAAATTTCATCATTTTCTTCTTGGAATTCAATTTTGTTAACCAATTCTCCTTCCAAGAAACGAGTATCACCTGGATCTTCTATTTCTACTTTACGCATCATTTGTCTAACGATAACCTCAAAATGTTTATCGTTAATTTTAACACCTTGTAAACGATATACTTCTTGTATTTCATTTACAATATATTCTTGAACTTTCATAGGTCCACCTACAGACAATATGTCCGCTGGTGTTAAAGCACCTTCTGACAAAGGAGTTCCAGCTCGAACAAAATCGTTTTCTTGTGCTAAAATTTGTTTAGATGTTGATATCAAATAACGCTTTTCTTCTCCAGTTTTTGAAGTTATAATCACTTCTCGATTACCGCGTTTCAAACGTTTACTAAATGAAACAACTCCATCAATTTCTGCTACTACCGCTGGGTCTGAAGGATTTCTTGCTTCAAACAATTCGGTAACACGTGGAAGACCTCCAGTAATATCGCCTGTTTTTCCAAAAGTACGTGGTATTTTTACCAAAATTTCACCAGCAATAATATTATCACCTTCGTTTACTTCCAAACGTGCCCCTACTGGAACATCATATTCTTTAAGCAATTCTCCATTCTTATCTAAAATTCTAAGAGAAGGGCTCTTTGTTTTCTGACGACTTTCTATAATAATTTTAGAAGTCATTCCTGTTTGTTCATCTGTTTCTGTACGATAGGTTATCGATTCTATTATATCATTGAACTGAACTGTTCCTGCAACTTCAGAGATAATCAATGCATTGAATGCTTCCCATTCTGCAATTACATCTCCTTTATTTACTTTATCTCCAGATTTGAAATACAAATATGAACCATAAGGAACATTTGCAGACATCAATACAAAACTACTTGTACCATCTGTAATTTTCATTTCTCCTGAACGTCCAACAACTCTGTGACATTCAACGACTTCTCCAGTTTCTTTATTTTCCTTTTTCACTGGTAAAGTACGCAATTCTTCAAATTCGATAATACCATCAGTTTTTGCTTTAATATCCGCTTGAACACTAAGGTTTCCTGCAACCCCACCGACATGGAATGTACGCAATGTCAACTGAGTTCCGGGCTCTCCAATAGATTGTGCAGCAATAACACCAACGGCCTCTCCTTTTTGAACCATTTTAGAAGTTGCTAAATTTCTTCCATAACATTTCGCACAAACTCCACTCTTAGATTCACAAGTGAGAACAGAACGTATTTCTAATTCTTCAATTCCTGCTTCTTCTATTGCTTTAGAAATTTCTTCTGTTAATTCTTCTCCGGCTTTAACAATCAATTGACCTGTTTGAGGATGATAAACATCGTGAACTGAAGTACGACCTAATATTCTATCATAAAGAGACTCTACAACTTCATCATTTTTTTTCAATGTTCCAACCAACAAACCTCTCAATGTTCCACAATCTTCATCAACAATAACAACATCGTGAGCAACATCTACCAATCGACGGGTCAAATAACCAGCATCAGCCGTTTTCAAAGCAGTATCTGCCAAACCTTTACGAGCACCGTGTGTTGAAATAAAATATTCCATTACAGAAAGTCCTTCTTTAAAGTTTGACAAAATTGGGTTTTCAATAATTTCACCACCAGCAGCACCCGCTTTTGTTGGTTTTGCCATCAAACCACGCATACCAGACAACTGACGAATTTGCTCTTGTGAACCACGAGCTCCTGAATCCAACATCATATATACAGAATTAAATCCTTGACGGTCTTTAGACAATTTGTCCATCAAAATACGACTTAATTTTGCATTAGTATGTGTCCAAATATCAATTACTTTATTATAACGTTCATTATCTGTAATCAATCCGCCATGATAATGCATTAATACCTCATCTACTTGTTCATTTGCTTCGGCTATCAATGCTGTTTTTTCTTCTGGAATAATTACATCTCCCAAATTAAATGACAAACCACCTTTGAATGCCATTCTATATCCCATATCCTTAATATCATCTAAGAATTTCGCTGTTTTAGCTGTACCTGTTTTTTTCAAAACATCACCGATGATATCTCTCAATGATTTTTTTGTTAGTAATTTATTGATAAAACCATATTCTTTAGGAACTACTTCATTGAATAATACACGACCAACGGTAGTTTCTATCAACTCCATTTTTCCATCACCATTGAGATTCACTTTACATTTAATGACTGCATTTGTATGAACCTTATTTTCATTATGAGCCATTATCACCTCTTCTGGGGAATAGAAAATCATACCTTCACCTTTTACTTTTTCTGTTTCTGTAGAAACCAAAGGTTTGGTGATATAATACAATCCTAATACCATATCCTGAGAAGGAACAGTAACAGGAGCACCATTAGCAGGATTTAAAATATTGTGAGATGCTAACATCAACATTTGTGCTTCCAAAATAGCGGCATTTCCAAGAGGAACATGAACTGCCATTTGGTCACCATCAAAGTCTGCATTGAACGCTGTACAACACAATGGATGCAAACGAATTGCTTTACCTTCTACCAATTTTGGTTGAAATGCTTGAATCCCCAAACGGTGCAAAGTCGGAGCACGGTTCAACAATATTGGATGTCCTTTTAATATATTTTCCAAAATATCCCATACAACAGGGTCTTTTCTATCTACAATTTTCTTTGCAGATTTCACCGTTTTAACGATTCCACGTTCTAACATCTTTCTGATGATAAACGGTTTAAATAATTCTGCTGCCATATCTTTTGGAAGACCACATTCATTTAAATGTAATTCTGGTCCTACCACAATTACCGAACGTCCTGAATAATCAACACGTTTACCCAATAAGTTTTGACGGAATCGACCAGTTTTACCTTTCAAACTATCAGATAAAGATTTCAATGGACGAGCATCCGCTTTAAATGCGGAAGATTTTTTTGAATTATCAAACAAAGAATCAACTGCCTCTTGCAACATACGTTTTTCATTACGCATAATTACATCAGGGGCTTTAATTTCTAACAATCTTTTCAAACGATTGTTACGAATGATTACTCTACGATAAAGTTCGTTTAAATCTGATGTTGCAAAACGTCCACCATCAAGAGGCACCAATGGACGCAATTCTGGTGGTATCACAGGAATAATTTTTACAATCATCCATTCTGGACGATTTTCTATACGTTTACGACTGTCTCTAAACGATTCATAAACATGCAATCGTTTTAAAATTTCCTGTTTTCTTTGTTGAGAAGTTTCTTTATTTGCTCTATCTCTCAATTCATAAGATTCTTTATCTATATCTATAGAAAGAATTAAATCTTCAATTGCTTCAGCACCCATTTTTGCAATAAATTTATTTGGGTCTGAATCATCTAAAAGTTGGTTATCTTTAGGAAGATTTTCTAAAATTTCAAAATATTCTTCTTCTTGCAACAGATTCAATCGTCCTATACCCAATTCTGCTGCCGCTCCGGCTTGAATAACTACAAATTTTTCGTAATAGATAACGGCATCTAACGCTTTTGATGGCAATCCTACATAAGCACCAAGACGATTTGGTAAAGACTTAAAAAACCATATATGAGCCACAGGAATCACCAATTGAATATGTCCCATACGTTCTCTTCTTACCTTACGTTCGGTAACTTCTACACCACAATGGTCACAGATAACGCCTTTATATCTAATACGTTTGTATTTTCCACAATGACATTCCCAATCTTTTATAGGCCCAAATATGCGTTCACAAAACAAACCATCTCGTTCCGCTTTGTATGTACGATAATTAATAGTTTCTGGCTTTGTTACTTCTCCTTTTGAACGCTCTAACATAGACTCTGGAGATGCCAAGCTTATTGTAATTTGTGAAAAATCTTTTCTTACGTTGTTATCTTTTCTAAAAGCCATGATTTATTTTTTGTATAACAAATTCAAACATTAAATTAACTGACGAAAATTACTCAAAAGTAACTTCTAAACACAAACTGCGTAACTCATTGATTAACACATTGAAAGACTCTGGCAATCCTGGTGTTGGAGCAACTTCTCCTTTCACGATTGCTTCATAAGTTTTCGCTCTTCCTGTTACATCATCAGATTTTACAGTTAAAATTTCTCTTAATATATTAGCAGCACCAAATGCTTCCAATGCCCATACCTCCATTTCTCCAAAACGCTGACCTCCAAATTGTGCTTTACCGCCAAGAGGTTGTTGTGTTATCAATGAATATGGTCCGATAGAACGAGCATGCATTTTATCGTCCACCATGTGATGCAATTTCAACATATAAATATATCCTACTGTTACAGGCTGTTCAAATCTATCGCCAGTACCTCCATCGTATAAATATACACTACCATTTTCTGGAAGATTTGCTTTTTTAAGATAAGCATTTACTTCTTCTCCTGTTGCTCCGTCAAAAATTGGAGTTGCAAATTTAATTCCCAATTCATGACCGGCCCAACCTAAAATAGTTTCATAAATTTGACCTATATTCATACGTGAAGGCACACCCAATGGATTCAATACGATATCTACTGGTGTTCCATCTTCCATAAATGGCATATCTTCTTCACGAACAATTTTTGCAACAATACCTTTATTTCCATGACGACCTGCCATCTTATCTCCAACGCGTAGTTTACGTTTACTTGCCAAATAAACTTTCGCCATTTGGACAATACCTGATGGTAATTCATCTCCTACTGTAATCGCAAATTTCTTACGTGTTGATTGTGCTACCAATTCTCTATATTTTTCGTTGTAATTTCTTACAGTACGCTCTACCAATTGATTAATTTTGGCATCTGTTGTCCAACCTCTTAAATCTACACAATTATAATCAATTGCTGCCAATGCTTTTTGTGAAAATTTAGGTCCTTTCGGAATAAATACATTTCCTGCATTATCCATTACTCCATGAGACAATTTTCCATCTAATATCTTATACAATTTTTGTACAAGAACATCTTTCAACGCACTTTCTTCTTTTTCAAATTGAACTTCTACATCTCGTACTGTTTCTTTCTCTTTTATTTTACCCTTGCGGGTTTTCATATTACGAGAAAACAAACGAGTTTCCAATACATAACCTTCCGTTGATGGTGGTGCTTTCAAAGAAGCATCTTTTACATCACCTGCTTTATCTCCGAAAATAGCACGAAGCAATTTCTCTTCTGGGGTTGGATAAGATTCACCTTTAGGGGTAATTTTTCCTATTAATATATCACCTTCTTTTATTGGTGTTCCAACAAATACCAAACCATTATCATCTAAATTTTTAGTAGCATCTAAACTTACGTTTGGTATATCATTTGTTAATTCTTCTGCTCCTCGTTTGGTTTCTCTTACTTCCAAGGTATATTCATCAACATGAATTGAAGTAAACCAATCTTCTTTTACAACACGTTCTGAAATAACAATAGCATCTTCAAAATTATAACCTTTCCATGGCATAAATGCAACTTTTAGGTTACGTCCTAATGCTAATTCTCCATTTTGTGTTGCATATCCTTCGGTAAGAACTTGTCCTTTAGATACTCGTTGACCTCTTCTTACTATCGGTTGAATATTAATAGATGTACTTTGATTAGTTCTTTGATGTTTTGTTAAATAATATGTCTTTATACTATTTTCAAAATTCACCAAATCATCATCTCCTGTTCTATCATATTTTATTCTAATTTGAGTAGCATCTACATAATCTACTTTACCTTCTCCTTCTGCATAAATTTGAGAACGAGAACTACGAGCTACTGTTTCTTCAATACCAGTACCAACAATAGGTGCTTGTGGACGCATCAAAGGCACCGCTTGACGCATCATGTTAGAACCCATTAATGCACGGTTAGCATCATCATGTTCTAAGAATGGAATTAAAGAAGCCGCAATAGATGCAATTTGATTAGGAGCAACATCTAATGCATTTAATTCTTCAGGAGTAACAATAGGATAATCTGCTGTACTTCGGGCTTTAATTCTACTTTCTTTTAATTCTCCTGTTTCATTATCAAATTGTGTTGTTGCCTGAGCGATAGTCATATTTTCTTCTTCTTCTGCACCAACATATACAGGTTCTTCTCCAACAACAACTTTTCCTTCTACTACTTTACGATATGGTGTCTCTATAAATCCTAAATGATTGATTTTTGCATACACACACAAAGAAGATATCAAACCAATGTTTGGTCCTTCTGGAGTTTCAATAGTACACAAACGTCCATAATGAGTATAGTGAACGTCACGAACTTCAAAACCAGCTCTTTCACGAGATAATCCACCTTGTCCCAAAGCAGAAATTCTTCTTTTATGAGTAATTTCTGCCAATGGATTGGTTTGATCCATAAATTGTGAAAGTTGATTTGTTCCAAAAAATGAATTGATAACTGATGTTAATGTTTTTGCATTAATCAAATCTATTGGAGTAAACAATTCGTTGTCTCTAACATTCATTCTATCTCGAATAGTACGAGCCATTCTCATAAGACCAATTCCAAATTGAGCAGACAACTGTTCTCCCACTGTTCTAATTCTTCTATTGCTCAAGTGGTCAATATCATCAACTTCCGCTTTTGCATTGATAAGTTCTATCAAATGCTTAATTATTGAAATTATATCCTCTTTGGTCAACACTCTTGTTTCCATCGGAATATTTAGATTGAGTTTTCTATTGATTCTATAACGACCAACTTCTCCCAAATCATAACGTTTTTCCGAGAAAAACAATTTATCCAATGCTTGACGTGCTGTTTCATCATCAGGTGGAGCCGTACTACGCAATTGGAAATAAATATATTCTATTGCCTGCTTTTCAGAATTAGCAGGGTCTTTTTGTAATGTATTAAAAATGATTGAATAGTCAATTTGTGAAGTATCTTCTTTGTGAATAAGAATAGTCTTTATACCATTATCAACTATTAAATCTATATGTTTCTCTTCTAAAATTTCTTCTCTTTCTATAAGAACATCAGTACGAGGAATTGTAACTACCTCTCCTGTTTCTTCATCTACGAAATCTTCGTTCCAAGTTCTAACAACTCGAGCAGCAAGTTTTGTTCCCAATAAGCGACGCAAATTGGTTTTAGTTGCTTTTACTTCATTTGCCATATCAAATATTGACAAAATATCTTTATCGGATTCATAACCGATAGCACGAAGCAATGTTGTTACTGGTAATTTTTTCTTTCTATCAATGTAAGCATACATTACATTGGAAATATCTGTTGTAAATTCTATCCAAGAACCTTTGAATGGAATAATTCTTGCTGAATACAATTGTGTTCCATTTGTATGATACGATGTTCCAAAGAAAACACCAGGAGAACGATGTAATTGAGAAACCACAACTCTTTCGGCACCATTAATAATAAAAGTACCTTTTTCTGTCATATACGGAATTAATCCAAGATATACTTCTTGAATTATGGTTTCAAAATCTTCATGATCTACGTCTGTACAATAAAGTCGCAATTTTGCTTTAAGAGGTACACTATAAGTCAGCCCTCTCTCGATGCACTCTTCTATGGTATAACGAGGTGCATCTACATAATAGTCCATAAACTCTAACACGAAACTATTACGTGTATCCGAAATTGGAAAGTTCTCCATAAATACCTGATGAAGACCTTCCTTACATCTTAGTTCAGGGTTGGTGTCCACCTGAAAAAAATCTCTAAATGATTTCAACTGTATATCCAAAAAATCGGGATATGCAGGCGTCTCAACTGAGGCGAAACTAATTCGTTCTGTATTGTTAACCAAAGCTTTAGGTTTTAAAATGTTTGACGAATAAAAAAAATTAAGAACGTTGTTTTACAAAACACATATAAGCCACCCTTAAAAAAGGGGGCTTATATGTAAAAAATTAGCGTATTTATTTAATTTCAACGCTAGCACCAGCTTCTTCTAAAGATTTTTTCAAAGCATCTGCTTCATCTTTAGAAACTCCTTCTTTTACAGTTTTTGGTGCACCATCAACCAATTCTTTTGCTTCTTTCAAACCAAGACTAGTTAATTCTTTCACCAATTTAACAACTGCTAATTTTTGAGCACCTGCTTCTTTCAAAATTACATCAAAAGATGTTTTTTCTTCTGCTGCTGGACCTGCTACTGCTGGACCTGCTGCTACTGCTACTGCTGCTGCTGCTGGTTCAATACCATACTCATCTTTTAAAATCTGAGCTAACTCATTTACTTCTTTTACTGTTAAGTTAACTAATTGTTCTGCAAATGATTTCAAATCTGCCATTTTTATTATTTTTTTTAATGTTTTTTACTTTATTTAATTAATTATTTTTCAGAGAGTGTCTTAACGATACCTGCCAATTTGCCACCAGAAGATTGCAATGCTGAAACCACATTGCGTGCTGGAGATTGTAACAAACCAACAATGTCACCAATAAGTTCTTCTCTTGATTTAAGACTACATAATAAGTCTATTTGGTCTCCAACGTACACGCATTGTTCTATATATGCTGCTTTTACCGCTGGAATTTCATTTTTACCACGGAACTCTTTAATAATGCGAGCAGGCATATTACCTGTTTCGGATACCATTATTGCAGAAGTGCCATGCAACACAGGATACATTTCCGAATAATCAGTATCTAACTGTTCCATTGCTCTTTTCAAAAAGGTGTTTTTTACCATTTTGATTTTTACACCTTTTTTGAAACACATTCTTCTCAATGTGTTGCTTCTTTCTACAGTTAAACCTGAAATATCAGCTACATAAACTGTGTTGTAACTTGATAGAATACCTGCAATTTCTTCTATAATTGTTGCTTTATCTTCTTTTCTCATAACTACACGTTTTTATAATGTAACTGATTTAACATCTACTTGAACTCCTGGACTCATGGTACTGGAAATATAAATGCTTTTTACGTAAGTACCTTTGGCTGCAGTTGGTTTTAATTTGATAATATTTTGTATTACTTCTTTTGCATTATCAAAAATTGCTTCATTAGAGAATGAAATTTTTGCCACAGAAGTATGAATAATACCAAATTTATCAACTTTAAAATCTATTTTACCTGCTTTAACTTCTTGTACAGCCTTACCAATATCCATTGTTACTGTACCAGTTTTTGGGTTTGGCATAAGACCTCGTGGTCCTAAAACTCTACCCAATGCACCAATTTTAGGCATTACGCTTGGCATTGTGATAATTACATCAACATCTGTCCAACCATTTTTTATCTGTTGAATATAATCGTCCAATCCTACGTATTCGGCTCCCGCTGCTTTAGCTTCTTCTTCTTTATCTGGGGTTACAAGTGCTAATACGCGAACAACTTTTCCTGTTCCATGCGGTAATGTAACAATACCTCTAACCATTTGATTTGCTTTTCGTGGGTCTACTCCCAAACGAACATCTATATCAACTGAAGCATCAAATTTGGTATAGGTAATGTCTTTTACAATCTGAATTGCATCTGATAAAGGATATACACGAGTTAAATCATGTTTTGCCTCTACTTCTCTGCGTTTCTTTGATACTTTTGCCATTTTTTTACTTTTTTGAATTTAAACGACTAATTTTCTAATGGACCTTGACCACCCTTTACCGTAATACCCATACTACGAGCAGTACCTGCTACCATACGCATTGCGGAATCAACAGTAAAACAATTCATATCTACCATTTTACGTTCTGCAATTTCACGAACTTGGTCCCAAGTAATTGTAGCAACTTTACTACGGTTAGGTTCTGATGAACCTTTTTTGGCCTTTGCAACTTCCATTAGCTGTACAGCAACAGGCGGAGTCTTTACGATGAAATCAAAAGACTTGTCAGAGTACACTGTAATAATTACAGGAATAACTTTTCCTGCCATATCTTGTGTACGAGCATTGAATTGCTTACAAAATTCCATAATATTTACACCTTTTGCTCCCAATGCTGGACCAACTGGTGGTGATGGATTTGCAGCACCGCCCTTAATCTGTAACTTAATGAGTCCTGCTACTTCTTTTGCCATTTTTAATTTTGTTTAATAATTTTGTTAATAACTAATCCTTTTAATAATTTTTAGAACTAAACTTCTTTGGCTACTTGATAATAACTCAATTCCAAAGGAGTTTTTCTACCGAAAATCTTCACCGTTACTTTCAGTTTTTTCTTGTCATGGTTAACTTCTTCTATTATCCCCGTAAAACTATTGAAAGGACCATCGGTAACAACAATAGATTCTCCAACCATAAAAGAACCAACTACTTCTTCTTCGTTTATATTGAGTTCATCGGCTTTGCCTAATAATCTCATTACCTCGTTGGGCTTTAATGATTCTGGTTCATCTCCGCCTAAAAAACCTAATACACCAGGAGTTTGTCTCAACAAATGTTTTACTTCTCCCTGTGATAAATCGGCTTCAACGAAGACATATCCCGGATAAAAATTTCTTTCTTTCGTAACTTTTTTACCATTACGAATACGATATACTTTTTCTATCGGTACAAGCACTTGCGATACAAACGCTTGCAAGCCCAAAACTGCCACTTCACTTTCTATATGAAGTTTTATCTTTCGTTCTTGCTGCGTAATGGCCCGTAACACATACCAACGTAAATTGTTTGTTTCGCTAACACTTTCCATGCTATTACCTTTCTTTATAATAAATACTCTTTATAGATTGATATCTATGGAAGCAGAGTATTGTATTCATTAAAATTTATGCACCATACATGAATCCTAAAAAACCTTTCCAAATGAATGACCCAAAAGCAATATGTTGTACTCCAAATAGAAAATCCATCATAAAAACAACTAATGCTATCACTAACGATGCCACTGAAACAACAACTGCACTATTTTGCAATTCTGCCCAACTTGGCCAAGTTACTTTGTGTATCAATTCATCGTATGATTCACGTATGTATCCAATTATCTTCTTCATTTTTAACTTAATTTTAGCAGGGGAAGAGAGATTCGAACTCCCATCTATGGTTTTGGAGACCACTATTCTGCCCTTAAACTATTCCCCTAAAAAGGACACAATAAAAGTGTCCTTTATTTTATTACTTAATCTAATATTTCAGTTACCTGACCTGCACCTACAGTTCTACCACCTTCACGGATAGCGAAACGTAAGTTTTGATTCAAAGCGATTTCTGCTATCAAGTTAACTTCAATTGTCAAGTTATCTCCTGGCATTACCATTTCTACACCTTGAGGAAGAGAAATTTCACCAGTTACGTCTGTTGTTCTAAAATAGAATTGAGGACGATATTTTGTGTGGAATGGTGTGTGACGACCACCTTCTTCTTTTTTCAAGATATAAACTTCTGCTTTGAAATGTTTGTGAGGTTTGATAGAACCCGGTTTTGCGATAACCATACCACGACGGATTTCATCTTTATCAATACCACGAAGCAATAAACCTGCATTATCACCAGCTTCACCTTCGTCTAATATTTTACGGAACATTTCTACACCAGTAACAACTGATTTCAATTTTTCAGCACCCATACCAATAATATCAACAGGGTCACCAGTTTTGATAATACCTGATTCGATACGACCTGTAGCAACAGTACCACGACCAGTGATAGAGAACACGTCTTCGATAGGCATTAAGAAATCTTTATCTTTATCACGAACTGGAAGAGGAATCCAATTATCAGCGGTATCCATTAATTCCATAATTTTTTCTACCCATGTTGGTTCTCCATTCAAGCCACCAAGAGCAGAACCACGAATCACTGGAGTATTATCACCATCAAATCCGTAGAATGATAATAAATCACGGATTTCCATTTCTACAAGGTCTAACAATTCTGGGTCGTCAACCATGTCACATTTGTTCATAAAAACAACCATTCTTGGCACACCAACTTGTTTTGCCAAAAGAATGTGTTCACGAGTTTGAGGCATAGGACCATCAGTTGCAGCTACAACCAAAATAGCACCGTCCATTTGAGCAGCACCAGTTACCATGTTTTTAACATAGTCAGCGTGACCTGGACAGTCAACGTGTGCATAGTGACGATTTTTAGTTTGATATTCTACGTGTGAAGTATTGATAGTAATACCACGTTCTTTTTCTTCAGGAGCGTTATCGATAGAATCGAAACTTCTGAATTCTGACAAACCTGCTTCTGCCAAAACTTTTGTGATAGCAGCGGTCAAGGTTGTTTTGCCATGGTCGATGTGACCAATAGTTCCAATATTTACATGATCTTTGGAACGTTCAAATTTTTCTTTTGCCATTGTCTTAAAATTTTAAGGATGTTAATTATATATAATTTTTTTATTTTCTATTATTATCTCTTCTTTTAATATCCAAAGAGCCGTTGATGAGATTTGAACTCATGACCTCTTCCTTACCAAGGAAGTGCTCTACCCCTGAGCTACAACGGCGTTTGAGCGGAAGACGGGGCTCGAACCCGCCACCTAAAGCTTGGAAGGCTTTCGCTCTGCCAAATGAGCTACTTCCGCATACACAGAAAACCGCAACAAAAATCGGTTCTTATTGCTGTTTTCTTTTTTTGACTTGTGGGGGGAGGAGGATTCGAACCTCCGAAGGCTCAGCCAACAGATTTACAGTCTGCCCCATTTGACCGCTCTGGTATCCCCCCGCTGTACAACTACAAAGAACCTGAGCCACTGGAGGGATTCGAACCCACGACCCGCTGATTACAAATCAGCTGCTCTGGCCAACTGAGCTACAGTGGCGTCTCTGATTTTTTGAACTCTTCAAATCAGGATGCAAAGGTACAACTTTTTTCAATACAATTTTACAATTACAAGTCTTTTTTTTTATATTTTTTTTATTTGATTGATTTTGTGATATATAAATTTCATTCTCTTGTGAAATACGTACATCATTTTTTTCTTTTATCTGTTAGTAGTCGGATTTTATGATGATTTTTTTGCACATTTAGACTATTGATTCTTGAAAAAATACTATATTTTTAGGATACCTTTATTATAATTTATTTTTCCATAGCATAAAAAACAAACCCCTCATTGTAGTGAACAAATGAGGGGTAAAACAAAGTTGTTTACTATTTTTCTTCAATTCTTATTTTAAAACTATCAGAATTTATAGTTTTTTACTTAAAATAATAATGTAAAGATAAAATAGCACCGATATTTTCTGTGCCATATATTAATGTACGACTACCTGGGCTAACCAATCTATTGTACTCGGTAATAGCAGCTTGTGCTTGAGAATAACCTTCGAATACAGTGTATGTTTGTGGTTGCCATGCCATCATAATAGGTGTAAATGTAACATTTGCTCCTAATGACAATTTTTCAGCGAAAAACCATTCTATACCCAAATCACACATCAAACCTACACCATGTTCAAAACCGACATTATAGCGTTTGATAGGTCTTGCATAAGCAATATCTCCATTGATACCTGCTTTTGCATCATTCAAATCTTCTGCTATATCCATATTTGTTGGAGCTTGATTCATTGCTGTTATTTGGTTTCCATAATCGAAATTAACAACTGCTCCTCCAAAAGAATAAAGTAAACTTGCTCCACAAACGAAACGCAATTTACGACTTCCTCCTGTATATTCTAAACCAACAGAAGCACCTCCGCCTGATAGATTAAAATTGATATTATCAACTACAACATCTTCTGATAATGGATTGTTTTTCTTAGCAACATCATCTGTAACGTATTCTCTATATTTAAAATAAACGCCACTAAAACCAACACTACCTTTTACTGCTAATTTTTCTGAAACTTTATATTTCAAACGAACAGAAGCCATTGGTTCTTGTGCCAATATAAACATTTCGTAAGGTACAGCTGTTGCTGCTTTAATTGATTCTCCAACAAATTCTTTAGATTTAAATTGAGAATTTGCTCTAATTCCTGAAACTGGGTTGATACTAAAACCTATTCCAAGACTTCCTGCTGAAGGTAAAAAACCTTCTGGAATTGGTTTTTGTTGTGCCTCTACTATTGTTATTGGTAATATTAACAATATACTTACCACATATTTAACTAACTTTTTCATATTCCATTAATTTTAAGTTAATTAAACTAATTAATTCATATCTTGGTCATTAGGAAATCCTGATGGTTTTGCTATTTTAATATTTACGTTTACACGGGTACCATCAAAGCATGATTCTTTTTTTGTTTCTGTGAATAAGCCCATTTTCTTATTTCCTCCAACTTTACAATTTGCTAAGAAAGTGGTACTTACTGTAACATCTGAAGTAGCACCTACTAATGTTGGAACTACTATTTCGTAATATCCAGAAGCATTTGTTGTAGCTGTGTAACGTTTTGAACCTGAAGCTTTTGGGTTAATAGATTTTAAATCTAAATCCACATTAACCGTTGCTCCACTTACATACTCATAGTCTGTTTCTTCCAAGTAGGATACATAACCCCATATTGTTGCTTTTCCTACAATGGTTTCATCTGTTAATGCTGTGGGCTCTTTTTTTTCACAAGAACTCATTGCTACTAATAGTAGCACAACTGTTAAACTTAATAATTTTCTCATATTCTTATTTATTTTAAATTATGCGTACTCACTTATGGCTTTTCCGCTTACTCCATTTTTTGCAAAAGTACTATTTTTTTTTATATCAATGTCTTTTATTTTATTTTTTTTCAACAAAAAAAATTTCATTATTTCATTTTTGAAGAAAAAATGTTACAATTGGATTCTTTTACCTCCATTTTTTTTGATTCTTTTTTCTTCTTGATTCTCATAACGTTTTTCTGCTGCGACAATAGTTTCTTTATCAAAATCTATTTTTCCTAACTTGGGAATTAAATTGATAATAGAATTTGCTCTATTGTTTAAATATGTGGTTGGTTTAGATGGATTTCTTTTTCTTGGATTTGGATAGCAAGCGACCATTAAAGCGGCTTGTCGTTGAGTAAGTTTATTTGCAGAAGTATGGAAATAATAGTTTGAGGCTGTCTCACAACCATACAAGCCGTCTCCAAATTCAATTACATTAAGATAAACTTCCATAATTCGTTCTTTCGACCAAAACAATTCAATCAAAATAGTAAAATAGACTTCAAATCCTTTCCGTATCCAAGATTGATGAGGAGTAAGAAAAACATTTTTAGCCGTTTGTTGAGAAATTGTACTTGCTCCACGTTTACGAACACCATTTTTTCTTTCATTAATTGCTTTTTGGATAGCACTAAAATCAAAACCATTATGAGCCAAAAAACGATTATCTTCCGAAGCAATAGAGGCTTTTATTAAATATGGTGAGATATTTTCAATATTTGTCCATTTTTTAGTAATTGTAGCATTGTGGAACAATTTTCGAGAAATCATCAAAGGAGTTATTGGAGGATTTATCCAACGATACAATATAGTAATTCCAACTGTAACAATGAAAAACCATAATACGACTTTAAAGAAAACGGAACCTATTTTCCAACTTTTAGCACTTTGCTTTGATTTCTTTTTTTTAGTACCCATACTTACAATTCACACATCAATAAAGAAAAAGGGCAACGAATGTTGCCCTTTTTGCGGTGCGGACGGGACTCGAACCCGCGACCCCGTGCGTGACAGGCACGTATTCTAACCAAGCTGAACTACCGCACCGTTTCGGAATGCAAAAGTACAATTTTTTTTAATACAAATTTCATTTTTTTGTATTTTTTTTGAAAAAAAAATTTATATACATAATAATCAGACTATTACAATAACGGGTCATAGCCTTCTCCTCCTCCCGGACGACAAGATAATAGCCTTTTTAAGGCTTTCCAACCGCCTTTAAAAGGACCATATTTCACAATTGCTTGATATGCGTACACTGAACATGTCGGAGTATAACGACAAACTGAAGGGAACAAAGGGGAAATCGCATATTGATAAAATCTGATAAGTAATAGCATCAATTTTTGTAAGATTTTGACTAAAAAATATCCTATCTTACTGAACATGACATTTATAGATTAAAATTTTCTGGGTGTCTTCCTTTCATACCACGATAAAAATCTTGTATTGCTTTTAAATCAGCATCGTAATCTCCTGTTACTTTTATTACATGTCCGATACCTCCTATTTTTTTTCCCCAATCTATGTAGCACAAACACATTGGTACTTCTGCATACTGGGCTATAAAATAAAATCCTTTTTTCCAGACTTCAACACGTTTGCGAGTACCTTCTGGAGCAATCAACACAGCGATATTATCTTCTTTTTTTATCATATTACCAATATGAACAGGTAACATTCTAACATGTTGTCTATCAACAGGAATACCGCCTAATAGATTTAAAATAATATTCATAGGAAATCGAAAAGATTCTTTTCTAATCATAAACTTGACATTCAAGCCCATAACATCAAGAACCATTTTTCCTACGACAAAATCCCACATTGAAGTATGAGGTGCAAATACCAAAACACACTTTTTTGCTTCCTCTGGAACGGTATAGTCCATTGTAAAGCCAAAAAGTTTTAGCAGAAATTTATTCAAAGGTTTACAACAAAAATTCATCTTATTTCTTTTAAATATCTAATAGTAATTTTAACATGAGCAAACATAGTTGCCCAAAAACCATAATGCTTTATCATAATTTTCAAACGTTCGGTATTGGCTAAACGTTTATTATGTGCCGAAAATCCATTTTCCAAATATTTAGACAATATTTGCTTGGTATTGCAAATGTTTTTTGCTTTTTCTAAAGCAGAAAGTACCCACAAATAATCTGCGGAAACTTTTAATTGTAAATCATATTTATCTGCAATATCTTTTCTAATCAAAATCGATTGATGACAAACCATCAAACCCATTTTCAATGAATTTGCATTTAAATTATCTGGAGCGGTTTTTTTTCGCATTCCAACAATATTGCCTTTTTCGTCTATCAATTGTGTTTGTCCATAAAAAACATCTATAGAAGAATCTTGTTGATACAATTGTTCTATTTGTGCAACTGTATTTTCACTATACAATTGGTCTCCACTATTTATAAACCAAACAAATTGACCTTTTGCCAATTGCAATCCTTTGTTCATTGCATCGTATAAACCTTTGTCTGGTTCACTTATCAATACATCTACAAATGACTTGTATTTTTCTATAATAGAAAGTGTTGCATCTTTTGATTGACCATCAATAATAATATATTCAAAATTTTTACTATTTTGAGCGGCAATACTTTTTAAAGTACTCTCAATAAATTGTTCACTATTGTAAACTACAGTAATAATACTTATGAGAGGATTCATCATTTTTCATTTAAAAATTGCTTAATTATTTGGTAGGCTTCTTGTGTTGCAACTTCCAAATCATCATTGTATATAATGGCATCGAATTTTTTAGAAAAAGTTATCTCGTATTCTGCTTTTTCGAGACGTCTTTTTAGTGATTCTGCTGTTTCTGAACCTCTTTTTATGAGTCTATTTTTAAGTTCATCTAACGATGGAGGCATAATAAATAAAGAAAAAGCATCTTGAGGATAATTGTTTTTTATATTCAAACCTCCAATTACATCTACATCAAAAATGACATGTTTTTGCATTTGCCATATACGGGTTAATTCACTTTTGAGTGTTCCATAAAATTGTTTTTCATATACTTCCTCCCACTCCAGAAATTCGTTGTTTTGTATCTTTTGCATAAACTCTTCTGGAGTAAAATAATAATAATCCTTACCCTCCTGCTCATCTTGTCGCCTATTTCGACTTGTCGCAGATATGGAAAACAATAATGGTAAATCTGTCTCTAACAAGCGTTTAACCAATGTTGTTTTACCGGTACCCGATGGTGCTGAAAAAATAATTAATTTTCCTGCCATACGTTATTTTTTTATCTTGCAAAGATACAACTTTTTTATATATTTTTGTATTTACTTCATTTAGATTTTTTTCCATTCAAACAAATTTGCCAATAAACACTATGTGTTCACATTATTTCGGTGCTTCGACAGTTTTTTGTAACGATGCCTTCGACAGGCATTGCAATGGTGCCTTCGACAGGCTCAGGCACCGAAGACCCGGTGGTTGAGCCTGCCAAAACCACCGTCTCAAATTGTTCATTGTATTTATTCCTCATAATAGTAAGAATAATCAATTCCTTTCATAAACAATTCACGGTCGTCAATCTTGTCGGTTAAAGCTGACAGCAGTAATTCTTTTATGCAAGCGGCATCCACCACGCTCTTTCGCATTGCTTCCAAATAATCGTTTTTATTAATCTTGCTCCAATCCACACATTTCTTCAATGAACGTTTCAACATTAAATCTAACCATATACGGGTGCTGCGGCCGTTGCCTTCCATAAAGGGGTGTGCCACATTCATCTCCACATACTTATCCACAATCTCGTCAAAGGTGGTTTCGGGCATATTTTCAATGTTAGGCAGAATAACTGGAAAATGTAATGCATTAGCAAAGGTAAATCCTCCCTTGCTTATATTTTTCGACCGTATTTGACCTGCGAAATCATAAAGTCCGCCAAAAAGATATGCGTGAATTTGTTGCAAGCACTTAATACTTCCCGGTTCCAACGATTTCAGTAATCCGCTCTCAAAAAGAGCGTAAGCTTTTTTACGGCTTTTCCCGTCGATGGTATTATCGCTATAGGTAAACCAATCGAGGAAATCGGCAGTCTTTTTGCTGGGGATAAGTTTCACCAATTCGATTATATCGTCTTGAGAGAAGCAATCAGTAGCGTATTTTTTACCATCTGCAGCGGTCATTTTGAGTTGGCTACATTTTGTAGTCAACTCGTTTCCAACCTTTCTCAGTCGGGTTTTGAGCACGCTCCAATATTTTCTCGGATTGGGGCTTTCAGTGATGGCAGCAACAATGTCAACAGCCGAGAACCACCATTTGGCGTTTTCCTCGTCCCACACAGCCCGCACCTCACGGTCGTTATAGAAGCGGATGGAAGTCTTCATTACAATTAACAATTTACAATTAACAATTTACAATGTACAATTATTATTGGGGTGAGCAACTCAGTGACTTTTAATTCTACGGACTTGTTTTCGTGTAACTGTGACATAATACTTCTCCTTGTTAAATTGTACTTATTGCTTTTCAATTCATCTTTGCGGTTGTTATTTTTCATTCTGTTATTTCAATTACAAGCACTTAATATTGCATCTTTTAGACCTGCCAAACCGTCTAAATTACATGTTTTAGAAAAATGATATTTCCATGCTTCTTTAGGCAAACTAATACTACACACTCGTTGATTGATTACATTACAAAACAATGGTATCAAAAAATCCTTACCCGATACAATTTTTAATAATGAATCTATTGATTTCTCAAATTTCTCTTTTCTTTTAATTAACGACTCTTCTAATATCTCTAAAGAACAACTATGATTTATCAAACCTTCCTTTATTTCTTCAATTCTAGTACTAATTTTTTGATTATCCACAATTACACTTTGCATATTAAAAAAAGCATTTATATGACGAAGTTCAAATTCCCCAAACAATTCACTTTGTATCGAATACCAGAAAAACAAATCTATCAAAGACAAACTATTCATCAAAACTCCAAAATAGTTTATTCTCCTTTTTATTTCATCCATGGAAAACCTTCCACCATTTAATTCATACGCAGTTTGGCAAACAGATTCTTCACAAATGACATAATTTTCGATACAATAAGAATCTAACCTATAAAGGTTATCAACAGGTTCCTCGGTTTTATATTGCAAATAAATATCACCATCAACAATATATAAACAATGCCTTCTTCTATCATCATCAGATTTACATGCATTTATCACATCGGCTTTACATCCCAATGGATGAATATCATTGATTTTTATATCGGTATTCTGAGTAAGCCTTTGTAATAATGTTACATAAAAAGCCTTATCCTCTTCTTTATCTTCCGTATAAATATCAATACTGTTCCTATACTCCTTAAATACAGCAGCAACCTGTTTGACTTCTGTAGAAAATTCTGTGTCCATAATTATTTAGTCAAATCAATACACCACTTTTTTCTTTCCTTTTTTGCTATTATTGACGGAGCATGCGTCGCCATAATAAATTGAGTGTCCGGATTTGCTTGCAGAAGCGCATCAACAAACTTTTCCTGCCAACTTATATGTAAAGATAATTCAGGTTCATCAATAATAAAGATTGGTGCTGACTTTTGATTGATTTTCTTATAAAATGCAACATGAGCTAAAATGATCACCAATTGTTTTTCTCCAGAAGATAATTCGTATATAGAATTCGTCTTCTTCTTGTTATCTTGAATTATTATCTTTATTTCTCCAGAATCTTCAACTCTAATTTGTTTCTTCCCTTCAGAGAAAAATATATTTACACTATCAACAAAACGAATAAATGGTTCTTTGAGTTTTTGAATACTATTTGAATATTCATTTGCATATCCAATAATCCTATCTATACGATTCAGTTGTTCAGAATTAATAATCCAATTCAATAAAGCATTAAAATAATCTGGATTTACTTTATTAGGGTTTTCTAGAGAAGCTGTATTAACAAGTGTTTTCAGTATTTTCTTTGTATTCTCAAAAAAACGCTTTGAAGTCTTTTCGATTTTATTCATACCCAACAAATCCATTGCCTCATTATAAGTTTTTTCTTTGTTTTCTAATTGCTCAAGTTCGTGTCTATAATCAATTGATGGTATATTTGATGAAATGTCAGAGATGGAAAAAGATTCTTCGAAAACCATTTTTCTAAATCTATCGTGCAACTGATACTGACTTTGTGTATTATTTAACGTTGCATTATTGAACAGCTCTTGTATATCATTCAAAGCTTTATCAACATAATCTGATTCCAACAACAAATCAATATTAGATGCCCTCCTTCTTCCAACTTGGAATCTCTCAATTTCAGGGTTGATAACATGCTCTATTGTCCTTCTGTTTAAACCTAAAAACAAAGGGGTTTTTAACTCTTTGATTTTTTTCACAACATGATATTCTTCAAATCGAATCATATCATTTCGCAATCGATCAAACACATACTCTGGTGGAATATCGGCTCTGTAATTCAAAGCTATAATAGGAATGGTTGTTTTTTCTTTATCATAACTTAATACAATCTGATCTTTGCCTTTCATGCATTTAATACAAGCAAAAGAATTACTTGTTGGATTTTCTATAATCAGTTCAATCTGTTTGAATTCTATTTGAAACAAATCAATAAATGATGGTGTAATTAATCCTGAAATTAGCTTTAATACAGTTGTTTTTCCAGAACCATTTATCCCTATTAGAAATGACACACTATCATTGAAGGTAATATCAAAATCCATATACCCTCGAATACCAGTTCCTTTAAAGCTTTTAATTTTCATAATTGTATTATTTTGATTGTTATTCAATTTTGATAAATCTTAACCTTCCCCGTCAGTAAATTCTGCATTATATTCTTTTTCAGATATTCTGTGATAGTTATGCTATTTTTAGCATAGTCTATCACCTCGTCAACTTTTGACAAAATATCGGCCATGCCGAAAAGAATGTTGCCTAAGGCTTGTTTATTTATCATCTTCTTAATTCTTAAAAGTTTTTGTTTTACAGAATACAAAGGTACAAAAATTTTTAATACGAACAAAAAATAGTCTAAAAAATCGTTTTTCATCGCTACACGTCTGTTAATCAAATAGAAAAAAGTAAAAAAATATTTATTTTAAATAAAAACCGACTAATTTTTTTGTATTATTGGAGATACAAAAAAAAATGTTATCTTTGCAGTTTATACACCATATTTGGTATAAAATTCAAATTTAACAAAATAACAATAAAAGTTTTACATATTGGAAAACATACTATCACAACTAAATGAAGCCCAACAAGAGGCGGTAAAGAATATAGATGGACCAATGATGGTAATTGCAGGAGCCGGTTCAGGTAAAACCCGTGTCCTCACCTATCGCATTGCTTATATGATAGAACAAGGCATCAATCCATTCAATATTTTAAGTCTTACTTTTACCAACAAAGCCGCCGAAGAAATGAAAGAACGTGTTATCCAACTTTTAGGCGATTCAAAAGGAAAATACGTTTGGATGGGAACATTTCATTCTATTTTTAGCAAAATTTTACACATCGAAGCCGAATGGTTAGGATTTAGCCCTAATTTTAGTATTTACGACACAGAAGACTGTAAAACATTGATTAAAAATATTTTAAAAGAAAACAATTTAGATTCTACAGTTTACAAACCCAATAGTATCATATCAACAATTTCGAGTGCCAAAACAAGTTTGTTGATGCCCGAAGAATATTGTAACAACGAATTTATAGAGGCAGAAAACCGAATGAAAGGAATGCCAGAATTGGGCAATATCTATCGAATGTACCAACAACGATTAAAAAAATCGGACTCCATGGATTTCGATGATTTACTTGTAAATATGTACATACTATTAAGAGATTTTCCTAGTATTTTACACAAATATCAACATAAATTTCGTTATATATTGGTAGATGAGTACCAAGATACAAATAATGTTCAATATCAAATTATTAGGAAATTATCCGCAGCCTACGAAAATATTTGCGTTGTAGGCGATGACGCTCAAAGTATTTACGCATTTCGTGGAGCAAATATAGATAATATGCTCAATTTCAAAACAGATTATCCCGATTGTGAAATTTATAAATTAGAACAAAATTATCGTTCTACCAAAAATATTATCACTGCCGCCAATAGCGTAATCGCTCGCAATAAACATCAAATTCCAAAATTGATTTGGACCGCCAATCAAGAAGGAGATAAAATTAAAGTATCTCAATTAGAAAGCGATACCTACGAAGCAATTCATGTTGCCAAAAATATTGTAGAGTTAAAAGAAAAACATAATCTTAAATTTGAAGATTTTGCCATTTTGTATCGAACCAATACACAATCACGCCCTTTTGAAGAAGCATTTCGCAGATTGACAATACCTTATCGAATATATGGGGGAATTTCTTTTTATAGTCGTAAAGAAATTAAAGATACTTTGGCATATTTTAGACTTTCTGTTAATTTTTACAATGAAGAAGCCTTACGACGTATTATCAATTACCCCAAACGTGGAATTGGAACAGATACAATGGAAAAAATTATTGTCTGTGCCAACCAACACCAAGTAAATTTATGGGACGTCATAGAAAATCCTTTACAATATGCATTGAATATTTCTACGAAAACACTCAATACATTGGAAAGTTTTGTCAATAAAATAAAAAGTTTCAACGCCCAATTGTACACCCTTGATGCTTTTCAATTGGGAAAACATATTGCAGATAGTAGCGGCATAACTCAAGAATTACGTTCTCAAATAGAAGAAAAAGAACGTTATGAAAATTTGGGAGAATTGCTCAATGCACTTCAAAATTTTACAGAAAGACCAGCAGACACCCGTATAGATATGGAAACTGGTGAAGATTTACAAGAGGCTTTTCCATCGTTAGATTTATTTCTTAATGAAGTTGCTCTTTATACCGATGCCGATAAAGAAGAAACCCAAAATCAAGATAACGTAAAACTAATGACTATGCACGCCGCAAAAGGATTAGAATTTCCATGTGTGTTTTTAGTTGGTATCGAAGAAAATATAATGCCTTCATTTAGAATATCTTCTTCAGAAGAATTAGAAGAAGAGCGACGATTGTTTTATGTCGCTATTACAAGAGCACAAAAAATCTTACAAATATCTTGTGCTCAAACCAGAAACATTTTTGGAAATTTCAACTTTTCAAATCCAAGCCCATTTATCAATGACATCAATAAAGAGGTAATAGAAACAACAAATAATAATAATGAAACAACTCTCAAAGAGAAAAAGAAATATTATTATACCAATCCTCAATTATCGGAACATTCTTTAAAATCGAAAAATTCAATAAGACGTGAGATAATTGCAAAGAAACCCTCTTTGAATCAAGCAATTATAAAAAAAGAAAATCTTCCCGATATAAAAGTAGATGATAAATTGCTTACCGCACAAACTTCAGAAATTGGAATGAAAGTTTTTCATTCAAATTTTGGTATTGGCGAGATTTTAGAAATAAATGTAGAAGACAATCGAGTAATTATACAATTTGATAAAGTAGGAAAAAAAACTTTATTGTATAACTTTGCTAAATTAAAAAAAATATTATGAGTACCAAACAAAAAAACAAAACAAAAAAACCGCTTATATTAGTCACCAACGACGATGGCGTTGATGCAAAAGGGATTCGTATGTTGGCAGATACCGCTCGTCAATTTGGACGAGTAATCATGGTAGCCCCTTCAACAGGACAATCAGGAAAAAGTCATGCCATAACATTCAATACTCCTCTTCGTTTACGAAGAATATTTTACGACCCCTATTTTGAGATATACAAAACCAATGGAACGCCAACAGACGCTGTTAAATTGGCACAAAGATTTTTACTCCGAAATGAAAAAATAGATTTAGTTATTTCGGGTATCAATCATGGTTCAAACACCGCTACAAGTACATTGTATTCTGGTACTGTTGCCGCTGCTATGGAAGGTTGTATCAATGGTTTGAATGCTATCGCTTTTTCTTTGTGTGATTATGCTCACAATTGCGATTTTGAGGCAGCACTTTTGGCAGCAAAAAAATTAATTCCTATGGTTTTGGAAAAAGGATTACCTCCTCATACATGTTTAAATGTTAACATACCAAATATCCCCATATCAGAAATCAAAGGATTTAAAATTACACGACAAGCCAATAATTACTGGGACGAAATTATTGACGAACGTACTGACCCAATGGGTCGTTCTTATTATTGGATGTCTGGAGATATGCTTCGGGTAGATAAAAGTAGAGATACCGATGAATGGGCAGTGTCTCACAAATATATTTCTATTACTCCAATTACAACAGACCTTACTGCCCACAACTTCATAAACAATTTTAAAGAATGGAAATTTAAAAAAGATAAATAATGAAAAATTTGTTCAAAAAAGATTCTCTGATTTTAGGAATTATTTTAGGTATTGTTTTACCTGCTCTCGTTTTTGGAATATTTTTTATTCCTTCCAAATTATTAGCACCTATCGGTAGCGACTTCCTAATAAAAATTTCTACATTAATCCTTATTGCAATGGTACCCAACCTCTTTTTGATGCGTTATTATTTGTTAAAATTACAATTCGACAAAACAGGTAGAGGTCTTCTTCTTACAACATTTCTCGTTGCAATTTGCTATTTTGTTTATTATTTAAGAATTTTATGATAAATCAAATTTTGTTGCCGATACAAAAAGAGATGCAACTATTTAATGAGTTGTACAATAGTTTATTATATCATAATAATGAGTACATCAATAATTATTTACAGCATCTTAGTACTCAAAAAGGGAAACAAATTCGCCCAACATTAGTATTTTTATCGGCTGCAATAAATGGAAACATCTCCACTAAAACATATTCTATTGCTTTGGCTGTAGAATTACTTCATTTATCCTCATTGGTACATGATGATGTTGTAGATGAAGGTCTTATCCGAAGAAATAATCCTACAATAAATGCCAAATATGGAAATCAAGTTGCCGTATTAGTTGGCGATTTGTTATTATCGAAATGTATTCAAAAAGTTTTAGAAACAAATGACTATCAATTACTTAATAAATTTACACAAATAGCAGAAGATATGACTATCGGAGAACTTTTGCAATTGAAATTCAAAGAAATAGGTTCTCTGATAGAAAAGGATTATTTTTCTATTATAAAAAATAAAACAGCCGCTTTATTTAAACTTTGTTTTTCCGAAGGAGCGAAATCGGGTAACGCCAATTTAAAAGAAATCAAATCATGGGAAGATTTAGGATTAAATTTTGGTTTACTCTTTCAAATGTGTGACGATTTGGCAGATTTTTGCACTAAAAATCCTACCAAAGATGCTTTTAAAGATATTAAGGAACATAAAATTACTTTTCCCATAATAGCAACACTCCAATCTTCTAATATAGAAGAACAAAAAAGTTTGCTTGATTTGTTTGCTCATCATCAAGGGACAGCAAAAGAAATCAACACTATTATTGAATATGTAAAACAAAAAAATGGCATACTTCGTTCAATGGAAATGATAAATGATTTGAAAAACAATATTTATCAATTTTTATATACATTTCCTCCATCTGTATATCGTACAGCAATGTTGGAAATTGTCGAACGAACAATAAAGTCAATAAATTAATATGGGACATTTTATTTTCAAACGAATCGGTTATGGCTTTTTGGTAATGTTGGGCATTACCACTATCATATTTTTATTATTTGCCATACTTCCCGGAGATAGTGCCGTAATGACAATGGGACAACGCACAGACATTGCCAGCGAAGAAGCCGTTAGAAAAGAAATGGGCTTAGACCAACCTTTGCATATCCGATATTTTTCTTATCTCAACGATATATTACCGCTTTCGATTCATAGTACGCAAACAGAAAGTCCATTTTATTTTTCAGAAGAAAAATATCATGGGAAAATATTGTTTTCTTGTGGAGAAAATACCGTTTTTGTTTCCAAAATACCTTATTTAGGTCGCTCCTATCAAAGCAAACGCCTTGTATTGGAAATGCTCAACGAAGCATTTCCAAAAACAGCACTTTTAGCAGTAATTGCAATATTTTTAGCCATCATTGTTGGAATTATTTTAGGTATTTTTTGTGCTATTTGCAAAGACACTTGGTTTGACAAAACTATCCTTGTCGGTTCTGTTATGGGAATGGCATTACCTTCATTTTTTGCGGCTATATTATTTGCCTGGATTTTCGCATTTTTACTTGCGGATTTTACAGGATTGAATATGTTTGGTAGTTTATATTCTGTAAGCGATTTTGGAGAAGGTGAATTTTTAGATTTAAAAAATCTGATACTACCCGCTATTACATTAGGAATCAGACCATTAGCAACAGTTACCGAATTGATGAGAAATTCTGTTTTAGAAGTGCTTTCTCAAGATTACATTCGTACCGCAAAAGCCAAAGGACTCAATTTTTTACATATTATAAATTTTCATGTTGTCAAAAACGCATTAAATCCTGTTGTTACCGCAATTTCTGGCTGGTTAGCGGGCATGATGGCAGGTGCTGTTTTTGTAGAATATGTATTTGATTATAAGGGTGTTGGAGTAATGATTGTCAATGGTTTAGAAAAATATGATTTTCCTGTTGTAATGGGAAGTTTATTGTATATTTCTATTATTCTTGTGATAATCAACATTATAGTTGATATTATTTATGGACTTTTAGACCCACGAGTAAAAGTGGGATAATTAAAATGGCTTCAACATATCACCACGCAAAGTTCTAATCCGTTTGCGTGCTTCCACTGTATAAATACTATCAGAATGATACAATAGTAATTGTTCATAAATTTCTATTGCTAAAAGATTATTTTTCAAATAATAATCTTGCAATTGTGCTCTTTCGTATAAAGCATCATCTGTAAGCAATTCTGATGGAAAATTCAATATTAAAACAGACAATAAACTATCACACAAGTGATAATTTCCTTGATTTTTGGCAATTTGTGCCCGCAAAAAAAGAACATCATCTTTCAAAGAAAAAGAATAACTTCCTTCGATGCTATCAAGCAACAATTGTGCTTTTTCAAAACGATTATTTTCCACAAAAAATGTTGCCCAAGCATATTGTGCAAGAGGAATATTTAAACTATCCTCTGCATCATAATTATCTCTAATAAGTAACGACAAATACATCGCATCATTGGCAATAAGTTTTGTTGTCGCTGCCCTTAAAACATCTAATTGAGCAGTTGCCCACTCAAATTCTCCTATCATCATTGATATTTTTGCATTATTGAATTTTGCCAAATGTCCCAATGTATCATTTGGTAAATCTTTTTCTACCTGAGAATTAAGCAAAACAGCTTCCCAAACATCATTGTTCAAAACCTGCAATTGGGCTAAATCTATTTTTGCTATTGCTCGTTTTTGAGTATTCAAAGTTGATATTTTAAGCAAATCTTCCAACATTTTTATTGCTTCTTGTTCTTCGTTTAAATACGTTGCTTTAAAACGAATCCATTTTTGATAAAGAGAAAAATTATTATCTGAAAAGCTATTATTTTCAAAATATTTCTTCAAATCATTATCTAATAGTTTTGCGTTAGTATTATCTATCGTTTGTTGTTGATAGAGTTGTAAAAGACGCACCTCAAACAAGGCAATAGTTGCCTCTTGAGTATATGGCGTTGCTTTTCCCAAATTTATCAAATATTGAAATCCATCTATCGCTGTAATATAATCTTTGTTTTGCAATGCCAAATTAGCTACATTAAACACAGGAGTTCCCAACAATGTATAGCGTTTATCTAGTGCTTTCGATTGCTTCATTGCCATAGAAAAATCTTTTTCTTGTGTTGAATACCATATCATCAACTCATTATAATCTTTATTATCAGGATATTTGTTAAGAACTTTTAACAACTGTGTACGAAGAATATTTCTTTTTTGTCCATCTTCATCGTTGAGCCACCACAACAACAAAGCCGATTCTACATCAGAAAGATTATTAGGATATTGCAACAATTGTAAATACTCTTGTGCTGCTTTTTCGTATTGATTGCTTGACTCATACAAAGATGCCAATTCCATTGCATACATTTGAGGTAATTGCGACAATGTTCTTCCATGAAGATAGGTTGCAATTGCACTCGAAATTAAACTTTTTGACATAAACGATTTTGCCAAATCATTTATCAATGTCGAATTTGAAGTGATTGAAGCAATTATTGCATCGTAATGTTTTTTTGATTTTGATTTTTCTCCCTGAATTTCAAAAAGATAACCATAATCTACTTGATACTGAAAAATATTTGGTTTTAACTTTATTTGTTTTCGCACCAATTTTTCTGCCGATTTATATTGTTGCATTGCAATTAAACATTGCAAATAGTAGGAATAATAAAAATCGTTAGGATTTTTATCGTACAATTCTGAAAAAATCATCTCTGCTTTTTCATAAGATTGCTCTTGAAAAAATTGCAAAGCCATTTGTTCTTGCGAATTTGATTGTGCAAAAAGAGTTGTATTTACATTGATTAAAGACAAACTACAATACACAAAAAAAACTTTGATATATATGTATTTCATTTTTTTACCATTCAAAATTATTATGATTAAAATCAATTTGCAAAAGTAACATTTTTTTCTATTCGGAAAAAACAAATCTGCAATTATAAAAAAATATTATTCACTTTTTTGCAAAATCTACTTTTTTATATAAAAATGAATCATTAAAAGTTGTATCTTTGCAACTTTAAATCATTTTAATGAAGAAAAAAAAAGAAAAAAATCGATATAACAAAGTTGTAATAATATTACAAATACTATTTGCAGCCATTTCCTCTGCAATTGGAGCATCATTTTTTACCCAATTCTTGCCTCCCGTTTTTGTTGGAAAATACCAAATAGAGTTTCTTTTATTGTTTATATTCTTTCTTATTGGTTTAATATATCTAACATTTCGATATAAAAACTACTATTACACAATTATTATTGCATTTGGAATCATTATCAGTACATTATTAATAGGAAGTATTGGTTGGAGTCCAAAAGCGGTTTGGAGCAACGCTTACAATAGTATAAATCTTCTTTTGGGCAAAAATGCCAAAATGTATCAGGTAGAAATTTTACCAGCACAAAAAGCCATTGCACCTCATATTACACTTCAACAACGTATCCAACGAAAAGTTGATTACAAAAATACAATAGTAAGAGATTTTGCTGTAAAACATTCTTTGGACTATTTTGACGAATATTATTCAAAATACAGACAAATTTGTCGTCAATTTTCATTGATAAAATACATTAAAGACAATTATAAATATGTCAACGACCCTTCTGGTTTTGATTATTTTGCTTCGCCAATAGAAAGTATCAATCTCATGGCAGGCGATTGCGATGATTATAGCATTTTAATGGCATCTTCACTCGAAGCCGTTGGTGTTGACGTTAGAATTATATGGGCACCAAAACACGTTTATCCCGAAATGAATTGTGGTAACAAAAATAATTTTGACAAATATGTTAACGCAATATACACTTGTTTTCCAGACGAAATAAAAAACAAACAAATATATTATCGTTTAGACAAAAACAATAATTATTGGTTAAATCTTGATTATACAGACACCTATCCGGGGTCTCCATATCATTCTAAAGAAGTTTTATCAATTATTTACATTAAGTAAATAATAATATGAGTATTTTTAGTATCTTTGCACATATTTTTTACAAATAATGATGAAAAGAATATTAGTTACTGGTGGTGCTGGTTTTATCGGTAGCCACCTATGCAAACGATTATTAAACGAAGGCAACGAAGTTGTTTGTCTTGATAATTATTTTACAGGGACAAAACGCAATATCATTGATTTGATGCAAAATCCTTACTTTGAAATGGTTCGTCACGATGTTTGCACACCATTTTTTGCAGAAATTGATGAAATTTATAATTTAGCATGTCCTGCAAGCCCTATACATTACCAATACAATGGTATTAAAACTGTAAAAACTTCGGTAATGGGAGCCTTAAATATGCTTGGTCTTGCCAAACGTGTGAATGCTAAAATATTACAAGCCTCTACCAGCGAAGTTTATGGAGACCCTATCGTACACCCTCAAGTAGAATCTTATTGGGGAAATGTCAATCCTATTGGTGAACGCTCTTGTTACGATGAAGGGAAACGTTGTGCCGAAACATTGTTTGTTAACTATCATAAACAAAATAACGTTAAAATTAAAATCATACGTATTTTCAATACTTATGGTCCTAATATGCACCCTTGCGACGGAAGAGTTGTTAGTAATTTTATTGTTCAAGCATTGCAAAACAAAGATATTACAGTTGCCGGTGATGGTTCTCAAACTCGTAGTTTCCAATATATTGACGACCTTATTGAAGGTATGATACGAATGATGAATACCCCTGATAATATTACAGGTCCTATCAATTTAGGTAATCCCGGTGAATTTACAATTTTAGAATTGGCAGAAAAAGTAATTGAATTAACAAATTCAAAATCGAAGATTAAATTCATTGCATTACCTTCTGATGACCCAATGCAAAGAAAACCAGATATTTCTTTGGCAAAAAATACCCTTAACAATTGGCAACCTCAAATTCAATTAGAGGAAGGTCTTTTAAAAACCATAGATTATTTTAAAACTATTTTAGAAATCTAATAACCCTATTTTTATGCAATTTGACATTCCTATTTTATTCGTTATTTTTAATCGTTTTGACACTGCAAAACAAGTATTTGAAAGGATAAAAGAAGTTCAACCAAGCAAATTATACATTGCTGCTGATGGACCTCGTGAAAATAAAGTTGGAGAATCTGAAAAATGCCAACAAGTACGAGATTTAGTAAAATTAATAGATTGGAATTGCGAAGTAAAAACTCTTTTCCGTGATAAAAATTTAGGCTGTGCAAAAGCAGTTAGTGGTGCTATTTCTTGGCTTTTTGAAAATGAAGAAATGGGTATCATTTTAGAAGATGATTGTCTTCCTCACCTTGATTTTTTTCCTTATTGCAAAGAGTTATTGGAAAAATACAAAGATGATACACGTATTGGGATTATCTCTGGTAACAATTTTCAAAATGGTCAACAAAGAGGCAACGGATCTTATTATTTTTCTGCATACACTCATATTTGGGGCTGGGCAACTTGGAAAAGGACATGGCAAAATTACGACCTTTTTCTTAAAGATTATTCGTGTAAAGAATTTATGCAAAATATTAAACCATATTTTCTCTCTTGGAATGAAAGACAAGTATGGAAAGACCGATTTTTAATTATGAAAAAACAAGGTAACAATACTTGGGATTACCAACTTTGCTTTCATATTTGGAGAAAACACGGATTGAACATTATACCCAACGTTAATTTAATTTCAAATATCGGATTTGGAGCAGATTCTACTCATACCAGCAATACCAATAATCCATACGCCAATATGAAAGTTCACCATATTTTGCCATTGATTCATAATCAAGAAATTGTTCAAAACAAACTTGCCGATGAATATTCTCGTAAACAAGACAATTATAAAAGTATTGTTAAATTGATATGGAGAGCTTTTCGCCGTACATTTTTAGTAAAACCTACTTTTCATGAATAATTTATTGACAAAATTATGAATACAGCAAATATTGGTCGTTTATTTTTAAAAGAACAATCCATTATTGTTTGTGGTATCATTCGTAATGGAGAAATTGGACTTAAAAAAAATATCCCTATAATTGATAACCTTTGCGATTTAGCAAAAGATTATCATGTTGTAATATTTGAAAATGATAGCATTGATAACACTAAAAAAATATTACACGAATGGGCGAAAAATCGTTCTAATGTACATGTTTGTACCGAAGATTTTCATACACAAACTATCCCATCTCAAAAAAATGTGAACGTCAATAGATTTTATTCACATTTTAGAATATCAAAAATGGCAAATTATCGCAATAAATATTTAGATTTTATAACAGAAAACCAATTAGTTGCAAATTATGTATTGGTGGTAGATTTAGATGTTCAACGAATTGATTTAGATGGCATATTAGATTCGTTTGCTCAGCACGAACAATGGGACGTTGTGGCGTCAAACGGATATATATATTCCCCTTCCTCTTTTTTTCGTAAACGATACAACGATACATACGCCTTGGTAGAACTTGGGAAAGAAAACGTTCCCCAAACTGAAACAAGTATCTCCGACAATCAATATAAATGGGCTTTTCTAAAACCCAATATGCCTCTTATTGCTGTTTATTCTGCATTTGGAGGAATGGCTATATATAAATATGAAGCACTTCAACAATGTCGTTATAAAATTTTACCCAACAACGATAATCGAGTTGAAGTTCGTTGTGAACATTTTGCTTTATGCGAACAAATGCACAAAAATGGATTCAACAAAATTTTTATCAACCCCAACATGACTATACGATACAAACCCTACTTATACGATAGATTATATAAAATTATTCACAAAAAAAGATAAGAGACAAAAAACTAAAATTGTCAAACAATTCATTATGAACGAATTAGAACAAGATAAAGTTATACAACTCATCAAAAAAGAAGTACTTCCTGCAATAGGTTGTACCGAACCAATAGCCGTTGCTTTAGCAGTAGCAAAAGCCAAAGAAATTTTAGGTTGTACTCCCAAACAAATTGATGTTTATCTTAGTGCCAATATTATAAAAAACGCAATGGGCGTTGGTATTCCAAATACGAATATGGTAGGGTTACCTATCGCTATCGCAATGGGAGCCTTAGACGGAAAATCTGAATATCTCCTCGAAGTGCTTAAAGATTGCAATCAAAATACAATAGAAAAAGGTAAAGAATTAATTGCTCAAAAATGTATCAATATTTTTCAAAAAAAAGATATTGATATAAAATTGTATATTGAAGTTATTTGTAGCAATGGCAAAGATTGTTCTAAAGCGATTATTGCACACGACCACACCAATTTTATCCATATTGCAAAAAATGAACAAATTCTGTTTGACAAAAAACAAAATAAAATAAAAAACGAAACCGAAAATAAAATCAATTTATCTATACAAAAAATATATGATTTTGCCACTCAAACACCATTGTCAAAAATAGAATTTATTTTAGAGGCTGCAAAATTAAATATGGCAACAGCAGAGCATGCTTTTAAAGAAAATTATGGTTTAAATACTGGAAAAATCCTGAAAAACAAATCAAAACATCTCATGGGAGAAACGCTTTATACAAAGATGCTTTATTATACTTCTTCCGCATGCGATGCTCGTATGGGTGGTGCAAATATTCCTGTAATGAGCAATTCTGGTAGTGGAAATCAAGGTATTACCGCCACAAATCCTATTGTAGTTTATGCTCAAGAAAATCATTGTAGTCAAGAACAACTCGTTAGAGCATTGATATTAAGCCATTTAACTGTTATCTACATCAAACAACATTTAGGTAAATTGTCGGCATTGTGTGGTTGTGTTGTTGCAGCTACTGGCTCAAGTTGCGGTATTACCTATTTAATGGGTGGTGATTTTGAACAAATATGTGCAACTATCAAAAATATGATTGCCAATATCTCTGGAATGATTTGCGACGGAGCAAAACCCGGTTGTTCTTTAAAAATTGCTACCGGCATATCTACTGCAATACTATCGGCATTACTTGCTATAAACAACGAATGTGTAAGCAATATTGAAGGTATTATTGACAACGATGTTGACCAAACAATTAAAAATTTAGCTTATATTGGCACTATTGGTATGAATGAAACCGACAAATGTGTTTTAGAAATTATGACTAATAAATGTTAAAAAAAACAATATTTCTAAAAAAAATACGTTTATATAAATATTTTTTGAAATTTTAATAATTTGTAAATTTAACAATAAATAAAATATGAAGAATTTTAATCCAGCAAAAGCAATTTGCGACGCACAAGCACTCAGCGTAGAAAAAGGTGTTAATCCATCTATCAACGATTCAGCAACATTTGCCTTTCCTAAAGGTCAATTAATGACAGACACTTTCCATGGTGAAACTGAAGGTTATTATTTATATTCAAGACATTGGAACCCAAGTAATTTGTCTTTATGCAATGCTTTGGCAGCTATGGAAGGTACCGAAGCAGCATGGGCTACCGCATCTGGTATGGCGGCTATTACTTGTGCTTTACTAAATTGCGTAAAAAATGGTGACCACATTGTTGCAAGTATGACTGTTTATGGTGGTACTTTTGCATTCCTTAAAAATTACATTGGTCGTTTTGGAGTTGAAGTATCATTTGTTGACACCTCCGATTTGAACAATGTAAAAGCCGCTTGCAAATCTAACACCAAAGTTATCTATACCGAAACAATGTCCAATCCATTGTTAAGAATTGCCAATATTGGTGAATTAAGAAAAATCGCTGACGAAGTTGGTGCTAAATTATTGGTTGACAATACTTTCTCTCCAATGATATTTTCTCCATATAAACTTGGTGCTCATGTTGTTATTTATTCTATGACAAAATTTGTCAATGGTAAAAACGACTGCGTTGCTGGTGCTATCTGTGCTGACCAAGAATTTATTAATAATTTGATAGACGTAAATTCTGGTACCGCTATGTTATTAGGTCCTGTTTTAGATTCTTATCGTGCTACTTCTATTTTGAAAAATTTATATACATTGCACATTAGAATGCAACAACACAGCCGTAATGCTATGTATTTAGCAGAACAATTTAATTCTATCGGTATTAAAGCAAATTACACAGGTCTTCCTTCTCATGTTGACCACGAATTGATGAAAAAACAAATGAATCCTCAATTTGGTTTTGGTGGTATGATAGCAATTGACCTTGTTACCGCAGAAAAAGCAAACTTATTTATGGAAGCAATGCAAGAAGAAGGTATTGGTTATTTAGCGGTTAGTTTAGGATATTTCCGTACATTATTCTCTTGCTCTGGAAAATCTACTTCTTCTGAAGTACCAGAAGAATATCAAAAAGCAATGGGTATGAGTGAAGGATTAGTTCGTTTCTCTGTCGGTTTAGATAGCGATATTGAAGATACTTTTGAAAAAATTAAGAAAATTTTAAAAGAAAAACATCTTATTTAAATTTTTAATTAATAAAAAAAAGTTGTCCTTAAAGGACAACTTTTTTTATATATAACTATAACAAAGACAAAAACTTTTCTCCAAAAAATAAATACAATGCTATCCAAAAAGCAAAACGCAATGCCTTGCCTATCAACATAAATAAAATACTTTTCATCGGATTTATTTTATAAAATCCCAATCCTATTGCAAAAACATCTCCTACAAATGGCAACCAAGAACCTAATGCTATCCATACTCCAAAACGGTCTATTATTGATTGTTGACTAAGTAATTTTTCTTTTGAAATTTTCAACCAACGCTCTATCCATTCCCATTTCCCTAACCAACCCAAAATATAAGAAGTAAGTCCTCCCAACCAATTGCCTATTGTTGCCGATAAAAAACACCACAATGGATTTCCTCCTGCCAACAACAAACCTACTATCAATAAATCTGATGAAAATGGTACTATCGTTGCTGCAACAAAAGTTCCAATAAATAAACCTAAATATCCCCAATCTAATAAAAATTCCATTACAAAACTAACGACCAAAATTGTCTTTTAGTTTAAAAAAAATAAAAATTATTTACTTAATGATAAATTCTTCTTGAAACGTTATAAAAAAAGAAAAAAACAGAATCACTTCGTTCTGACGAGTTTATATTCTGATAAAACAAAAAAAAGCCCGCCGCCATAGGTAGCGGAAAAAATTAGTTTTTTAAGGCTTTTTTTCTAATAAATAGAATCAAAATACATACTAATCCCAAAAATAACAAAACTATACTTATTGTATCTATTTGTGTCCATGATATATTTTTATCTAATAAAACATCAATTGACATATTTAATAAATGAGACAAAGATGCTGTAATTAAAACAACGCCTCCT